>NZ_CP060704.1:1270462-1583193 GCF_014353015.1 Chitinimonas koreensis
GGCGCACGTCGACCACCGGGGCGAAGCCGGAGACGATCAGCGACAGCGGGGCGACCACGGCGCGGTCCTGGCCCTCGTCCTGCCACACCGTCTTCATCGACAGGCTGTCCTTGCCGACCGGGATGCTGATGCCGAGCGCGATGCTGAGGTCGCGCACCGCCTGCACCGTGTCGTACAGGTTGGCGTCCTCGCCCGGGTGGCCGGCGGCGGCCATCCAGTTGGCCGACAGCTTGACGTCGCCGAGCTTGTCGACGCGCGCGGCGGCCAGGTTGGTGATGGCTTCGCCGACCGCCATGCGGCCCGAGGCCGGCGCCGAGATCAGCGCCAGCGGCGTGCGCTCGCCCATCGCCATCGCTTCGCCGAGGTAGGTCTCGTAGCCCATGGTGGTGACCGCGACGTCGGCCACCGGCACCTGCCAGGGACCGACCATCTGGTCGCGCGCGGTCATGCCGCCGACCGAACGGTCGCCGATGGTGATCAGGAAGCGCTTGTCGGCCACTGCCGGCAATCGCAGCACGCGGTAGGCGGCGTCATGCAGATCCAAGGGCGAGGAGTCGAACATCGGCAGCTCGCGGGCGAGGCGGCGCACGTCGCGCGTCATCTTCGGCGGCTTGCCGAGCAGCACGTCCATCGGCATGTCGACCGGGTTGTTGCCGAAGTGGGCGTCGGCGACTTCGAGCCGCGTCTCCAGCGTGGCGGTGCCGGCCACCGAGAACGGGCAGCGCTCGCGCTCGGCGATGGCGCGGAAGGCGTCCAGGTCGTCGGCGGCGATCGCGAGCACGTAGCGCTCCTGCGATTCGTTGCACCAGATCTGCAGCGGCGACATGCCCTTTTCTTCAATGTGGATGTCGCGCAGCTTGAACTGCGCGCCGCGGCCGGCGCCGTGCACCAGCTCGGGCAGGGCGTTCGACAGGCCGCCGGCGCCGACGTCGTGGATGCTGAGGATCGGGTTCTTGTCGCCGAGCTGCCAGCAGCGGTCGATCACTTCCTGGGCGCGCCGCTCGATCTCGGGGTTGCCGCGCTGCACCGAGTCGAAGTCGAGATCGGCGGCGTTGGCGCCGGTGTCCATCGACGAGGCGGCGCCGCCGCCCAGCCCGATCAGCATGCCGGGGCCGCCGAGCACGATGATCAGCGCGCCGGGCGGGATGTCGTGCTTGCCGATGTGGTCGGCGTCGATGTTGCCCAGGCCGCCGGCGATCATGATCGGCTTGTGGTAGCCGCGCATTTCGCCGTCGTGCTGCTCTTCGTAGGTGCGGAAGTAGCCGGTCAGGTTGGGCCGGCCGAATTCGTTGTTGAAGGCGGCGCCGCCGATCGGGCCGTCGAGCATGATCTGCAGTGCGGAGACGATGCGGCCGGGCTTGCCGTACTCGAGCCGGGTGTCGGAGTGGACTTCCCACGGCTGCTTGAAGCCGGGGATGTTGAGGTTGGACACGGTGAAGCCGACCAGGCCGGCCTTGGGCTTGGAGCCGCGGCCGGTGGCGCCTTCGTCGCGGATCTCGCCGCCGGAGCCGGTCGAGGCGCCGGGGAAGGGCGAGATGGCGGTCGGGTGGTTGTGGGTCTCGACCTTCATCAGGATGTGGGTCGGCCGCGCGTGGTACTGGTACTGCGCGCTGCCCGGCTGCGGGTAGAAGCGCAGGATGGGCGCGCCCTCGATCACCGAAGCGTTGTCGTTGTAGGCGACCACGGTGCCCTGCGGGTGGGCCTTGTGGGTGTCGCGGATCATGCCGAACAGCGACTTCTCCTGCGCCTGGCCGTCGATCACGAAGTCGGCGTTGAAGATCTTGTGGCG
This sequence comes from Chitinimonas koreensis, assembly GCF_014353015.1. Taxonomy (NCBI): domain Bacteria; kingdom Pseudomonadati; phylum Pseudomonadota; class Betaproteobacteria; order Neisseriales; family Chitinibacteraceae; genus Chitinimonas; species Chitinimonas koreensis. The sequence continues at coordinate 1,272,252 of NZ_CP060704.1, forward strand.
GCAGTGCTCGGAGTTGGCCTGGGCGAACATCATCAGTTCGATGTCGTTCGGGTTGCGGCCGAGCTTGGCGAAGTTCTCGACCAGGTAGTCAATCTCGTCGGCCGACAGCGCGAGGCCCATCTCGCGGTTGGCCGCCTCGAGCGCCGGGCGGCCGCCGGCGAGGGTGTCGACGCTGGCCAGCGGCGCCGGCTCGGCGTGGCTGAACAGCGCTTCGAGGCCGTCGAAGCCGGGCCAGACCGCTTCGATCATGCGGTCGTGGGCGGCGGCGGCGAGGCTGGCGCGCTCGGCGTCGTCGAGGTCGCGACCGGCATGGAGCGCCATGCCGCGCTCGATGCGGACGATCTTGTCGAGGCCGCACAGCTTGAGGATGTCGGTGGCCTTGGAAGACCACGGCGAGATGGTGCCGACGCGCGGGGTGACCAGCACCATGGTGCCGGCGGCGCGGGCCGGGTCGGCCGGCGTGTCGCTGGCCAGGATGCGCTCAAGCCTGGCCTGCTCGTCGGCGGTGAGGCTGCCGTCCACTTCCACGAAATGCCAGAACTCGGCATAGGGCGCGAGGCCGCCGACGCCGGCCGCCTTCAGGCCGTTGACCAGTTTTTCGAGGCGGAAGGCGGAGAGCGCGACACCGCCGCGCAGCTTGAGAAGGGTGGGCATGGGAGCTTGGGCTTCGAGCGGGTGAAGAGGGCCGAGATTTTACCGGAAAAGGGCTGGCCCATGGAGCGCAGCTCGGGCTGGCCCATGGAGCGGAGCGCGGGCTGGCCCATGGAGCGCAGCTCGGGCCGGGGATGGCAGAGCGGCCCGGTAGATGAGGCGTAGTTCGGGCTGAACCATCGATCGGCAAACGCTCGCCCGGCTTCCGCGTGCCGCGCCGACCCCGCCTAAGCCAACCTGAACCGCTGCGTCGCCGCCGCCAGCCGTTCCGCGCCCTCGGCCAGCAGCGCCGCGTCGGCCTCGGTGTCGGCCATCGCGCTCGCGGTCTCCTGCGCCAAGCGGTTGATCTCGGCCACGTCGCCGGCGATCGCGGTGCCGGCGCGCGACTGCTCGACCGTCGCGTCGGCGATGCTGCGCATCATCCCGCGCACCCGGTCGACCGTGGTCTCCACCTCGTTCATCAAGGCCGCGATGGTCTCGGCCTGGGCCACCTCGGCCTCGGCGCGGTCGTGCGCGTCGTGCATCGCGGCGCGCGCGGTCGCCATGCTGTCCGACAGTCCGGCCAGGATGCGGCCGATCTCGCCGGTGGCGCCGGCGGTGCGCTCCGACAGCTTGCGCACCTCGTCGGCCACCACTGCGAAGCCGCGGCCGGCCTCGCCGGCGCGGGCCGCCTCGATGGCGGCGTTGAGCGCCAGCAGGTTGGTCTGGCTGGCGATCTCCTGGATCAGCGCGCTGACCGCGGTGACCCGGCCGGTCGCCTCGTCCAGCCGCAGCAGCGTCGCGGCGGCGCTGTCGACGCTGGTCTGCAGCGCGCGCATGTCGGCGAGCGAGACGGCGGTCTTCTCCTCGGCGCTGCGGGTCAGCTGGCTGGCGTCCTGCGCCGCCGCGGCGGCATCGCGGGCGAAGCCGGCCACGCTGTCGACCGAGACGCTCAGTTCCTCGACCGCGGCGCCGATATGGCCGACGTCCTCGCTCTGCTGCGCGGTATGGCCGCCGACTCGGCCGGCGCGCTCGCCCAGCCGCAGCGTCTCGGCGCGGGTCCGCACCACCTCGTGGCCGACTTCGGCCAGCAGCCGGTTCAGCTCGGCCACGAAGCCGTTGAAGGCGGCGGCCAGCCGGCCCAGCTCGTCGCCCGATTCGGGCAGCCGGCGCGTCAGGTCGCCGGTCTTGAGGATGTCGGCCTCGGCCGCCATGGTCTCCAGCCGGCGCTTGAGCCGGCGGCCGAAGAAGGCCTGGAACACGATCACCACCACGGCGGCCAGGATCAGCGGGATCAGCACCGCGCGCAACACGCCCTCGATGCGATTGCCGATCGCCTCTCGCAGCGCGGCGGCGTTCGCCTTCTCGGCCGCCACCTGGCGGTCGAGCGATTCGATCATCGGCGCCAGCTGCAGCCCGTAGATCTGCTCGGGGATCGACATTGCATCCTGCGGGCTCGATTCGGCGATCTTGACCGCGCTCTGGAACTGCTTGAGGTATTCGCGCCAGTGGCCGGCCAGTTCGCCGTCGAGCTCGGCGGCCCGCTGCGGGCCTAGCAGCGGGCGCAGCGCGGCGGCGGCGGCCTGGATGTCGCGGTCGGCGGCGGCGAGCCGGCCGGCGGTCTCGGCCAGGATCGGATCGGCGCGCGACACCGACAGCGCGGTGGCCTTGACGTCGAGCAGCAGGTTGACGCTGCGCTGGCCGGCATCGTACTGGCCGAAGGTGGCGCGCACGCCGCCGAGCAGGTGGGCGGTGAGCAGCACCACCAGGCCGAGCGCGCCGGCGGTGAACAGGGTGAGCAGCAGCAGTTGTCGCGAGAGGGTGAGGCGCATGGCGGTTCCGGAGGCAAAATCAGCCAACGATGATATGAAATCCCGATGACGCGGCCGTGACAGCGGCCCGGAGCGCTATCCGAATCAAGGGCTTGCGGCTGTGCCGGTCGACTGCGCGGCCCGCTGTATCTGCCGCGGCCGCGGCTTCGGCGGCATGCTGCCGGCACTTCCCGCCCGCTCCGCCGATCCATGACCGCCGCCCTGTCGCTCCGCTCGTTCCCGCTGGTCGCCCGCCTGTTCACGCTGCCGTCGATGGCCTGGATCCTGGCCGCCACCGCCTTCATCAACCGCATGGGGGTGATGGCAAAGCTGTTCATGGCCATCTACCTGCGCGAGGCGCTGCACCTGCCGGTCGAGACCGTCGGCGTGCTGCTGGCGCTGTACGGCGCCGGCACGCTGACCGGCGCCTACGGCATGGGCGTGGCCAGCGACCACGTTCCGCCGCGCCGGCTGGCGGTCGGCGGCCTCGTCGCCTCGGGCCTGGGGCTGGTGCTGCTAGGCCAGGTCGAATCGCCGTGGCTGCTCGGCCTGCTGCTGTTCGCCAGCGGCGCGGCCGATGCCGGCTACCGGCCGGTGGTGCAGCGGCTGATCATGGAAGCCTGCACGCCCGAGGAGCGGCCGCGCGCGCAGTCGCTGCACCGGGTGGCGATCAACCTCGGCTTCTCGGTCGGCGGCTTCGCCGGCGGCATGCTGGCCGGCTTCGACTACCGCTACGTATTCTGGCTCGATGCCGCCTCCTCGTTCGCCGCCGCCGGCTGGCTGTCCTATGCGCTGGCGCAGCTGGCCCCGCCGGCCACGCCGCGATCGGCCGCCGCGGCCGGGGCGGCGGCGGCCGGCGGGCTGGCCTCGCCCTACGGCGACCGCGCCTTCCTGCTGCTGCTGGCCGCCGCGCTGCCGCTGGGCATGATGTACGACCAGGTCAACGGCATGTACGGCCCCTACCTGCGCGAGCACCTGGCGCTGACGCCGGCCCAGGTCGGCTGGCAGCACGGCCTCAACGGCCTGATGGTCGGCCTGCTCCAGCTGCCACTGACGGCCTGGAGCCAGCGCTTCGGCCTTGGCCGGCAGATGCTGTGGGGCTGTGCGCTGATGGTGGCCGGCCTCGGCTGCCTGCCGCTGGCCGGCGGGGTGGCCGGCGTGATCCTGTCGACCGCGGTGTGGACGCTGGGCGAGATGCTGTGGATGCCGAGCGTGGGCGTGCTGGTGATGCAGCGCGCCGAGGGCCGCCGCAGCGGCCACTACTTCGGCCTGTATTCGGCGATGTGGAGCCTGTCGACCTTGTGCTCGCCGCTGGTGGCCAGCCAGATCTACGCGCGCCACGGCGGCGACGCGGTGTGGTGGACGGTGCTGGCGGCCGGCCTGCCGGCGATGCTGCTGCTGCAGCGGGCGGTGGGGCAGATGCTGCGCGACTAGCGCCGCGGACGATGGGATCGGCAGGAGCGGCTTCGGCCGCGAATGGTCGTTGCGTCCACGACGGCTGTTCGCGGCTGAAGCCGCTCCTACATGGATGGATGAGGCCGTAGGTCGGGCTTCACGCCCGACTGCGCGTTGAATCGACGGCGCTGTCGGGCGTGAAGCCCGGCCGACCAGAGGCCGACCTGCCGAGGATTCGTGGCGGGAATCGACGCGCCGATATCGGTAATCGCGCCGGCCAGCCCTACCGCCGGGTGATGCTGATCACCCCGGCACCTGTCGCACGTGCTCCATCACCCGCCGCAGCCCCTGCGCATCGCGGATCTCGAGCGTGAAGCGCATGCGGGCGATCTGGTGGCGCGTCATGGTGTGGGCCGCCGTCACGTTGATCTTGTCGCGCGAGAACAGGTCGGAGATGTCGCGCAAGAGGCTCGGCCGGTCGTGCGCCTCGATCTCGACGTCGGCGGCGAACACCTGGCCGTGGCCGCCGAGCGTGAACTTCTGCCCCCAGTCGGCGGTGATCAGCCGCTCCGGCGCGTTCTTCGACAGCCGCGCCAGCGTGGCGCAGTCGCGCCGGTGGATGCTGATGCCGCGGCCCTTGGTGACGAAGCCGATCACCGGATCGGGCGGCACCGGCTTGCAGCAGCGCGCCAGCAGCGTCATCAGCTTGTCGACGCCCTCGATCAGGATGCCTTCGCCGCGCGTGTCGGCGCGCGCCTGCTTGACGATGTCGCCGGCCTCGACCGGCTGCTCGACCGGCGGCGGCGCCAGGGCCAGCGCCAGGTCGCGCGAGGTGACCTCGTTCTGGCCGATGGCGGCCAGCAGGTCGTCCAGCCGCTTGAAGTGCAGCTTCTCGGCCAGCTCGTCGAGGTTCGGGTGGGTGCCCGAGCGCGCGATCTCCTTGTCGAGGATCGCGCGGCCGGTCTCGATCGCGATGTCGAGGTTCTGCTGGCGCAGCCAGTGGCGCACCTTCTGGATCGCGCGGTGGCTCTTCAGATAGCCCTGGTGCAGCCAGTCGATGCTCGGCCCGCCTTCCTTGGCGGCCAGGATCTCGACGCGCTGGCCGGTCTCCAGCGGCGTGTCGAGCGTGACGATATGGCCGTCGACCTTGGCGCCGCGGCAGCGGTGGCCGAGGTCGGTATGCAGGTGGTAGGCGAAGTCGACCGGGGTGGCGCCCTTGGGCAGCGCGATCACCCGGCCGGCCGGCGTCAGCGCGTAGATGCTGTCGTCGAACAGCTCGGCCTTGAACGCCTCGGCCACCGCGGTCTGCTGGCTCATGTCCTCGCGCCAGTCGAGCAGCTGGCGCAGCCAGGCGATCTTCTCCTCGTAGCGCGCGTCGCCGGCGCCGCCCTCCTTGTAGCGCCAGTGCGCCGCCACGCCGTACTCGGCGTGCTCGTGCATCTCGAAGGTGCGGATCTGCACCTCGAGCGCCTTGTCGTTCGGGCCGACCACCACGGTATGCAGGCTGCGGTAGAAATTGCCCTTGGGATGGCTGATGTAGTCGTCGAACTCGCCCGGGATCGGCTGCCAGATGTGGTGCACCACGCCGAGCGCGGTGTAGCAGGCCGGGATGCTGTCGACCAGCACGCGGATCGCGCGGATGTCGTACAGCTCGGCGAAGTCGAGCTTCTTCTGCTGCATCTTCTTGTAGATGCTGAAGATGTGCTTGGGCCGGCCCATCAGGTCGGCCTTGATGCCCTGCGCCAGCAGCGCCTCGCGCAGCGTGGCGATCGATTCGGCGATGAAGTTCTCGCGGTCGACCCGCTTCTCGTCGAGCAGGCCGGCGATCTTCTTGTAGAGGGCCGGCTCGAGGAAGCGGAAGCCGAGGTCTTCCAGTTCCCACTTGATCTGCCAGACGCCGAGCCGGTTGGCCAGCGGGGCGAACAGGTCGAGCGTCTCGCGCGCGATCGGCCGCCGCACCGATTCCTCGCACTTGGCCAGGTAGTGCATGGTCTGGGTGCGCCAGGCCAGCTTGATCAGCACCACCCGGATGTCCTCGACCATCGCCAGCAACATCTTGCGCACGGTCTCGATCTGCTGCTGCGCGTCTTCCTTGCGGCCGGTCTCGACGTGGGCCAGCGCCGACATCTTGCGCACCTTGCTGACGCCGTCGACCAGCTTGGCCACCGTCTCGCCGAAGCGCGCGGCGATCTGGGCGTGGGCGTCGGGCAGGTAGTCGGGCGCGCAGAACAGCAGCGTGGCCACCACCGCCTCGGCCGACAGGCGCAGGTCGGCGACGATGCTGGCGGCCGCCACCGCGTGCGGATAGATCGGCGCATGGATCGGCGGGTAGGTCTTGCCGGCGTACAGCGCGGCCGACCATTCCATGGCCGAGGCGAGCAGGCGCAGCTCGTCGGGGTTGAAGCGGTCGGCCAGCCGGGCCAGCCAGCCCTTGGGGTCGGCAGCTTCGGCGACGGAGACGGCGAGGGGCGGGTGGGAGCGACCATGGCCGCGATTATGCCACGCGGCCGTGCACGGGCCGGCCGGCGGCTGCGGGCTCGATGGCGCGGCCATACAGATACAAATAAAAATAGTTCTCAAATAAGTTTGCAAATGAGAATTCTTATCGTTAATATTCGTTGCATCTGCTGCAAGGGTCTCGGCGGTTGCGATCGGGAAGCGAATTGTTGGGATTGCGCAGTGGAGCAGGGCGGCCTGTGGTTCCTCGACCATGCGGCGCGCTGCGGGGATCGCTTCGATCCCCTGTGTCACCACCCAGTACGGTTTACCGGCCCCCCACGGGGCCGGCCTTTTTTTGCCTGCGCCGCGCGCGGGCGCACGAAGACAGAGATCGCGCCGCCCTGCGCGCGCGACGAGCGGACGAAGGCGCCGATCCCTCGGCGAGCCTTCGCGGTGGAGGAGCCGCCCGGCGGGCGGCGACCAGGACATGGAACGGCAGCTGCCCCGCGGCGCATTCGCACGGCGAGCGCGCAGGGCAAGGCCGGCAGATTCGCAACACCGACATACCAACCTCAGGGAGTGTTATCCAGATGGCTTACATCACCAGCAAGAAACACGGCGACAGCACGCGGCTGAAGTCCTCCGCGCTCGCCTCGGCGCTGCTCCTGGCCCTGCCGGCCGGCGCGATGGCCGCCGAGTCCGAGACCGTGCTTCCGACGGTCGACGTCAAGGCGCAGGCCGAACAGCCGGCCTACAAGGCCGAGCGCGTCAGCTCGCCCAAGCAGACCCAGCCGCTGGTCGATACCCCCCAGACCTTCACCGTGGTGAAGAAGGAAATCCTGCAGGAACAGGCCGCCGCCACGCTGTCCGAAGCGCTGCGCAACACCCCCGGCATCACCATGCTGCTGGGCGAGAACGGCAACACCGCCACCGGCGACTCGATCTTCATGCGCGGCTTCGACACCCAGGCAGCATCTTCGTCGACGGCGTGCGCGACCTCGGCTCGATCAGCCGCGACACCTTCAACACCGAACAGGTCGAGATCGCCAAGGGCCCGGCCGGCGCCGACTACGGCCGCGGCGCGGCCTCGGGCTACGTCAACCTGGTGTCCAAGAACGCCCAGGCCGACGACTTCACCGGCGGTGCCGCCGGCTTCGGCAGCGGCGACTACAAGCGCGTGACCGCCGACATCAACCGCAAGCTGGGCTTCGAAGGCGCGGCCTTCCGCCTGAACCTGATGAAGCAGGACGCCGGCGTGGCCGGCCGCGACGAGGTGAAGAACGACCGCTGGGGCGTCGCGCCCTCGCTGGCCTTCGGCCTCGACGGCCCGACCCGCGCCTACTTCAACCTGCTGCACATCAAGCAGGACAACCGTCCGGACGGCGGCGTGCCGACCGTGGGCCTCGACGGCTTCTACAACGCCGCCTTCGACACCGGCGGCGCGCAGGCGGGCAAGGTGCCGGCCAAGGTCGACAGCAGCAACTTCTACGGCTCGCTCGGCGATTTCGATACCGTCACCGCCGACATGTTCACCGCCCGCTTCGAGCACGACTTCGCCCAGGGCATCACGCTGCGCAACACCTCGCGCTACGGCAAGTCGAGCCAGCAATACGTGCTGACCGGCGTCAACGCGCCGAACTTCACCAATGCCAACCCGGCCCTGTGGACCGTGGCGCGCACCCGCCAGGGCAAGGACCAGGACAACACCGTCCTGACCAACCAGACCAACCTGACGGCCGAATTCGCCACCGGCGCCGTCAAGCACTCGGTCAGCGCCGGCATCGAGTTCATCTACGAGAAGCAGGCCGCCTACACCCAGGCCGGCGTCGGCACCCAGGCCGCCGCCAACCTGTACAACCCGAGCGTGAACGACACCTTCATCCCGGTGCGGCCGACCGGCGCCATGAGCAAGGGCGACACCGCCACCGCCGGCATCTACGTGTTCGACACGCTGAAGTTCGGCGACCGCTTCCAGCTCAACGGCGGCCTGCGCGTCGACCACTACAAGACCGAGAGCGAGTCGGTGTCGCTGTCGACCGCGGCCAACAATCCGACCCTGCCGGTCGGCACCCTGGTCGGCTCCGCGCTGTCCGGCTCGGACAACCTGGTCAGCTGGAAGATCGGCGCGCTGTACAAGCCGGCCGCCAACGGCAGCGTCTACGCCTCCTACGCCACCTCGCAGCAGCCCCCGGGCGGCGCCAACTTCGCGCTGAACGCCAGCGCCAACAACATCAACAACCCGAACGTCGATCCGCAGGAAGGCAGCAACATCGAGCTCGGCACCAAGTGGGACCTGCTGGGCAACAAGCTGGCGGTGACCGCGGCGCTGTTCCGCAGCGAGAACAAGAACGAGATCGTCACCAACGCCTCGACCAACGAGACCACCCAGGTCGGCAAGCGCCGCGTCGAAGGCGTCGAGCTCGGCGTGGCCGGCATCGTCACCCAGAACTGGCAGATCAGCGCCGGCCTCGCCTACATGGACCCGAAGATCAGCAAGGGTTCGACCGGCGGCAACAGCCCGACCGACGGCGGCGTGATCCAGTGGTCGCCCAAGCTGACCTTCACCAGCTGGACCACCTACAAGCTGCCGTTCGGCCTGACCATCGGCGGCGGCGCCCGCTACGTCGACTCGGTGACGCGTTCGAGCAGCACGATCGCCAATCCGGCCAAGACCAACATGCTGAACGGCCCGGACTACTGGGTGTTCGACGCGATGGCGGCCTACGAGATCAACAAGAACGTCAACCTGCAGCTCAACGTGTACAACCTCGCCGACAAGGAATACATCGGCAGCCTGAACAACAGCGGTGCCCGCTACAGCCCCGGCACGCCGCGTTCGGCCCGCCTGACCGCCAACTTCCTGTACTGATCTCGCGATCCGTCCGGGAACGCCCAGGCAACCCCTCCCGCCCGGGAGGGGTTTTTCCGTTCGCGAGGACATCCATCATGATGCTGCACATCCCCGAGGTCCTGAGCCGCGCCCAGGTGGCCGAATTCCGCCGGCTGCTGGCCGAGGCCGACTGGCAGGACGGCCGCGCCACGGTCGGCGAGCAGGGCGCGCGCGTGAAGCGCAACCGCCAGCTGCCGGTCGACACGCCGCTGGCGCGCCAGCTCGGCGAGACCATCCTCAAGGCGCTGTACGCCAACCCGACCTTCGTCTCGGCCACGCTGCCGCTGCGCACCGTGCCGCCGCTGTTCAACTGCTACGAGGGCGGCGAGCACTACGGCCTGCACGTCGACGGCGCGGTGCGCGCGGTACCGGGCACGACCCAGAGCCTGCGCACCGACGTCTCCTCGACGCTGTTCCTGTGCGACCCCGACGAGTACGACGGCGGCGAGCTGGTGGTGGTCGACACCTACGGCAGCCACGAGGTCAAGCTGCCGGCCGGCGACCTGATCGTCTACCCGTCGACCAGCCTGCACCGGGTCGAGCCGGTCACCCGCGGCGCGCGCATCTGCTCGTTCTTCTGGACCCAGAGCATGGTGCGCGACGATGCCCGCCGCGCCATGCTGTTCGAGCTGGACCAGACCATCCAGTCGCTGCGCGGCCGCCATGGCGACGGCGAGGAGACGGTGGCGCTGACCGGGCACTATCACAATCTGGTGCGGATGTGGGCGGAGATGTGAAGGGGTGAGAGGGGTGAGGCATGAGGGGTGAGGTGTAACCCCATCCCCTCCCAACCTCCCCCTTTGAAGGGGGAGGAGCAGGGCGCGCCGAATTCAATCGTCGGTGAACGTCAGACCTGTCGCCATGCGGCTCCCTCCCTTCAAGGGAGGGCTGGGGTGGGGATGGGTTACACCTCACCCCTCACGCCTCACCCCTCACACGACCTACCCTCTTCACCCGCCGTCCGCTCACTGCCGCTCGTCGACCGCCATGCACTCCACCCCCTCTACCGCCTGCTCGCCTGCACCGCGCTCGCCTTGGCCGCCGCGCCCAGCGCCCTGCGGCTCGGTCAGCCCGTGCTGCAGCGCCTGCTCGATCCGGCTGCCACCACCGTGGCCGTGCGCGAGGATGCGCCGCTGGCCGTCGCCGAGCTGTCGGCGCGCGCCGCCGCAGCCTTCCCCGGCCGGCCCTTGCGGGCCGTCGCCGCGCCGGACCGTCCCGGCCTGGCCGCCCGCGTCGAGCTGGCAACGGCCGGGGGCGGCGTCGATACCCGCTACCTCGATCCCTACGACGGCAAGCCGCTGGCGCGGCCGGCCGGCCGCCGCTTCTTCGCCGCGCTGGCGCAGCGCCATGCCCGGCTCGGCGGCCATCCGGCCAGCCTGCTGCTGGGCGCGGCGGCGCTGGCCGCGCTGTGGCGGCTGCGCCGGACGGCGCCGGCGGCCGGCGCGCGCCGCGCCGCACTGCTGGTGGCTCACGCCAGCCAGACCGGCCATGCGGAGGCGCTGGCCGGCCAGACCGCCGCGGCGCTGGCCGCCGCCGGCCTGGAGGTCGAGCTCCGGCCGCTCGGCGAATTGCGCCCGGCCGACCTCGCGCGCCACGCGCGCGCACTGCTGCTGGTCAGCACCTTCGGCGACGGCGAGTCGCCCGACAGCGCCCACGCCTTCGCCCGCCAGCTGCGCGGCGGCGCGGCGCTGGCCGGGCTCGAATACGGCCTGCTGGCGCTGGGCGACCGCAGCTACCCGGCGTTCTGCGGCTTCGGCCGCCAGCTCGACGGCTGGCTGCGCGAGCACGGCGCGCGGCCGTGGTTCGACCGCATCGAGGTCGACCGCAGCGATCCGGCCGCCATCGCCGCCTGGCGCCGCGCGATCGAAGCCCATTGCGCGCTGCCCGGCGGCGCGGCGCTGCCGGCCTGGCAGGAGGCGGCGTTCGAGCCGTGGCCGCTGACCGGCCGCGCGCTGCTCAATCCGGGCAGCCTCGGCGGCGCCACGGTGCAGGTGACGCTGCAGCCGCCGTCCGGCGCGGCCGGCTGGGATTCGGGCGACGTGGTCGAAATCCTGCCGCGCCAGGCGCCCGCGCGGGTGGCCGGCTGGCTGGCCGAACGCGGGCTGGACGGCGCCGCGCCGGTCCGCTTCGGCGGCCGCGACGCCACGCTGGCCCAAGCGTTGGCCGCCAGCGAGGCGCCGCCGGCCGGGCCGGCCGCCTCGGCGCAGGCGCTGGCCGACGCGCTGCAGCCCTTGCGGCCGCGCGAATACTCGATCGCCTCGCTGGCGAGCGAAGGCCGGCTCGAGCTGATGGTGCGGCAGATCGCCCTGGCCGACGGCCTCGGCATCGGCTCCGGCTGGCTCACCGAATACGCCGAGCCCGGCGGCCCGGTGCTGGCGCGGCTGCGCGCCAACCCGTCCTTCCACCTGCCGGCCGAGCCGCGGCCGCTGGTGCTGGTCGGCAACGGCACCGGCCTGGCTAGCCTGCGCGCCCATCTCAAGGCCTGCGCCGCGGCCGGCCACGGCGGCCACTGGCTGATCTTCGGCGAGCGCAGCGCGGCGCACGACTTCTACCATCGCGGCGAACTCGAGGCCTGGCTGGCCGACGGCACGCTGGCGCGGCTCGACACCGCCTTCTCGCGCGACCAGGCCGAGCGCATCTACGTGCAGGACCTGCTGCGCGCGGCGGCCGACGAGCTGCAGGCCTGGCTGGCGCGCGGCGCCGCGATCTACGTCTGCGGCAGCGCGGCCGGCATGGCGCCGGCGGTGCACGCGGTGCTGCTGGAGCGGCTCGGCGAGGCCGGGCTCGATGCGCTGATCGCGGCCGGCCGCTACCGGCGCGACGTGTACTAGGGCTGCGTCGTCCACATCCGATGGCCGGGGCTGCAGGAGCGGCTTCAGCCGCGAATGCGTGGGGGCGCCGTCTGCCATTCGCGGCTGAAGCCGCTCCTACGCGGGGGCCTGGCAGGTCGGGCTTCATGCCCGACGGCGCCGCCGGCCGAGGCCGCTGTCGGGCGTAAAGCCCGACCTGCTTCGCTCGCGCAACGACGCCGTTGCCGGGAACGACGGCATGACGGCGCGCCGGCCGCTCGGCGCCTCGCCGGCCACCGTCCCGAATTCGTCGGCCGGCCGGCGGTCAGCTCAGGCAGGAGCCCGTCGCGCACGCTCTCCTCTCGTCCGCGCCCGACTCGGACTAAGCTTTAGCCAGCCGCGACGCGGCCGGCGAGGTTCCGGCCGGGCCGGATGCCGTGGGGGCATCGATCGCCGCGGCGCCGAGAGAGGACGCATGGACCACACCCTGGAGCGCATCGGCCGCGTGATACGCCGCCATCCGCGCCGCGCCATCGCGCTGTTCGCCCGTGCCGAGGAGAGCGCGCGCGAGGCCGGCGCGCTCGCCTGCCAGCTCGATGCGCTGTACCAGCGCTATTTCACGCTCGAATACCTGGGCGAGGAGGGCGGCATCGCCGACGCGCTCTACCACGGCCTGCAACTGGCCGAGCAGCACGGCATGGCGCGCCAGGCCGGCCGCATGCTGGAGGCGATCGGGCGGCTGCGCTATGCCCGCGGCGAGTACCGCGAGGCGGCCCAGTTCTGGGCGCGCTGCCTCGATACCTGCGCGCTGTCGGGCGATCTGCACGCCGGCATCGAGGCGCGCATCGGCCTCGGCCAGATCTACGACGCGATGGCGACAGCGCCACCGCGGCGCGCTTCCATCGCGATGCCGGCGAGCTGGCCGACCGGCTCGACGAGCCCTACCTGGCCAGCAAGGTCGCCATCAACCGCGGCTACAACCTGCGCAGCATCGGCGAGGCCGGCCAGGCCGCCGAGCAGTTCCGCCTGGCGCTGGCGGCAGCCCGCCGCGGCGGCATCAAGGAATACGTGGCCGAGAGCCATTGGCACCTGGGCGCGCTGGCGCTGGACCAGGGCGATCTGGTGCAGGCCGAGCAGGAGACGCGCACCGCGCTGGCGCTGGCCGAGGCCTCCGGCTACGGCTGGCTGCGCGGCGGCGCCTTCCGCACGCTGGCCGACATCCTGCTCAAGCAGCGCCGCTTCGACGACGCCAGCGAGGTCTACCGCCGCGCGCTCGAGCATGCGCGCCAGGTCGGCTCGCGCCGCCAGCAGGCCGATTGCCACGAGGCGTTGTCGGCGCTGGCCGAGGGGCGCGGCGACTACCGCGAGGCGCTCGGCCATGCGCGCCAGCACGCCGCGCTGCAGGCGGTGCTGCTCGAGCAGCTGGTGGTGGCCGAGCGGCTGCCGGAGCTGCAGCAGTACGACCTGTCGCAGAAGCCGCCGATCGAACAGCTGCTCGACCTGTCGACCGATGCGCTGCCGCTGGACGCGTCGGCCGCCGGCGCCGCGCTGGAGCCGGCGCTGGAACGCGTGGTGCGCGCCTCGCTGGGCATCCTGCGCATCGAATTCGTCGCCATCTGGCTGCGCGAGCGGGCCGGCGCCGATGTGGTCTGCTGCAGCGTGGCCGGCCCGCCCGGCTTGCCGCTGGCGCCGGGGCGGGTGCTGGCGGCGGCCGAGCTGCCGCTGTACCACCGGCTGCATGCCCAGGTCAGCGATCCGCTGGTGGTGCACGACGCCCGGCTGCACCCGGCGGCGGCCGAGCTGCCGGCGCTGTTCGGCCCGGCCGGAGTGCGCTCGCTGCTGGAAGTGCCGCTGCGGGTGCGCGGCGACGATCTGGGCTTCGTCAGCTTCGGCCAGCTCGGCGGCCAGCGGAACTGGACCCGCGACGACGTGCTGTTCGGCACCCACCTGGCCAGCCTGGTCGAGCGCATCCTCGGCCAGCTCGAGCACGTCGCGATCCAGCAGGCGCTGGAGCGCAGCAACGAGGCGCTGGAACTGAGGGTGGCGCAGCGCACCCGCGAACTCGAGCTGGCCAACCTGGCGCTGGAAGAGGCCAGCCTGACCGACCCGCTGACCGGCCTGCGCAACCGCCGCTTCCTGCTGCGCTACCTCGACGCCGACGTGGCGCTGAGCGTGCGCCGCCACGAGGACCGGGCGACCCGCCTGGTCGACGCCGACCTGCTGTTCTTCCTGGTCGACATCGATCATTTCAAGGCGGTGAACGACCACTGGGCCATGCCGCCGGCGACCAGGTGCTGGTGCAGCTGTGCGAGCGGCTGCGCCTGGTGGTGCGCGAGGCCGACTACCTGGTGCGCTGGGGCGGCGAGGAATTCCTGGTGGTGGCGCGCGAATCGAACCGCGACAAGGCGGCGGTGCTGGCCGAGCGGATCCGCCTGGCGGTGGCCGAGCGCGCCTTCAAGCTGGAGGACGGCACCTCGCTGGCGATGAGCTGCTCGATCGGCTTCGCCTGCTTCCCGTTCGCGCCGACCCGGCCGGCGCAGGCGAGCTGGCCCCAGGTGGTGGACCTGGCCGACCAGGCGCTCTACCTGGCCAAGCACGGCGGCCGCAACGCCTGGTTCGGCCTGGTCGGCGCGCGTCCGGCCCGGCCCGCGCTGCCCGACGGCCAGGGCGCGCTGCGTGCGGCGGTGCTGCGCGGCGACCTGAACGTGGCGACCAGCCTGGCGCCGGCCGCGGTCGAGGCGGCCTGGGCGGCGCTGGGCTGAGGCGGGTACTTCGCCGGTACGGTTGTCGCCGTCAAGCACCGATCGCGCGCATGGTAGGCCGGGCTTTATGCCCGACGGCGATCTTTATCGGCGTGGCTGTCGGCATAAAGCCCGACCTGCGAAAGTCCCGCCGCAGGAGCGGCTTCGGCCGCGATGCGTGGGGCGCGTACTGCCGGCAAATCCTTCACCGCCGAGGACCCGGAGCGGGAACGGCAGCGCGGAAACGCATGGATCTTCGAAGCCTCGGCTTTTCCTCGGCGTCCTCCGCGGTGAATCTGTTTTATCAGGGCACGAAGACGAAGAAGATCACCGCCAGCACCGCCAGGCTCACGCCGGTCAGCTGCAGGCTGGTGGCCAGCCGGAAGCGCAGGCTGAAGAACAGCACATAGCCCAGCAGCGAGAACGCCAGCGTCAGCACCGCGGTCAGGTCGATCACCCAGCTCCAGGCTGCGCCGCTGTTCTTGCCGCGGTGCAGGTCGTGCAGCATGGTGGTCACCGTGGCCGGCTCGACCGTGGCCTCGACCTGGCCGCTGGCCAGGTCGATCAGCAGGTCCGACTTGCCGCTGACGCCTTCGAAGCGGATCTGCGCCTCGCCGTCGATCACCTCGCCGCTCTTGTAGCCGCCCTTGAGCGCAATGCGCTCGGCCACGATGGCCGCCAGCGCGCGCGCCGGATCGGCCGAGCCAGCCGCCTCGCGCAGCTCGGCCGCGTCGAGCCTGAGCGTGTGGTCGACCGCCGGATTGCGGCCCTTGAACCAGTCCGGGTGGTTGAGCAGCAGGCCGGACAGCGAGAACAGCATCAGTGCGATGAAGGCGAAGGCCGACAGGTAGGCATGCAGCATGCGCGACTGGCGGTAGAGCCAGCTCTTGTCGAAGCGGGGCGGGGAGCGGTCATGGGGGTGGGCAACTAAAGCGGGGGCGACTGGCAGGCAGGGGGCCGACCTCGACGGACTCCATTGACCGCAGAGGACGCCGAGGACATGGAGCTAGGCCGCACGCATTCCTGCCTTCGGCCTTTCCTCCGCGTCCTCGGCGTCCTCCGCGGTGCAATGCTTTTCGCTGCGCTCAGGCGGCTTTGCCGAAGCGCAGCACGATGGCGCCGAGCTCGTCCTTGGCCGGCGCCGGCTGGCTCAGCGGCTTGGCGCCGAGCTCGACCTCGAAGGTCTGGTAGGTATGGCCGCCGTGCTCGCGCGAGGCTTCGACGTGCACCAGGTACTTGCCTTGGCCGACCTTGCGGCCGCTCTCGTCGCTGCCGTCCCAGCCGATCGAATACTTGCCCGGCATGCGGGTGGGCTTGGTCACCGCGTCGAGCTGCTCGATCTTGCGGCCGTAGCGGCGCCACCAGACGTAGTTCGAATCGATCCACTTCTCCTTGTTGCCGAGGTGGGTCAGGTTGCGCACCAGCTTGCGCTCGGTGTCGGTGATCCAGATCGCCAGGTAGGGCGCCTTGTATTCGCCGGTGTCGATCTTGGGCACTTCGTAGTCGATGCTCAGCGCGAAGCTGGCCGGCCACGGCGCGGCGGCGGCCGCATCGGCCGTGCGCAGGAAACGCGGTTCGGCGGCGGCCTGTTCGCGCCGGGCGGCCAGCGCCGGCCAGCCGGCCGAATGCAGCTGGCGGCCGTCGGCGGTGAACAGCAGCGCCTCGACGCCGGGCAGGCTGTCGGCCAGCGCCAGGCTCTGCGCCGGCGGCATCACCGCGAAGGCGGTCGCCAGCGCGTCGGCGTCGGCGGCGCGGGCGGCCACTACGGTGGCGCGCTCGACCAGCGTCACCGCCTGGCCGGTGCGCGGCGACACGATATGGGCGTGGCGCTCGCCGGCCACCGTCAGGTCGCGCTGGCCGCGGCCGCTGGTGGCGACCGCCTGGTCGCCGACCAGCAGCACCGCCGCCACCGGCGCGTTGTCGTGGGTCTGTTCCGGCTGGGCGACGCCGACGCGCCAGCCCTCGAGCTGCGGCGCGCGGCCCCAGCTGCGCAGGTCGCCGCCGAGGTCGACCAGCAGGCCGTCGAGGCCTTCGACCTGGTCGCGTGCCGCCTCGAGCGCGCGGTCGATGATGTAGCCCTTGGCCAGCGCGTCCATCGCCAGCTTCAGGCCGGCCGGCTTGGTCACCGTGCGGCCGGCCGGGTCGAGCGTCAGCGTGGCGGATTCGGCCTGTGCCACGGCCTGCTGCAGCGCGGCCGCATCCAGCGTCCCGCCGGCCGCGGCGGCCTGCCACTGCGCCAGCGCGGCGCCGAGCCGGCCGCTGAAGGCGCCGCCGGTGGCCGTGCGCCATCGCTCGCAGGCGGCGATCACGGCGTAGAGGTCGTCCGATACCGCCATGCCGTCGCAGGCGTTCAGCGCGGCCAGTTCGCTGTCGGGCCGGTAATTGCTCAGCACGCGGTCGAGCCGGTCGATCTCGGCGCGCACCACCGCCAGCGCCTCGCGCGCGGTCGCCTCGTCGCGGCTCACCGCCACCACGTCGAGCGAGGTGCCCAGCACGTGATCGGCATGGAAGCTCCAGCTCGGCGCGGCGGCTGGCCGGGTCGCCGGCGCGTCGGGCCGGGCGGCCGGGGCGGGCAGTTCGGCCTGCGCCGCGAGCGGGGCCAGCAGGCCGGCCGCGGCGAGCAGCCGGGTGCCGATGGAAAGGCGGTGAGGCCAGGAAAGTTGCCGCATTTTTTAGTTCTCCCGCGCGCGAGGGGCGCCGCTGATCGAGTGGTTCGGACAGACCGCGATTGTCTTGAAAATGAGAGTTATTTTCAATAAGATTCCCGGCTCATCCTCGAATGTAATCAGCACACGGAGACGGCAATGAAGCGGACGGGCGGGCAACTCAGAACAACCGTGACCTTGCTGGGCCTGGCGGCCGCATTGCTGGCCCCGGCGGCATCGGCCCACGGCGGCCCCTACCTGTTGCCGACCAGCTTCGCGGTGACGCGCGACTACGTGAGCGTGCAGGGCGCGATGGGCAACGAGGTGTTCTTCATCCCGACCGGCCCGATCCGCAACGCGGTCTACTACGCGGTGAGCCCGGCCGGCACGCGGCAGAAGCTCGACGGCGTGACCGCGCTGAAGGACTACAGCGTGATCGAGGCGCCGACCACCGAGAAGGGCACCTACCGGCTGACCACCGGCGACGAGATCGCGCGCACCAGCCGCGTGGCGCTGATCGAAGGCACCTGGCGCATGGTGCGGCCGGCCAACCCGAACCAGGGCAACCAGGCCGGCGGCCAGCGTCCGCAAGGCGAAGGCCGCCCTGCCGCGCCCGCCAACCCGGCCCAGCCGCCGCGGCCGCCGCGTTTCATCGAGGAATCGGCCTTGCCGGCCGACGCCAAGGTGATCGAAGTGCGCAGCCTGGCGCGCGCCGAGACCTACGTCACCCGCGGCAAGCCGACCGACGGCGCGCTCAAGCCGAGCGGCCAGGGCTTCGAGCTCAAGCCGATCACCCATCCGAACGACATCTACGTCGACCAGGGCTTCGAATTCGAGCTGCTCGAAGACGGCAAGCCCTTGCCCGGCGTGGCGGTCGAGATCGCCCGCGCCGGCAACTTCTACGACGAGAAGAAGGAATACGCCGAGCTCAAGACCGACGCCAACGGCCGCGGCAAGGTCAAGTTCGACCAGCCGGGCGCCTACATCCTGCTGACCAGCTACCCGGCCCCGCGCGAGCGCACCGAGCAGCCGGCGGCGCGCAGCTACAGCTACACGCTGACCTTCGAAGTGATGCGCTGAACGCGATCGTCGAACTGAAAAAAGCCCCGCCATGGCGGGGCTTTTCGTTTGGGCCGCGGTGCTGCGACGGCCTTGATCCGTCCGGCCGAACCGCTCCGCTCAAGCCGCGCTGGCGGCGGTGAA
Organism: Chitinimonas koreensis; assembly: GCF_014353015.1. Classification (NCBI taxonomy): domain Bacteria; kingdom Pseudomonadati; phylum Pseudomonadota; class Betaproteobacteria; order Neisseriales; family Chitinibacteraceae; genus Chitinimonas; species Chitinimonas koreensis. Next base: position 1,290,795 of record NZ_CP060704.1, read on the forward strand.
GCGACGGCGCGAATGCTTCGGCGCCTCGATCTCGTCGAGCACCGCCACCGCCAGGTCGGCGCTGCTGATGCCGGCCGGCTTGTCGCCGTCGAACAGCACCTCGTCGCCGCCGGTGCGGTAACGGCCGCTGCGCGCGCCCGGGGCCAGGAAGACCGGCGGCGAGACGAAGGTCCAGTCCAGCCCGGCCTCGCCCTGCAGCCGGCGCAGCGCGTCGCGCGCGCCCTCGGCGCCTTCCTTCCATTCGGCCGGGAAGTCCGGCGTATCGAGCAGCTGCACGCCCGGCGCCACGTAGAGGCTGCCGGCGCCGCCGATCTCGACCAGGCGCGCCACGCCGGCCGCCTTGCTGCCGGCGACGATGGCGTCGTGGCCCTGCACGAACAGCGCGCGGATGTCGGCCTTGCCCCAGCCGGGGTTGAAGGCGCTCAGCACGACGTCGGCGCCGGCCACCGCCGCGGCCACCTGGGCCGGGTCGTAGACGTCGGCGATCGCCGGCTGCAGCTTGGGATGGGCGTGCAGCTTCGAGGCGTCGCGGGTCAGCGCGATCACGTCGTGGCCGCGTTCGAGCGCTTCGGCCAGCAGGGCGCTGCCGACGAAGCCGGTGGCACCGATCAGGGCGATTTTCATGGGTCGTTCTCCTTGGCTTGGATGAGTGGGTTTCAGGCGACGAGCGTCGCGATGTGGTCGATCAGCGTTTGCGGCTGGTACAGATACTGGCCCGGCACCACCCGCTCGCCGGCCAGCAGCGCCGGCACGCCTTGCAGCCGGTGGCGCTGCATCAGGTCGCGGGCGGCGTCGAGCCGGGCCTGCGCGCCGGCAGGCCAGCCCGCGGCCAGGCGCTGGCGGAAATCCGCCGCGTCGAGGCCGAACTCGGCTGCCGCCTCGGCCAGCGTGGCCGGCGTATGCGGCAGGCCGTCGAGGTAGCGCAGTGCCTGGATGCGGTGCAGCGCGGCCAGCGCGGCGTCGGGCCGGGCGGCCTCGATCAGCAGCCAGGCCTGGGTCGCCAGGGTGGAATCGAACGGCGTCTCCAGGTCGGCCAGCACGCGTTCGCGGTAGGCGGCGCTGAACGGTTGGCCGGTCATCTCGGCGATGCGGCGGTCGTTGCGCCAGAAGTAGTCGGCGCGCTCGGCGCTCATCGCTTGCGGCCGGGCGAACAGGCCGGTCGGCAGCAGCGTCCAGTCGGGCGACAGCGCCGCGTCGAGCGCGGCCAGCGCCGGCTGGGCGCCGTAGCACCAGCCGCACAGCGGGTCGAACAGCAGGGTGAGCTTGGCTTGCATGACGGGGATTCCGGCTTGGTTTGCGATGGCGCCATCATGCCCGCGTCGATTGATCGGATAAACATTGCAAAGCAGAATTCATCGTTCCTGAATTGAGAACGATGAGACGGCCATGCAGATCGATCTGAACCGGCTGACGGTGTTTGCGGCGGTGGTGGAAGCCGGCGGCTTCACCGCCGCGGCCGAGCGGCTGGGCCTGGCCAAGTCGCAGGTGAGCCAGCAGGTGGCGCGGCTCGAGGCCGAGCTCGGCGTGGCGCTGTTCACCCGCAGCACCCGCCGGGTGGCGGTGACCGAGGCCGGCGAGACGCTGTACGCCGACAGCATGCCGCTGCTGGGCGGCCTGCAGGATGCGCTGGCGCGCGTCAGCGGCGGCCGGCTCGAAGGGCGGCTGCGCATCACTGCCGGCCAGGCCTATAGCGATGCGCTGCTCGGCGGCCTGCTGGCCCAGTTCGCCGCGCTGCATCCGGGGCTCGAGCTCGAGCTGATCGCCAGCGACAGCTCGCTCGACCTGCTGGCCGAGGGCATCGACCTGGCCATCCGCGGCGGCATGCTGCGCGATTCCAGCCTCAAGGCGGTGCGGCTGGACAGCTTCGCCCAGCTCGCGGTGGCCGCGCCGGCCTTGCTCGAGCGCATCGGCACGCCGGCCGAACCGGCCGCGCTCGACGGCCAGCCCTGGGTCGCGCTGACGGTGCTGGCCAGCCCGCTGAGCTGGACCTTCAGCCACCGCGACGGCCGCCGCGTCGCCATCCGCGGCCGCGCCGCCATGCGGGTGAACAGCGCCTCGGTGGCGCGCGAATGCGCCCGCGCCGCGATCGGCTGCGCCGTGCTGCCCGACTTCATGGCGCGCGACGACCTGGCCGGCGGCCGGCTGGTCCGCTTGCTGCCGGAGTGGGAACTGCCGCTGGCCGGCACCCACGCGGTCTGGCCGGCCGCGCGCTACCTGCCGACCAAGGTGCGCGTGCTGATCGAATTCCTGCGCCAGCGGCTGGCGCCCGCACCGGAGTAGGCATTGGCCGACGCAATCCAGAGGGCTGCTGTTGCGAAGAGCGGCACATGGTCGAAAAGGTCACGAACGAGCGCAGCGAGGCTCCCTCGCGGCGGCGAGGGCGGGGGAGTCGGGGTGAAACAGGGGAGCGCCGTTGGTTGAGGACTCTTTGACTGCAAGCGCCCGGCTTTGCCGGGTGCCTGAGCGGCTGATTGACTTCAAGCAACCCGTTCTACGAAGTAAGCGACTGCTCCCTCGCGGCGGCGAGAGCGGGGGAGTCGGAGTGAAACAGGGGAGCGCCGTCGGTTGAGGACTCTTTGACTGCAAGCGCCCGGCTTTGCCGGGTGCCTGAGCGGCTGATTGACTTCAAGCAGCCCGTTCTACGAAGTAAGCGACCGCTCCCTCGCGGCGGCGAGGGCGGGGGAGTCGGGGTGAATCAGGGAAGCGCCTGTCGCCGAGTTTCGCCAATCGCAAACGCCCGACTTTGCCGGGCGCTGCGTCTACTGCTCAGTCAACGCCACGGCCAGTCCAAAGCCCTAGGCTCTTAGGGGAATCTTAGGGATTGTTTAGCCTCGATTTAGCAAACGCTTAACCGAGTCGGCCGTAGTCTTCACTCCGTGCTCCAGGCCCGATCCGCGGCGGAGCAAATCCGCAGGAGTGCAGACCATGGCCAGTCCCCGTCGTTTCGATCTCTACGCCTACATCCACAAGGCTTTGCGCGCCCAGATGAGCCACGTGCTGGTCGAGATCGGCCGCACCGACTGGGACGACGGCGCCGAGCGCGACGCCGGCCTCGCCGCGGTGCGCGACCTGCTTGGCCTGTGCCACGGCCACCTCGAGCAGGAGAACACCTACATCCATCCGGTGCTCGAGCTGATCCGGCCGCGTTCCAGCCTGCTGGCCGACAGCGACCACAAGATGCAGGCGGCCGAGATCGAAGCGCTGTTCGACCTGTGCAACGCCATCGACGGCGGCCGCCCGAGCAGCCGCGCCGAAGCCGGCGAGAAGCTCTATCGCGCGCTGTCGGTCTTCATCGCCGACAACTTCGAGCACATGGCCTACGAGGAGCGCGAGCACAACCGCCTGCTGTGGGCGGCCTACGGCGACGACGAGATCCGCGCGATCCACCATGTCATGGTCGCCAGCATCCCGCTCGAACAGTCGATGCGCACGCTGCGCTGGATGGTGCCCAACCTGACGCCGCAGGAGCGTACCGAGCTGCTGCTCGGCCTGCGCCGCACCGCGCCGCTGGACATGTTCAACGCCGTGATGGGCATGCTGCGCGGCCTGCTCAAGGCCGGCGACTGGAGCAAGCTGACGCTGGCGCTGAGCGGCCTCGGCCCGGCGCCTGCGGCCAACGATCCCGGCCCCGACACCCGCGCGGTGCACGCCTGAGGCGTCGTGCCGCCGCCCTACCGATTTTCTCCTCGCTTCTTATCTCAGTTCTCCGGGCCTCGCGCCCGGACTTTTTTTGCCTGTCGGAAACGACCGGGCGGCAGGGCAGCTCGGCACGCCCAGGAGCGGAAAGCACGCAGGAGCGGCTTCGGCGGCGAATCGGCCGGTTCGACTGCCCGGCCATTCGCGGCTGAAGCCGCTCCTGCGGATCGCCTGGCGGATCGGCGCCGGGAGGGCGCCCAGGCCGGGCTTTGCACCCGGCCGCACCGCCCTCGAGGTCGCGGGGACGCCCGGCCTAACCGGCCAGCGTGGCCGTCAGCCGTGCCAGCACCGTCTCGCGGCCTAGCAGCGCCAGCACCTTGTCGATCGACGGCGTCTGGGTGGTGCCGCAGACCGCCGCGCGCAAGGGCATGCCCACCAGCGGCATCTTCACGCCTTCGGCGGCGACGAAGGCCTTGATGGCGGCGGACAGCGCCTCGGGGTTCCACTCGGCGGCGGCCAGCACGTCCTTGAAGCGGCCGAGCCGCGCGCGCGATTCCTCGCCCAGGTGCTGGGCGGCCAGCTCGGCCGGCGCGGCGTCGTGGCGGTAGAAGTAGGTGGCCTGCGCCGCCAGGTCGACCAGGTTGGTCACGCGCTCCTTGAGCAGCGCGATCACCTCGGCCAGCGCCGGGCCCTGGCCGGCATCGCAGCCGAGGCGGGCCAGGAAGGGCAGGGTCAGCGCCGCCAGCCGCGCATCGTCGGCCGCCTTCATGTGCTGCTGGTTGATCCACAGCATCTTGTCGCGGTCGAAGCGCGACGGGCTCGGGCTGACCTGCTCGAGGTCGAACCAGTCGACGAACTGGCCGAGCGTGAAGAACTCGTCGTCGCCGTGGCCCCAGCCCAGCCGCGCCAGGTAGTTGAGCAGCGCCTCGGGCAGGATGCCCTGCTCGCTGTAGTCGACCACGCTGACGGCATCGCGCCGCTTGCTCATCTTCTGGCCGTCGGCGTTGAGGATCATCGGCAGGTGGCCGTAGACCGGCAGCGGCGCGCCGAGCGCGGCCAGGATGTTGATCTGGCGCGGCGTGTTGTTGACGTGGTCGTCGCCGCGGATCACGTGGGTGATCGCCATGTCCCAGTCGTCCACCACCACGCAGAAGTTGTAGGTCGGCGTGCCGTCGGGACGGGCGATGATCAGGTCGTCGAGTTCTTCGTTGGCGATCTCGATGCGGCCCTTGACCGCGTCGTCCCAGGCCACCGCGCCATCGAGCGGGTTGCGGAAGCGCACCACCGGATCGACGCCGGCCGGCGGTTGCGGCAGCGTCTTGCCGCGCTCGGGCCGCCAGCGCCGGTCGTAGCGCGGCTTCTCGCCGCGCGCTTCGGCCTCGGCGCGCATCGCGTCGAGCTCTTCCCGGCTGCAATAGCAGTGGTAGGCGGTGCCGTCGGCCAGCATGCGCTGGATCACCTCCTTGTACCGGTCCATCCGCTGCATCTGGTAGAACGGGCCCTCGTCGTAGTCGAGACCGACCCAGTGCATGCCGTCGAGGATGGCCTGCACCGATTCGGGCGTCGAACGCTCGAGGTCGGTGTCCTCGATGCGCAGCACGAACACGCCTTGGCGCTTGCGGGCATAGGCCCAGGAGAACAGCGCGGTGCGCACGCCGCCGATGTGCAGGAGGCCGGTGGGGGAGGGGCGAAACGGGTACGGACGGTCATGATGGGCCGGGTCGGGAATGGGCGGAAACGCGCATTTTACCCGGCCGCAGCCCGGCGGGCGATCCGGCCGGACCGCCCTGGACGGCTCAGAGGCTGAAGCGCAGCCGCCGTTCGGCGGCCGGGTCGCCCTGGCCGACCTGGTTCAGGAACGGCGCCAGCGCGGCCTCGGCGCCGGCCGCGGCGCGCAGGCCGACTTCCATGCTCAGGCCCTGGCCGGCGCGCAATTCGCCGCCGCCGTTGAGCTGCAGCTGGCCGCCCAGCGTGGCGAGCTGGACGCGCCAGGCGTCGCCGGCCGGCACCAGGGTGAGCCGGTAGTCGCCGAGCGGGCTGACCGAGGGCGCCAGCGACGAGGCGGCGCCGCGCCAGTCGAGGTTGAGCTGGCCCTCGCCCTTGCCGCCGCGCCAGTTGAATTCGGCGGTCGACAGCCGCAGCTGGCCCGACAGCCCGTAGTTGCGGGTCCGCTCGTCGAGCAGGAACAGCGGCGTGGCGGCGAGGCCGAGGTCGGCCTCGGTCAGGCGGATACCGCCGATGCCGACGCCGAGCAGCGCCCGGCCGTCATCCAGCGTCAGCGCGTAGCCGAGCTGGCCCTTCAGCAGAGCCTTGGGCTGCCAGCTCCAGCTCAGCCGTTCGGCCAGTGCCGCGCCGTCGAGCACCGGCTGGGCCGAACCGTTCCACAAGGTGCCCTCGGCCGCGGCGAAGGTCAGCTTGCCGCCGCTCTGCGACGACACGATGGCGCCGACGACGCCGGCCGGCAGCCGCACCAGCAGGAAGGCCACGGTCAACAGGCCCAGCGCCAGCCAATATCCCCAGTGCAGCCGCTTCATCGCGTCCACTCCGCGTCGACGTCGACCGTCGCGCCGCCGTCGGCGTGCGGGTCGACAGCTTTTCCAGTTTCCAGCCCTGCGTCTCGGCCTCGCCCAGGAGCCGCGTCACCGCCTGCCAGTTGACGCCCTGGGCGTGCAGGCTGCTGCGCTTGTCGTTCTTCTCGATGCGCGCCAGTTCGGCCGGCAGGCCGGCGGCCTGGGCCAGCCCGGCCAGGTCGGGCGCATTGGCCGCCGCGGTGCTGCGGCCCTTGAACTGGGCCAGGTCGCGGGCGAAGCGGGCCACGTCGGCGCGCAGCGTCGGCAGCGATTGCTCGAGCCGCTTGCGCTCGCGCAGCACCGGGTCGATCGCCAGCGCGTAGATCAGCGACAGCGCCAGCACCGCGCCGGCCGCGGCGAGCAGGCTGCGCTCGCGCGCGTCGCGCTGCTTCCAGAATTCGGCAAGGGGGCGAGGGCGGGGATCATGGCTTGAGGGTCAGGTTGATGCGCATCTGGTCGGGCGCGGTCTGGCTGGTCTCGACCTGGCCGAGCGCGGCCAGCGACTTGCTGAAGCCGAGCAGCTCGGCCGGCTGGCCGCGGTATTCGGCGCTGACGCGGCCGGCCGCGTATTCGAACGACAGCAGCTTGATCTGGCCGCCGACCGCCAGGTGGGTGGCGGCCTTCAGCACCGGCGCCAGCGTGCCGGCATCGACCGCGCCGGTACTGGCGGCATTGCGCAGCTTGCCTTGCAGCTGCAGTTGCGGTTCGACCACCGGTTCGCCCGGGAAGGCGGCGGCGTAGGCGGCGTTGATCGACTGCTTGAGCCGCGCCTCTTCGCCGCGCCAGCTCAGCCACTGGCCGAACCAGCCGACGGCTGCCAGCGCCAGCGCGGCGGCGGCCAGCGCCAGGCTCGGCTTGATCCGGTCCCAGTCGAAATCGAATTGCGGGCCGGCGGCGAACTCGCCCTGCATCAGGTCGATCGCATCGGCGGCGACCGGCGCGGCGAGCGGGTCGCCCACCGCCACTTCGACCGGGCAGCCGAGCACCGCCTGCCAGCGCTCGAGCGCCACCGCGTCGGCGTCCACGCCGGCCAGCAGCAGCGATTCGCATTCGCCCAGCGCGGCGACCAGCAGCGCCGGCGGTTCGGCCGGCGAGGCGGCGTCGAACCATTGCGCCGCCGCCTCGCTGCGGCGCGCCCAGCCGTGGCCGCACCACAGCAGCGTGCGGCCGTCGGCGGCGACCAGCGCGTCGGCGGTCCAGGCCGCGCGCGGCCGGCGGCCGGCTTGGCTCAGCCGCTGGATGGTCTCGGCGAACGCGGCGCGGTCGACCGCGGCGACGCGGCATTGCTCGCCGACCATGCGATGGGCGAGGTGCTGCTCGCCCGGTTCGGCCAGCAGGACCTGGTCGAGCGCAAACGGGATCAGCTTGCGCGCCTGCTTGCGCGCGCCCGGCGGCAGCGGCGCGACCGCGCGCAGCACGCGGGCCGGCGGCAGGAACAGCTCGACCCGCGCGGCGGCCGGCAGCTGGGCCAGCGGCGAGCGGCCCCGGCTGACGCGCAGTCCGTCGAGCAGGCGCCATTCGACGGCCTGGTCGCCGGCGAGCGGGAGATCGGATTCGGCGGGGAAGATGCGCAGCGTGCTCACGATGGACGGCGGCCGGAAGGAGGGTGGGTCGAAAAATGCGCGCCAGTATGACACAGCGCTAGGCCGCCGCTGCAAGCGGCCGCCACGACCCTGATCGCGGCGTTGCTAAGGTGCTGGCCGGGTTTGTTTTTTGCGGTGGGCCTCGCCTATAATCGGCGATTCTTCACGCGCCGGGTCCGGGTTTTGAGCTTATCTATATAAGTTCGGCCGATCGGGGCCGCGGCAGGCGTGGGCGAGAGTGGCGAAATTGGTAGACGCACTGGATTTAGGTTCCAGCGCCGCAAGGTGTGGGGGTTCGAGTCCCCCTCTCGCACCAGGGTTTCGCTGTCGCCGGCAACGGCCGGCGCCAAACAAGAGATAACGCAGCAATACAGGATCGATCGACATGCAAGCACAACTGGAAACGCTGGGCCAACTGGAGCGCCGCCTCGACTTCGCGATCCCGGCCGCCGACATCGAAAGCGCCGTGGATGCCCGCCTCAAGCGCGTGGCCCGTACCGCGCGCATCCAGGGCTTCCGCCCGGGCAAGGCACCGATGAAGATCGTGGCCGCCAACTACGGCCTGCAGGTCCGTGAAGAAGTGCTCGGCGAGCAGGTGCAGAACGCCTTCGCCAGCGCCGTCGAAGCGCAGAAGCTGCGCGTGGCCGGCTACCCGCGCTTCGAAGGCAAGCCCGCCAGCGAAGAAGCGTTCCAGTTCAGCGCCACCTTCGAGGTCTATCCCGAAGTGGTGGTCGGCGACCTGGCCGCCAAGGAAGTCGAGCGCCCGGTGCTCGAAGTGAGCGAAGCCGAAGTCGACAAGACCATCGACATCCTGCGCAAGCAGCGCACCAAGTTCGAGCGCGTCGAGCGCGCCGCCGAGAAGGGCGACCGCGTGATCGTCGACTTCAAGGGCACCATCGACGGCGTCGCCTTCGCCGGCGGCTCCAGCGAAAACTACGCCTTCCAGGCCGGCGAAGGCCAGATGCTGCCCGAGTTCGACGCCGCCGTGATCGGCATGAAGGAAGGCGACAGCAAGACCTTCGACTTGGCCTTCCCGGCCGATTACCACGGCAAGGACGTGGCCGGCAAGACCGCCCAGTTCGAAGTGACGGTCAAGAACGTGGCCGCCGCCCAGTTGCCCGAAGTCGACGGCGAATTCGCCAAGCTGCTCGGCATCGAGGACGGCGACATCGCCAAGCTGCGCGCCGAGATCCGCAAGAACGTCGAGCGCGAAGTGAAGCGCCGCCTGAGCGCCCGTGCCAAGGAAGGCGTGATGCAGGCGCTGCTGGACGTGACGCCGGTCGAGCTGCCGCGCGCGCTGGTGCAGGTCGAGATCGGCCGCCTGATCGAGAACGCCCGCAACGAGATGAAGCAGCGCGGCTTCGATCCGCAGAACATGCCCTTCCCGCCGGAACTGTTCGAAGAGCAGGCCAAGCGCCGCGTCGCGCTCGGCCTGATCCTGGCCGAAGTGGTGCGCGCCAACGGCCTGCAAGCCAAGCCCGAGCAGATCAAGGCCATCGTCGGCGAATTCGCCGAGAGCTACGAGCACCCGGAAGAAGTGGTGCAGTGGTACTACGCCAGCCCGAGCGCCTCGAAGGCCCGAGTCGCTGGCGCTCGAGGACAACGTGGTCGAATTCGTCCACGCCAAGGCCAAGACCGTCGACAAGCAGCTGTCGTTCGACGAGCTGATGGGCCAGCAGCAAGCCTAAATTGCGTCGGTACCATTGAAAAGCGGGCTCGCCCGCTCCATCTTGACTGGAGCAGCCGAGCCCGTTTTTTTCGGCCACTCCATTCAACTCGAGATACGACAGGACACCATGAGCAACTGGAACCCCGCCGACTGGACCCGCCGCCAACCCGATCCGCAGGCGCTCGGCCTCGTGCCGATGGTGGTCGAACAGAGCGGTCGTGGCGAACGCGCCTACGACATCTACTCGCGCCTGCTCAAGGAACGCGTGATCTTCATGGTCGGCCCGGTGGACGACAACACCGCCAACCTGGTGGTCGCGCAGCTCTTGTTCCTCGAGTCCGAGAACCCGGACAAGGACATCTCGCTGTACATCAACAGCCCGGGCGGCTCGATCTCGGCCGGCATGTCGATCTACGACACCATGCAGTTCATCAAGCCGCAGGTCTCGACGCTGTGCGTGGGCATGGCCGCCAGCATGGGCGCCTTCCTGCTGCAGGCCGGCGCCAAGGGCAAGCGCTTCGCGCTGCCCAATTCGACGGTGATGATCCACCAGCCGCTCGGCGGCTATCAGGGCCAGGCCACCGACATCGAGATCCACGCCAAGTACATCCTGAGCCTGCGCGAGCGGCTCAACCGCCTGATGGCCGAGCACACCGGCCGCAGCGTCGAGGAAGTGACGCGCGACAGCGAACGCGACAACTTCATGACCGCGCAGCAGGCCAAGGATTACGGCCTGATCGACGAAGTGCTGACGGCACGGCAGTCGGTCGAATAAAATAGCCAGCATCGCCGGGCCGGTTCCGACCGGCCCGTTTCATTTTTCAGCCCATTCCCGCCCGGCCGTCAGGCCGAGTCAGATGGCGAGGTTGCCATGTCCGACAAGGAAAAACTGCTCTACTGCTCGTTCTGCGGCAAGAGCCAGCACGAAGTGCGCAAACTGATCGCCGGTCCGCAGGTCTTCATCTGCGACGAGTGCATCGAGCTGTGCAACGACATCATCCGCGAGGAGCTGCAATCGGGCGGCACCGGCAACGCCCCGGCCAAGACGCCCGGCGGCGGCAAGCTGCCGACCCCGGCCGAGATCCGCGACACGCTCGACCAGTACGTGATCGGCCAGGAAAAGGCCAAGAAGTCGCTCGCGGTGGCGGTCTACAACCACTACAAGCGGCTGGCCCATCCGGCCGCCAAGGCCGGCGACGTCGAGCTGTCCAAGTCCAACATCCTGCTGGTCGGCCCGACCGGTTCGGGCAAGACGCTGCTGGCGCAGACGCTGGCGCGGCTCCTGGACGTGCCCTTCGTGATGGCCGACGCCACCACGCTGACCGAGGCCGGCTACGTCGGCGAGGATGTCGAGAACATCATCGCCAAGCTCCTGCAGAAGTGCGACTGGGACATCGAGAAGGCGCAGCGCGGCATCGTCTACATCGACGAGATCGACAAGATCTCGCGCAAGTCGGACAACCCCTCGATCACCCGCGACGTCTCGGGCGAAGGCGTGCAGCAGGCGCTGCTCAAGCTGATCGAGGGCACCGTCGCCTCGATCCCGCCGTCGGGCGGCCGCAAGCACCCGAACCAGGAGTTCCTGCAGGTCGACACCACCAACATCCTGTTCATCTGCGGCGGCGCCTTCGACGGCCTGGCGGCGGTGATCCGCCAGCGCGCGCAGAAGGGCGGCATCGGTTTCGGCGCCTCGGTGCATTCCAAGGACGACAGCAAGGACATCGGCAAGGTGCTGCGCGAGGCCGAGCCGGAGGATCTGATCAAGTTCGGCCTGATCCCCGAATTCGTCGGCCGGCTGCCGGTGGTGGCGACGCTCGATCAGCTCGACGAGGCGGCCCTGGTCACCATCCTGACCGAGCCGAAGAACTCGCTGGTCAAGCAGTACCAGAAGCTGTTCGAACTCGAAGGCGCCGAACTCGAAGTCCGGCCGAGGCGCTCGGCGCCATCGCCCGCAAGGCGCTGGCGCGCAAGACCGGCGCCCGCGGCCTGCGTTCGATCCTCGAGGGCGCGCTGCTCGAGACCATGTACGAGCTGCCGTCGCAGCACGACGTGAAGAAGGTCGTGATCGACGAGAACGTGATCGAGCAGGGCGGCCAGCCCCTGCTGGTGCACGAGGACAGCAAGCAGGCCGCGGCCTGATCCGCGTCTCTGCAGCACGTCGTCAGGAAGCCGCCCTCCGGGCGGTTTCTTTTTTTGGCCGGTTGCGGAGCGCCCCGCATATCGTTCAATATGGTCCGGCGCTCCGAATCGGTCCCCGGCCGATTGAAATTCGCGTCCGGCGCCCCATCTTCCAGCTACTGACTCCTCGCACTGGATGCCTCCATGTCCCAGCACACCGAACTTCCCGCCCACCCGATCGACCTGCCGCTGTTGCCGCTGCGCGACGTGGTGGTGTTCCCCTTCATGGTCATCCCGCTGTTCGTCGGCCGTCCCAAGTCGATCAAGGCGCTCGAGGCCGCCATGGAGGACGGCAAGCAGATCCTGCTGCTGGCCCAGAAGAACGCCGCCAAGGACGAGCCTGCCGCCGGCGACATGTACGACGTCGGCACCGTCGCCACCATCCTGCAGATGCTGAAGCTGCCCGACGGCACCGTGAAGGTGCTGGTCGAGGGCAGCCAGCGCGCGCTGGTCGAGGACATCCACGAGCACGAGGGCCACTTCACCGTCACCGCCCGGCCGGTGCCGATGGACGCGGCCGAGGACACCGAGACCGAGGCGATGCGGCGTGCGCTGCTCACCCAGTTCGACCAGTTCGTCAAACTGAACAAGAAGATCCCGCCCGAGGTGCTGACCTCGCTGACCGGCATCGAGCGCGCCGGCCGGCTGGCCGACACCATCGCCGCCCACCTGCCGCTCAAGCTCGAGCAGAAGCAGGACATCCTCGAGATGTTCAACGTCGGCGAGCGGCTCGAGCACCTCCTGAAGCAGCTCGAGGCCGAGATCGACATCCTCCAGGTCGAGAAGCGCATCCGCGGCCGCGTGAAGCGGCAGATGGAGAAGAGCCAGCGCGAGTACTACCTGAACGAGCAGGTCAAGGCGATCCAGAAGGAACTCGGCGAGATGGAAGAGGGCGCCGAGCTCGACGAGCTGGAGAAGCGCATCAAGGCGGCCGGCCTGTCGAAGGAAGCCAAGGCCAAGGCCGACGCCGAGCTCAAGAAGCTCAAGATGATGTCGCCGATGTCGGCCGAGGCGACCGTGGTGCGCAACTACATCGATACGCTGATCGGCCTGCCCTGGAAGAAGAAGACCAAGATCAGCAAGGACCTGGCCGCCGCCGAGACGGTGCTCGACACCGATCACTATGGCCTGGACAAGGTCAAGGAACGCATCGTCGAGTACCTCGCCGTGCAGCAGCGCGTCGAGAAGCTCAAGGCGCCGATCCTGTGCCTGGTCGGCCCGCCCGGCGTCGGCAAGACCAGCCTGGGCGAGAGCATCGCCCGCGCCACCAACCGCAAGTTCGTGCGCATGGCGCTCGGCGGCGTGCGCGACGAGGCCGAGATCCGCGGCCACCGCCGCACCTATATCGGCTCGATGCCGGGCAAGATCCTGCAGTCGATGAGCAAGGCCGGCGTGAAGAACCCGCTGTTCCTGCTCGACGAGGTCGACAAGATGGGCGCCGATTTCCGCGGCGATCCGTCGTCGGCGCTGCTCGAGGTGCTCGATCCGGCGCAGAACCATGCCTTCAGCGACCATTACCTCGAGGTCGACTACGACCTGTCGGACGTGATGTTCGTGGCGACCGCCAACTCGCTCAACATCCCGGCGCCGCTGCTGGACCGGATGGAGATCATCCGGCTGGCCGGCTACACCGAGGACGAGAAGGTCAACATCGCCCAGAAATACCTGGTGCCCAAGCAGACCAAGGCCAACGGCCTCAAGGACAACGAACTGGTGATCCAGGAGTCCGCGCTGCGCGACATCGTGCGCTACTACACCCGCGAGGCCGGCGTGCGCAGCCTCGACCGCGAGGTCGCGCGCATCTGCCGCAAGGTGGTCAAGGCGCTGCTGCTCAAGCCGTCCGACCGCAAGGTCACGGTCGGCGCCAAGAACCTCGACAAGTATCTCGGCGTGCGCAAGTACACCTATGGCCTGGCGGAAGAGAGCAACCAGGTCGGCCAGGTCACCGGCCTCGCCTGGACCGAGGTCGGCGGCGAGCTCCTGACCATCGAGGCGGTGTCGCTGCCCGGCAAGGGCAAGATGATCACCACCGGCAAGCTCGGCGACGTGATGCAGGAGTCGATCCAGGCCGCGCTGTCGGTGGTGCGCAGCCGCGCCCAGAGCCTCGGCGTGGAGCCCGACTTCTACCAGAAGCACGACATCCACATCCACTTGCCCGAAGGCGCCACGCCGAAGGACGGCCCGTCGGCCGGCATCGCGATCACCACCGCGATGGTGTCGATCCTGACCGGCATCCCGGTCCGCGCCGACGTGGCGATGACCGGCGAGATCACGCTGCGCGGCGAAGTGCTGCCGATCGGCGGGCTCAAGGAAAAACTGCTGGCGGCGCACCGCGGCGGCATCAAGCATGTGCTGATCCCGGACGGCAACACCAAGGACCTGGTCGAAATTCCCGACAACATCAAGCATCAGCTCGAAATCCACCCGGTCAAATGGATCGATCAAGTGCTGACCCACGCGCTCGAGCGGCAGCCCATGCCAAAGGAAAGTCCGGCCGAGCCGGCTGCTGCACCGGATAATGCCGTTGGCGTAACTCCGGCCGGCGGCAGTGCTCCGGTGACCCACTGAACCGTGCCGAAAATGCCGTGTCGAATCCCCGCAAAGCGAGATTTGACGCGGCTTTGCGCTTGACACCCGAAAAATGCGCTTGCTATAAAGCTCGTGCGATTGACCTCGTTTGACCCATCTACCAATCGAAAGGGGACATAAGTGAACAAGTCGGAACTGATTGACGCCATCGCCGCCGAAGCCGAGATTTCCAAGGCGGCTGCCGGCAAGGCGCTGGATGCCACCATCGCCGCAGTGACTCAGGCCCTCAAGGGCGGTGATCTGGTCACGCTGGTGGGCTTCGGCACCTTCTACGTCGGTGAGCGCAGCGCGCGCAGTGGCCGCAATCCACGCACCGGCGCCACCATCAAGATCAAGGCAGCAAAGCAGCCGAAATTCCGCGCTGGCAAGTCGCTCAAGGATGCCGTACAATAGCTGGCTTCCCTGTTCCCGAAGCTAAGCGCCCCGGGACGGGCCCGCAGCAGCGGGTAGGGGTGGTTAGCTCAGTTGGTAGAGCGTCTGCCTTACAAGCAGAATGTCGGCGGTTCGATCCCGTCACCACCCACCAGTAGGATCGACGATCGAGCTGATTTGCAGCCTCACTCGGTTGCACGGAATTCGGAGCGGTAGTTCAGTTGGTTAGAATACCGGCCTGTCACGCCGGGGGTCGCGGGTTCGAGTCCCGTCCGCTCCGCCAAACAAAAGGGTGAACGTCATGTTCACCCTTTTTTATTGTCTCGTTCGAACCAGGCGCCCGCGGGCGTGGAGATGCGTTCCCCATGTTTGAATTCGTCCATAACAATCGCCGCCTGGTCGGTGTCGCGCTGGGCCTGGTGGTCCTCGGCCTGATGGTCGGCGGCGGCGTCGCCGGCTACAGCGCCGTCGGCGGCGAGGTCTTCCTGGCCAAGGTCGACGGCGTCAAGATCACCGAGCGCGACCTGGCCGATGCGGCCGGTGGCCAGGCGGTGCCCGACGCGATGAAGCCGCAACTGGTGCAGCAACTGGTGCAGCGCCAACTGCTGCTGGGCGAGTCGGCCAAGCGCCACGTGCTGGCCGACGATGCGCGGCTGCGCGAGCAGATCCTGCAGATCGACGCGTTCAAGGACAACGGCAAGTTCAGCAAGGAGCAATACGAGCGCCTGCTGGCGGCCCGCCAGATGACGGTCGACCAGTTCGAGAAGAAGCTGCGCGAGGACCTGGCGGTGCAGCTCCTGGCCGGTTCGCTCGGCGACAGCGCCTTCGGCTCGCGCCTTGCCGCCGCCAGGCTGTCGAGCGCGCTGGTCGAGCCGCGCACGGTCGAGAGCCATGCCTACACTGCGGAGGGCTTCATGGCCCAGGCCGCCGTGGGCGAAGACAAGGTCAAGCAGTATTACGATGCCCACCTGTCCGACTATCGTCAGCCCGAGCGCGTGAAGCTCGCCTACGTGGTGCTGTCCAAGGAAGAGCTGGCGCAGAAGGTGACGATCGAGCCGGCCAAGCTGCAGCGCTACTTCGACGAGCACAAGAACGAGCTGGCGCCGGAAGAGCGCCAGGTGCGCCATATCCTGATCCAGGCCGACAAGTCGGCCACGGCCGAGCAGAAGGCTGCCGCACGCAAGAAGGCCGAAGGCATCCTGGCCGAGCTCAAGCAGAACCCGGCCAAGTTCGCCGAGCTGGCCAAGCAGCATTCGCAGGATCCGGGCTCGGCCGCGCAGGGCGGCGACCTCGGCTTCTTCGGCCGCGGCGCCATGGTCAAGCCGTTCGAGGACGTGGCCTTCAAGCTGGCCAAGGGCGAGCTGAGCGATGTGGTCGAGACCGACTTCGGCTACCACGTGCTGCAGCTCGAGGCGATCAAGACCAAGACCTTCGACGAACTGAAGCCGGTGATCGAGCAGCGCCTCAAGCAGGAGGAGGCGCAGAAGCGCTTCCAGGCCGAGATCGAGAAGTTCTCCGACCTCGCCTACCAGCAGGCCGACAGCCTGCAGCCGCTGGTCGACGCCTACGGCCTGACGCTGCGCAACAGCGACTGGATGACGCGCGAAGCCTCGCCGGACCCGCAGCTCAACACGCCCAAGCTGCGCGAGGCGGTGTTCGCCGAGGACGTGCTGAAGAACAAGCACAACAGCGAGGCGGTCGAGGTCGCCCCGGGTACGCTGCTGGTGGCCCGCGTGGCGCAGCACGAGCCGGCCAAGCAGCAGGCACTGGCCGAAGTGGCGCCGGCGATCACCGACAAGCTCAAGCGCGAGGCGGCGGAGAAGCTGGCCCGCGACGCCGGCCAGAAGACGCTGGCCGCGCTGCGCAAGGGCGAGACGGTGGCGGTCGAGTGGACGCCGGCGGTCACCGCTTCGCGCATCCAGCCGCAGGGCCTGGCCAAGACGGCGGTCGACGCCGTCTTCGCCGTGGCGACCCCCGGTTATGCCGGCGTGGAAGTGCCGGGCGGCTACACCGTCTACCGCGTCGCCAAGGCCGCGGCGCCGGCGCAGGACCAGGCCGCGCTGGCCGGCCTGCAGGCTTCGCTGGGCCGGGTCGGCTCGGAGCAGGCGCTGGCCGCCTACCTGGCCGGCCTGCGGACCCGTGCGAAGGTGGAGACCCGCTGAGCACCGTGATGCGCCGCTAGCTCGAAGGCCGGAGCCCGACCCGTTTCTTCGGGAATTCCGGCTCGGCGCTTCGGCGCTCTCTGCCAAAACAAAAACGCCCCATCCGGGGCGTTTTTGTCTTTCCGGGCCGAACGGCGCGAGCGGATCAGCGGCCGCGCCCGGGCGCCGCGCCGGCGGCCTTGGCCTCGGGTGAATTGAGCTCGTACACGGTCTTGCCGCGCAGGCGGAACAAGTGGGCGGCGTGGTAGAGGTTTTCCGAGTGGCCGACGAACAGCAGGCCGTTCGACCGCAGCAGCGGGGCGAAGCGTTCGAGGATGCGTAACTGGGTCGACCGGTCGAAATAGATCATCACGTTGCGGCAGAAGATCGCGTCGAACGGCCCGCGCACCGACCAGACCGGATCGATCAGGTTCTGCCGGCGGAAGGTCATCATCTCGCGCAGTTCGGGCCGGATCTCGTACTGGCCGTCGGCGCGCTTGCTGAAGAAGCGGCTCAGCTGCAGCGGCGTCAGCTTGTCGACCTTGTCGGCGCTGTAGACGCCGGCCTGGGCGGTCTTGAGCACGCTGGTGTCGAGGTCGGTCGAGATGATCTTGACCGGCGGCTTGAGGCTGTCGAAGGCCTCGGCCGCGGTGATGGCGATCGACCACGGCTCCTCGCCGGTCGAGGCGGCCGAGCACCAGATGTTCAGCGTGCCCTGCGCCTTGTTGGCGCGCAGATGCTCGAGCAGGGCGGGAAGTGGTGCTGTTCGCGGAAGAACGAGGTCAGGTTGGTGGTCAGCGAGTTGATGAACGCTTCCCACTCGGCCTCGTTGCCGCGCTCCAGCAGCACCAGGTATTCCTGGAAGGTGGCGAAGCCGTGCGCCCTGAGCCGCTTGGCCAGCCGGCCGTAGACCATGTCGTGCTTGCTGTCGTTGAGCGCGATGCCGGCGTAGTCGTAGATCAGCTTCTTCACGCGCTCGAAATCCTGCTGCGTGAACTTGAACTCGCGGTGGGCGGGCGGTACCGCTGCGCTGCTGGGCAAGGGCGGCAGGATCGGGCGGGCGGGGGCGGCGTATCTCTCATCGTGACCTCATCTTAGCAGCCCGCCGGAACAAGCCAATCGGTGTCTGCATATATGGAGCCATAGCCAGAGCAAGCTTGTCGCCGTCAGTGAATGCACGCCCGCGCGCGGCAAGACGGGCGGCCGAGCCGGCGCCCAGGCTGCATCCGACGCCACCGAACTGCCCGCTGGGGCCAGGTCACTGCCGGTAGCGCCAGCATCAGCAGCACGGTCGATACGCTGAAGGTGCAGCAGGCCAGCCAGCGCGCCGCCATCAACTGGCAGACTTTCTCGATCGGCAGCAATGCCACCATCGCCAGCGCCAGCGGAGGCGGCGACATCTGCGTCAACGACGCGATCGGCTGGGCGACCGGCAATGCCCTGACGTTGAACGCCTCCATGCGGCCGGCCACGACAACGTCGGCGGCCTGGCCGGCGGGAACTCGGGTGGCGCCGTCGGCAATACCGCGGTGACGCGTGGCACCGTCACCGGCCAAGCGTACGGCCGGACAAGGAAGAACCACTCAGCGAACCGGCGCCGCGCAACCGCGGATTGGCGCAGGCGGGCTGGGTGTTCTGACGGCCGGCCCGGACGAAGAAAAGCCCGCATCGCTGCAACGATGCGGGCTTTGCGTATCTTGGGGCCTGGCGCCAAGGACGAGGCGGTCTGGTGCCCGGAGCCGGGGTCGAACCGGCACGGCTTGCGCCGAGGGATTTTAAGTCCCTTGTGTCTACCAGTTTCACCATCCGGGCGGAGGCGTAGGAAGGCTGGCTGCCGCGCGGGTGCTGCCCTTGCCCGGTGGCTCGGCAGGCCTTGGGCCGCGCGCTCCGTTCCTACGCTGGAGAGCGGCGGATTGTAGCCCTACCGTGCTGTTTTCGCCACATGCGGCCGGTGCTGCGCCGGGTCCGGCGCGGCCTGCCGCGGTACGGCGCGGCGACGCTCAGGCGGCGAGCGGGTAGGCCATGGCGAACGGTTCGGGCTGCGGCAGCGCGTCGGCCAGGCCGAGCGCCAGCGCGCGTTCGGTCACGGCGATCTCGCGCCGGCCGAGCCGCGACGCGATGTCGCGCAGCGGTCGTTTTTCTCGCAGGCCCGTCAGCAGGATTTCGTCTTCGAAACTGCTCCAGCGCGTTGCCTTGCTCATGCCTTGCTCCCGGGATCTGAGGCGTTTGGTTGGACTGGAGATTACGTCGTGCCGGGGCGGACGGGGTGTGAGAAGTGCCGGGGAGGCTGCGTAAAGATTCCCATGCATCGGAACTTGGCTTTTTTCGCCGTTATGCAGGGAGATTTGCACAATCGCCATCGCCGAGGATGTGCGTTTCCGCCCTGGCGCCGCGCGACCCAACCGGCCGCTCGAGCCAAGGTCCGCCTCGTTCCGGAGCCCGGCATCCGCGTCGGCCATGGCGCTTGCGACACGGCTGCAAGGCCTAGCCGATCTCGACCAGCCACCTGCCGTCGGCCTGCGCGCTGGCCGCGATCTCCACCGGCAGGAATTTCTCGATGACCGCGATATTGGTCAGCAGATGCGAAGACGCCGACACCGTGGTGAAGGCGCCGCCTCCCGCCAGGGCCAGCGGCAGCAGCAACTGGTCGGCCAGGTACTCGCCGACGGCCGCGCCGCTCTCGAGATAGAGCCGGGCCTGCCGCGCCGCATGGTCGGCCACGGCCTCGGCCGATACGCCGCGTTCGCCGAAGCTGGTGAACAGCTCGGTCACCTGCGCATGCGCCACTTCGATCAGCAGGGCGTTGCCCGGCCCCTCGCCGGCCGGCAGCTCGCGCACCCGGCCGCCCAGGCAGGCCAGTTGCGCGCCGGCGCGTTCCAGCTCGCGCCGGGCCACGCTGCCGGGGACGGCGGCGACCAGGGCCTCGGCCTTGAGCGCCTGCCGCTCGCCGCGGTCGATCAGCGTGATCGCCTGCAAGCCGCAGGGCTCGGTCGACGCGACGACCTCGCCGCCGCCGGCCGGGTAGAAGCCGTGCCGGCGCAGGGTGATATCGAGCTTGGCGCCCATGCGCCGGACCAGCGGCTGCCAGGCCCGGATCAGGAAATCGGCCGGCGGCGCCGCCTTGTTGTGGGTGCCGCCGCTCACCGTCACGGTGCTCGGCGCGTCGGCGAACCACAGCGCCGGCAGCACGGTCTGCAGCACCAGCGTGCAGCTGCCGGCCGTGCCGATGGCGAGACGGTAGTCGCCGCCGCGGATCGGTCCCGGCGCGAAGCGCAGGGTCTGCGAGCCGACCGCGGCGCCGTCCACCTGGGCTGACGAGACGGCCGCAGCGGCCTGTACCGCCGTCAGGTGCTGGCGCAGCAGGCCGGGCTTGCTGCGCTTGGCGCGGATATGTTCGATGCGGAACGGCCGGCCGGTGATCATGGCCAGCGTCAGCGCCGTGCGCAGCACCTGACCGCCGCCTTCGCCCTGTGAGCCGTCGAGTTCGATGATGTCTTGTTCTTTCATGGTTTTTCTTGTGGATTGAAGTCGTCCGACGCGCTCGCTCCGGACGGATTGTCAACAGCGTGAAGGTTCTTCTTTAGCAATCACGGATCGCGTTGAACAGCAGTGCATCGAGCGCCGATTCCTCGCCCCCGGGCCGCTTGAAATCCGCCGGCGGCTTGTCGGCAGCCAGTTCGTGTTCGATGAAGGCGTGGATGCGCGGGAAACGCGCACCGTATTCGGCTTCGCCGGCCGCCATCTTGATCGCCAGCAGCTGGTTGATTTCCTCGCGCAAGGCCGGATCGGTCACCATCGTGCCGGCCAGTTCGGCGAAGCGCATCGGCGGCATGCCGCGGCCGGTGTCGATCCACTGCGCGGCCAGCAATGGGCGCAGCACGTAGAGATACTTCTTGAGCCGTACCGTCTCGCCTTGCAGATAGCCGCGGAAATTCTTCTTCGCCATCGCCAGGTAATGCCAGCGCCCCTTGCGTTCGGAAAAGAATGCCGGTGCCAGGCTCTGCAACTGGCCGGCCACCTGTGCGTCTTCGCGGTAGACGACGGGCGAGTCGAGCCATTCGAACAGCGTCGGATTGGACCGCCGTATCAGTTGCAGCGCCTTGCGCAGCTCCCAGCCGCACACGTCGAGCTCGTCGCTGATCGGCACTTCGATGACGTCGCGCTGCGGCTCGACGCGCAGGTACCAGTCGAGCTCGTGCACGTAGAGAAAGCGTACGTCGTAGTCGCTGTCGGGCGAGGCGAAGCCCCAGCCGCGGCTGCCGGATTCGCAGGCGAACAGCACGCGCACGGCGTGGCGCTGCTCGATCGCCGCCAGTTCGGCCTCAATGCGCTGCCGTATTGCCTCATCGATCGGATGAGCGCTCAGAATGGTCATGGAAATTCCCCGTCTTTCAAATCCCGGCGGTCCAGCTTGTATTCCGGCATCTTGCCGCCGGTCGTCACCCGCCCCGGCATTCTGCCAGCCGCAGCCCGGCCATCGCCGGGCTGCCGGGCTCAACCCTTCACGCAGACCACCTGCCGCAAGGTATGCACGATCTCCACCAATTCCGACTGCGCCGCCATCACCTTGTCGATGTCCTTGTAGGCCATCGGGATCTCGTCGATCACGTCTTCGTCCTTGCGGCACTCGACGTGGGCCGTCGCCTTGATCTGGTCTGCCACGGTGAACAGCTTCCTGGCCTTGGTGCGGCTCATGGTGCGGCCCGCGCCATGGCTGCACGAGCAGAACGCTTCCTCGTTGCCGAGTCCGCGCACGATGAAGCTCCTGGCGCCCATCGAGCCGGGGATGATGCCGAGCTGGCCCTTCCGGGCCGACACGGCACCCTTGCGCGTCACCAGCACTTCGCGGCCGAAGTGGGTCTCCTTCTGCACGTAGTTGTGGTGGCAGTTCACCGCTTCCACGTCGGCGGCGAAGGGCTTGGCGATCACCTTGCGGGCGGCGGCGACGACGTTCTGCATCATCACCGCGCGGTTCCGCCGGGCGAAGTCCTGCGCCCAGCCGACTGCTTCGACATAGTCGTCGAAGTGCCGGCTGCCTTCCTCGAAGTAGGCCAGGTCGCGATGCGGCAGGTTGGCGATGTGCTGGCGCATGTCCGCCTGCGCCAGTTCGATGAACAGGTTGCCGATGGCGTTGCCCACGCCGCGCGAACCCGAGTGCAGCATGAACCAGACGCGGTTTTCCTCGTCGAGGCAGACCTCGATGAAGTGGTTGCCGGTTCCCAGCGTTCCCAGGTGCTTGTGGTTGTTGGTGCGCTCCAGCTGCGGATGCTTTTCGGTGATCCGCTTGAAGCCCTGGTGCAGCTCGCCCCACATGGCGTCGACCGTCGCCGGCGGGACCTCCCAGGCGCCCTTGTCGCGCTTGCCCATCGTCTTGCCGTGCGGGACCGCGGCTTCGATGGCCGAACGCAGGCCGGCCAGGTCGTCGGGCAGGTCCGCGGCGGTCAGTGTGGTGCGGGCGGCCATCATGCCGCAGCCGATATCCACCCCGACCGCGGCCGGGATGATGGCACCGAGCGTCGGGATCACGCTGCCGATGGTCGAACCCTTGCCCAGGTGCACGTCCGGCATCACCGCCAGGTGCTTGTAGATGAAGGGCATCCTGGCCGTGTTCATCAGCTGGGCGCGCGCTTCTTCTTCGACCGGCACGCCTTGGGTCCACATCTTGATCGGGGCGCCGTGGGGCACGGCGAGAGTGTCGTACTTGTTCATTGCCTGTTTTCCTTGATCGTTCCCGCCATTTTCCGGCGCCGTGCCTGGCGGCAGGCGAGGCAGCGGACGGCGGTCGTATACACATCGCCCTGGGCGGTTTCGTACCACCATTGCTGCTGTTCTGCTGTCCATACCTGGTGCGCGCCGCAATCGCGGCAGGTGAAGGCCAGGTCCTCGTAGTAACCGCGCCCGACGAATGCGGGCGCCCAGTCGCTGCAGTGGGGCGCCAGGAGTGCCAGATTGACCTGCCTGGCTCTCTTGGGTCGGACCGCTGCGGGGGCGATCGGCGTCGCTGCTTCCCGCCGCGCCTGGCGTCGCGCCATGATGGCGGCCCGTTTCTGTTTTCCGCTTCGCATCATGCATTTCCTTGCCGCCCGGCGGACTCGTCCGCCGGGCGTATCTAGGCTTTCAGTTTCACCAGTCCGTTCAGCAACTGGTCGAGGCCGCCGAATACCGAGATCTTGTCGATCCGCTCGGCCAGCCGTTCCAGCGTTTCCAGCTCCTTGAGCCGCAGGGCCGTCGGGTTGTCTTCCATCACCTTGGCGGTGTTCAGCAAGGAGCGGGTCGCCCCGGTTTCCTCGCGCCGGCGGATCACGTTGGCCTGGGCCGCCTTCTCGGCCTCGACCACCTGGGCCAGCAGCGCCTTCATCTCGCCGGGCAGCACGATGTCCTTCACGCCCAGGCTGGTCACCTTCACGCCGAAGCCCTGCAGCTTGGCGTCCAGGTGGCGGCTCACCACCTCGTCCACCAGCTGCTTGTTCTCCAGCAGCTCGTCGAGCGTACGGGTGCCGACGGCGGCGCGCAGGCCGAACTGCAGCTCGCGGTAGATGTGCTCGGCCGGCTTGGGCAGGCAGGAATACGCCAGCTCGACGTCGTCGAAGTACCAGGTGGCCGCCAGGTTGATGCGCAGGCTCACCTTGTCGCGGGTCAGGATTTCCTGGCCGCCGACTTCCAGCGCCTGCAGGCGGGTATCCACCAGCTCGACCGCGATGTCGCGGTTGAAGCGCCAGTAGCCGTAGCGCCCCGGCTGCAGCAGCCGGGCCAGCTTGCCGTCCACCCGCAGCAGGCCGAGATGGAACGCCGGCACCTGCACGTTCAGCACCGCGCCGAGGCCGGCGATGGAACGGCCGCGCAGGCCGGGCTGGGCCATGCGCGCCAGCAGCTCGGCCGGGACTTCGCAGCCCTCGTTCAGCGCCACGCGCTCCAGGCGTTGCGGCGCGGCGGATTTCCAGTACAGCTTGCGCGAGCCCGGCGGCAGGATTTCCGCCAGCGCCTCGTTTTCGAAGCGCAGCCCCGCTTCCTCGTCGCCGAGGTCGAACACCTGGAACTGGTCGGCGATCAGGGCCGGCTCGTTGCGCCGCAGGTAGTCGGCCAGCGGGTGTTCGAACAGCGCCGTTTCCAGCGGGAAGGCGCAGACGCTGTAGCGCTTGTTCGGATCGAACAGCCGGATTTCGCCCGGCGCCAGCAGGCGCTGGAAATCGCCGTCGCGCAGCAGGAGTGCGCGTTCGTTCTTACGGATGAGGAAGCGTTGCCACATATTGTTTTTCTCCTGTTTTCGAATGAGCCGGCGGTCGCCGATCCGGCCGGGAGGCGGAATGGCCGGCAAGGGTGCGGACGGGCTTCGTGCTGGTCTGTCACGCGACACCTGGCCTGCCAGTGTCGATCGCTCAGTCACAGCGTCGTGCCTGTCTCTGCCTTGCGGCGATTCCCGTCCCGGGCCGGATCGGCGGCGACGTCGCCGTCGCACCGGGTACTGCCTGTTGCTGCTTCAAGTCACCTTGTCAGGTGGTTTCGAGCGGGAGTCGAACCCGCGACACGCTGATCGGAACCAGCTGCTCTACCCATTGAGCTATCGAATGGCGGCGATTCCGGGAATCGAACCCGGAGCGAGCTGCCCGCATCGCCGATGACCGTCTCCTCGTCGCCGCGGCATGTACGTCCACGACTGGACTGGTGGCGTACACCGGAGCGGCATCGGAACCGCTGCCCGTCGGCGTGCGCCGATTCGGCGGTCGAGGCTTCCATTGCGAGATGCGTGCCAGCTGGGTCCGGCGCATCGGGCAAGGTGGGTAAGTATCTGTATGGAAATGAATATCGCGTAGCGAGGCCGCCCAGTCCGTTCCGCGTGTCCCGGTTATTTGCAATACAATGAGATAGCTATTTATCCAAAAAGATAAGGTCGACCATGAAGAAGAACGTCGTATTCGGATTCGTCGGCACCGTGCTGGACTACGTCGG
The DNA here is from genome assembly GCF_014353015.1 of Chitinimonas koreensis. Taxonomy (NCBI): domain Bacteria; kingdom Pseudomonadati; phylum Pseudomonadota; class Betaproteobacteria; order Neisseriales; family Chitinibacteraceae; genus Chitinimonas; species Chitinimonas koreensis. Next base: position 1,315,480 of record NZ_CP060704.1, read on the forward strand.
CCGCGGCAGGGATCGCTGGAAGAAATGGCGGCCGACCATCGGCCTGTGCCAGCAGGAGGATTTGCTGGTCGACCGGCTGGAGCTGCTGCACGACAGCCGGAGCCGCAGCCTGTACGAGCGGCTCAAGGCCGATATCGCCGCGGTGTCGCCGGAGACCGAGGTGGTGAGCGTCGAAGTCGATCTGCGCGACCCGTGGGATTTCGAGGAGGTCTACGGCCTGCTGCACGACCTGGCGCGCGGCTACGACTTCGATACCGAGGCCGAGAACTACCTGGTCCACATCACCACCGGCACCCACGTGGCGCAGATCTGCTGGTTCCTGCTGGCCGAGGCGCGCTACCTGCCGGCCAGGCTGGTGCAGACCTCGCCGCCGCGCAACAAGGAGCAGGGCGACAGCGCCGGCAGCCATGCGGTGATCGATCTCGACCTGTCGCGCTATGACCGGATCGCGACCCGCTTCGCCCGCGAGCAGGCCGAGACGGTGTCCTTCCTGAAGTCCGGCATCGCCACCCGCAATGCCGGCTTCAACCGCATGATCGAGCAGATCGAGCGGGTGGCGGTGCGCTCGAAGGCGCCGATGCTGTTCTGCGGTCCGACCGGGGCAGGCAAGTCCTTCCTGGCGCGGCGGGTATACGAGATGAAGAAGGTCCGGCACCGGTTGGCCGGCCGCTTCGTCGAGGTCAATTGCGCCACTTTGCGCGGGGACAGCGCCATGTCGGCCCTGTTCGGCCATGTGAAAGGCGCCTTCACCGGCGCCCAGTCCGAGCGTGCCGGCCTGCTGCGCAGCGCCGACGGCGGCCTGCTGTTCCTGGACGAGATCGGCGAACTGGGCCTGGACGAGCAGGCCATGCTGCTCAAGGCCATCGAGGAGAAGCGTTTCTTCCCCTCGGCGGCGACCGCGAGGTGGGCAGCGATTTCCAGCTGATCGCCGGCACGGTGCGCGATCTCAGGCAGTGGGTGGCCGAGGGCCGGTTCCGCGAGGATCTGTACGCCCGGATCAACCTGTGGACCTATGAATTGCCCGGCCTGGCCGATCGCGCCGAGGACATCGAGCCCAACCTGGAGTTCGAGCTGGCGCGCTTTGCCGGCGAGCACGGCGAGCAGGTGCGGTTCAATGCCGAGGCCAAGCGCGCCTACCTGAAGTTCGCCGGATCGGCCGAGGCCAGGTGGTCGGGCAATTTCCGCGAGCTGTCCGCCTCGGTCACCCGCATGGCCACCCTGGCCGAGGCGGGGCGCATCACCGAGACCTGCGTGCAGGAGGAGATCGGACGCCTGCGCCACGCCTGGGGCGGCGCCGAGCGGAGCGCGCTGGAGAGCGTGCTGGGCGAACGGCTGCAGGCGCTCGACCTGTTCGACCGGCTGCAGCTGGAAAGCGTGGTCGACGTCTGCCGCCGGTCGAGCTCGCTGTCGGATGCCGGCCGGCGCCTGTTCGGCATATCGCGGCAGGAGAAGGCCAAGGCCAACGATGCGGACCGGTTGCGCAAATACCTGGCCCGCTTCGATCTGAGCTGGGCGGCCGTGCGCGGGTAGCGGGCCGGCCTGGATGCGCGCCGGCGGCGGTCAGAACCAGTAGTCGGCCACGCACTTGCCGTCGCGCGGCAGATCGTCGAAGGTGTCCAGGCCGTCGAAGTGATCGATCGGGATCTGCGCCACGGCGCCGGGCTCGGCCAGGCGCAGGTTGACGGCGATCCGGCGGCGGCCGTCCTGGCTAGGCCGTTGCGATCGCCAGAAGGCGACGCAGCCGCAGGTCGGGCAGAAGTGGAACTCGATGGCCTTGCCGCGGATGTAGGTGCGGGTTTCGCCCGAGACCCGGATGCCCTCGTCCTGGTAGTCGTAGGCCCAGAGCACGCCGTAGCGCCGGCAGACCGTGCAGTTGCAGGCCGTGGCGCCATCGGGCAGGCCGTCGAACTGCCATCGAACCGCGCCGCAGTGGCAAGTACCTTCGATCATCGCCGTGTCGCTCCTTCCGTGCCGGCCGCTGCCCGGCGTGAATTCGATCGCGCCTGCCCGGTCGGATCGGCGAGGCGCGCGCTCGAACCATTCTAGTTGCCGCATTTGAAAGAGAGACTCGCGATGACCGCTACGCCATGCCGCACGATCTGCTGGTCGCCCATCTGGAACCGGGATCGTGAAGGGATCGGGCTGGAGCATCTGGTGCTGGCCGATCGCATCGCCGACGGCGTCGTCCTGGCGATCGACGACGACGGCACGGCCTTCCGGCTCGCCTATCACCTCGCCTGGGACGAGTCGTGGCGGCTGCGGGAGGCCGATCTCGCGGTGTTCGCCGCCGGATCCCGCCGCACGCTCGGCCTGCGGGCGGACGGCGAGGGCTGCTGGCGGCAGGCCGACGGCCGGCACCTGCCCGGGCTCGACGGCTGCATCGATATCGACATCTGGCCCACGCCGTTCACCAACAGCTTTCCGATCTGGCGTTCGGCGCTGGCCATCGGCCAGCGGCGGGAATTCCGCATGGCCTGGATCTCGGCGCCGGCGCTGACCGTGGCGGCGAGACCGCAGGCGTATACGCGGCTGGCAGAACGCCGCTACCTGTTCGAAAGCCTGGACGGCGATGGCTTCCGGGCCGAGTTGCCGGTGGACGAGGCAGGCGTGGTGCTGGACTACCCGGGCCTGTTCCGGCGGGTGGAGGTCTGATGCGGGAACGCGCTCGGGCCGGCCTTGCGGCGGGCCTGGACGTTCTGCCCGATCTGGCGGCGGGCGCCGGAATCCGACCGATGTGGACGGGTTTGCGATCCGCGGCACGGAAGGGGACGATCCGTCGCCGCCGATCGCCGTCCGGCTGGTCGCGGCTTCAGCGCATCGTCAGCACGGCGGCGCCGTTGAAACGGCCGGCGCGGAGGTCGTCGAGCGCCTGGTTGGCGTCGTCCAGCGCGTAGGGCGTCGCCTGGATGCGCAGCGGCAGTTCGGCGGCGAGCGCCATGAATTCCAGGCCGTCGGCCCGGGTCAGGTTGGTCACCGAGCGCAGCACCCGTTCGCCCAGAGCAGGGCGTAGGGGAACTGCGGGATGTCGCTCATGTGGATGCCCGCGCAGACCACGGTGCCGCCTTTGCGCACGCGGGACAGCGCCAGCGGCACCAGCTCGCCTGCCGGGGCGAACAGGATCGCCGCGTCGAGGCGCTGCGGCGGCGCGGCCGTGCTGTCGCCCGCCCAGCTCGCGCCGAGCTCCCGCGCGAAGCGCTGCGCGGCGAGATCGCCCGGCCGGGTGAAGGCGTGGACCTCGATGCCCCGGTGGCGCGCGACCTGGGCAACGATGTGCGCCGCGGCGCCGAAGCCGTACAGGCCGAGGCGCCGCGCGGCCGCGACCAGGCGGAAGGCGCGGTAGCCGATCAGCCCGGCGCAGAGCAGCGGCGCCGCCTCGATGTCGCTGTATGCGGCGGGCAGGTGGAAGCAGAAGGCGGCATCCGCCACGACCCGGTCGGCGAATCCGCCTTGCAGGGTGTAGCCGTGGAAGCGCGCCTCGGCGCACAGGTTCTCCTGCCCGGCGCGGCAGTATTCGCACTGGCCGCAGACCTGGCCGAGCCAGGGCACGCCGACGCGATCCCCCGGGCGGAAGCCCGCCACCCCGTCGCCGATCGATTCGACCACGCCGACGATCTCGTGGCCCGGCACGACCGGCAGCGCGAGGCCGGGCAGTTCCCCGTCCACCACGTGCAGGTCGGTGCGGCACACGCCGCAGGCGTGGATCCGGATGGACAGCTGTCCGGCGGCCGGCGCCGGCGTCTCGATCTCCCGGCCGGCGAGCGGAGCGCCGACGGCGACGCAGCACATGGCTCTGCTTTTCAAGGTCTTTCTCCGTGCCTGGAGGCGGCGGCCGGTCCGGTCTGGAACGCTTTGTCCATGACCGCTCCAGCGCTCAGGCCGTCAGCCGCAGCGCCAGCCAGGGCACCAGGTTGAACAGCAGGATGGCGAGCTTGTAGCCGGCCATCGCGCCGTAGTGGATGGCATCGAAGCGCACCGCCGGCAGGGCGAACCAGCGGCCGTGCAGGCGCCGCAGCCGGTCGTGGCCGAGCGCGAACACGGCGAACCAGCACAGCAGCACGCCGTAGTTGAGCAGGGTGCAGGCCAGCAGCCAGGCCTCGAGATCGTGACGGTCCATGTCCGGCTCCTCAGTGCGACATCAGCACCGGCATCTTCATCGTCGCCAGCACGGTGCGGCTGACGCCGCCCAGCATCCGTTCGCGCAGGCGGCCGTGGCCGTACAGCCCCATCACCAGCAGGTCGGCCAGTTGCTCGGTCGCCAGCGACAGCAGCATTTCGCCGGTGTCTCGCCCCGGCCCGGCCACGCGCTTGATGATCGGGTGGATGCCGCGGCGGGAGAGGAAGTCGGCCGCATCGTCGCCGGGCGCCATGTCCGCCGTCCACTCGCTGCGGTCGGGATCGATGCACAGCAGCGTGACGCGCGGCGACTCGCGCAACAGCGGCAGGGCGTCGGTCATCGCGCGCACCGCCTCGCGGCTGCCGTCCCAGGCCACCAGCGCATGCGTCAGCTGTTCGGGCCAGTCTCCGCCGCAGGGCAGCACCAGCGCCGGGCGGCCGCAGCGCAGCACGGTCGATTCGACAAAATCGGCCGGCAGGGCGGGCCTGGGTCCGTCGCCGTCGTGTTGGCCCAGTATCAGCAGATCGTGCCGGCGCGCTTCGCGGCAAGCGGCTGCGACCGGATCGCCGTCCACCTGCCGCCAGTCGGCCTCCTTGCCGACGTGCTGCTCGAACACCGTGCGGACCAGGCCGGCGCGGCGTTCGGCCTCCGCGGCCAGGCGGGACTGCAGTTCGCCGACCGGGTGGGGGCCGAGCGCGGGCGAAGGCGTCGTTACGGCCAGGAACAGCCCGGTCAGGCGGGCATGCCTGTAGCGTTCGGCCAGCCGGGCCGCGTAGCGGACCCGTTCAGCCGCATCCGCGCCGTCGGGCACATGGACCAGGATGCTGCGGTAGGACATGGTGGGGTTCTCCTCTTCGACGCCGCCTGCGTGGTGGCTGACCGGATATGTACCCCCGCCGACGCGGCGGCGACTTGACCGCAATCAACAGCCTGCGCGGAACGCTGGAGGCGCGACGCCGCGCAAGGACGGCGAGACGGCGAAGCTAGGCCGCCAGCCGGATCGGCACGATCGAGCGGACGATGCCCATCCGGTCGGCCGAGGCCCGCCGCGCATGCGGCGGCGCATTGCCGGCGCCTGCGCTCAGCCCTGCCCGGTCGAGCAGGCGGACGTGCTTGTTCTGCACGCCGATCCAGCCCATCTCCTGGAACTTGGAAAAGGCGCGGCTCACGGTTTCCAGCTTCAGGCCGAGGTAGCTGCCGATCTCTTCGCGCGTCATGCGCAGGTGGAACTCGGCCGGCGAATAGCCGCGTTCGGCCAGCCGGTGCGACAGGTCAAGCAGGAAGGCCGCCACGCGTTCCTCGGCACGCATGTTGCCCAGCAGCAGCGAGACGCCATAGCTGCGTGCGATCTCGCTGCTCATCGCGCCCAGCAGCCGCTGCTGCAGGCCGGGCAGCTCGCGGCAGGCCTGCTGCAGCCTGGCGAAGGGCAGGGCGCAGACCTGGCTGTCCTCCAGCGCGATGGCGGTGGTGCCGTGCCAGCCGGTCTGGATCGCGTCCAGGCCGATCAGGTCGCCGGCCATGTAGAAGGCGGTGACCTGCTCGCGACCGTCCTCGCTCACGATGCAGGTCTTGAAGCAGCCGCTGCGGATGGCGTACAGCTCCTTGAACGCATCGCCGGCCAGGCAGAGCGTCTTGCCGCGGCGGATCGTCAGGCTGCTCGACATCAGCGCGCCGGACACCTCCCGCGACCCGCCGGCCAGGCAGCCGTCGTGCCGCCGGCAGTCGGAGCAGGGGTGCCGGCCTCCGCCGCAGTCCGTCGCCGGGCCGAGCCGGCCCGGGCCCTGGGTCATGCCGATTTCACCTGTCGTTTCCATGGCGTACATCTCCTCCGGTCGTCGGTGCTGCGCTGCGCATCAGATTCCGGGCCTGCCGCCGCCGATCATGCGGACGACGTCCCGGATGCGTTGGAATTCGCTGCTCTTGTCGAAGAAGTACTGCGCTCCGGCCGCCAGACAGGCATCGCGATAGCGCTTGTCGGCATGGTTGGTCAGCACTGCGAACACGCTGGCGGGCACCTGCGCCTGCACGGCGCGCAATACCGTCAGGCCGTTGCCGCCGCGCAGCTGCAGGTCGAGCACCACGCAATCGGGCCGTTCGCGCAGGATGCCGACGATGGCGTCCTCCACCGTGGCCGCCTGGCCGACCAGCTCGACGCCGGACAGCGGGCCGAGCAGTTCCACCAGCCGGACGCGGATGGCGGTGGAGTCGTCGGCCAGGAAGACCCGGACCGGTTTCGTTGCGATTTCCATGGCAGCCAGTATGGGCGGCGGCCATGGGCCGGCCTATCGGCCCCGGCTGAAGCGGGTGGTCGGCGGAATCCGCTATGCGGGGTAGGCGGAAAGGGGAGGCGTGTAGGCGGCCGCCTACACGGGCGGAGGGCTAGAGCGGCTTGCCGGCTTCGTCGATCAGCCGCTGGGCGATGGCGTAGCGCACCAGCTCGGCCGGATTGCTCATGCCCATCTTCTGCAGCAGGCGGGCCTTGTGGGTGCTGACCGTCTTGACCGACAGATGCAGCCGCTCGGCGATGTCGGTGACGGCCACGCCGGCCACCAGCAGCTGGAAGACTTCGTATTCGCGGTCGGACAGGGTGGTGTGCGGCAGGCCGTGAGCCTGCGGCATGGCGTCGAGCGCGAGCTGCTCGGCCACCTCGGCGCTGATGTAGGCGCCGCCGCCGGCCACCTTGCGGATGGCCGACACCAACTGGGCCGAGGCGCTGTCCTTGGTGAGATAGCCCGAGGCGCCGGCGCGGATGGCGCGGATGGCGTACTGGCGCTCCTCGTGCATGCTCAGCACCAGGATCCGCAGCCGCGGCTTCTCGCCCTTGATCTGCTTGATCAGTTCGATCCCGCTGCGGCCCGGCATCGACATGTCGAGCAGCAGCAGCTCGAACTCCTGCTCGCGCACGCGTTGCAGGGCCTGGTGGCCGTCCTGCGCCTCGCCCACCACGGCCAGGTCGGGCGCCGCCTGCAACAGCTGCTTGAGTCCTTCGCGGACCAGCGTGTGGTCGTCGGCCAGCACGATGCGGATCATGTCGTCTCCTGTTCGGGGGCAGCGGCAGGCGCACCTCCACGCGGGTGCCGCCGCCGGGCCGGCTGTCGATCGTCGCCTCGCCGCCGAGCAGGAAGGCCCGCTCGCGCAGGCCGAGCAGGCCTAAGGAGCCCGGCCGCCGCGCCGCGTCGGGCACGAAGCCGCGACCGTCGTCGAGCACCCGGATCCGCACTTCGCCGGCGGCCTGGTCGAGGTCGATCTCGGCCCGGCTGGCTTCGGCGTGGCGCGCCACATTGGTCAGCGCCTCCTGGACGATGCGGAAGATGGCCGTCGCCATCGGGTCCCGCCAGGCCAGCGCGGGATTGCCGACCCGGAATACGCAGGGGATGCCGGTGCGTTCGCTGAAGTTGTCGGCCAGCCATTCGATGCCGGCGACCACGCCCAGGTCGTCGAGGATCAGGGGCCGCAGCTCGGTGGCCAGGCGGCGGGTGGCCTTCACGGTATCGTCGAGCAGCGCCTCCATGCCGGCCAGCTTGCCCTGCACCGCCGCTTCGGCCGGCAGGCGCTCTCTGAGCCAGCCGACGTCCATCTTGAGCGCGGTCAGCGCCTGGCCCAGCTCGTCGTGCAGCTCGCGCGCGATGCGGCTCTGTTCCTGCTCGCGCATGGTATGGGCCGCCGCCGCCATCGCCTGCACCTCCTCCTTGGAGTGGCGCAGCGCCTCCTCGGTGCGGACCCGCTCGGTGACGTCGCGCAGGATCACGGTGTAGAAGCGTGCGCCGTGCTCCTCGACCTGGGAGATCGAGGCGTCGATCGGGAATTCCTCGCCGTTGCGGCGCAGCCCGGTGATGATGCGGGCCGCGCCCATCCGGCGCGAGCTGACGCCGGTGGCGCCGAACTGGCGGATGTGCTCCCGGTGAACGGCGCGATAGCGGTCGGGCAGGAACCAGTCGAGCGGCGCGCCGATCGCGCTGTCGCGCGGGCAGCCGAACATCGCTTCGGCGGCGGCGTTGAACAGCACCACGCGCTGCGATTGGTCGATGGTGATGATGGCATCCATGGCCGATTCGACGATGCCGCCGATGCGCGCCTCGACATCGCGCAAGGCCGCGTGGGCCGCGCGGTCGGCGACGGTCTGTCGATGCAGCCACCACAGGTCCAGGGCGGCCAGCGCCAGGCCCAGCAGGGCGGCGAGCGCGAGCGGTAGGGGAGAGGGCCAGCGCAGCAGGCCCGCGATCAGTACGGCTGCGATCAGCAGCAGGCCGGCCAGCTGCATGTGCACGAACCGGCCGGCCGGACCGGTTCGTCGTGCAGCCGACCGCTCGAATGGCGACGTACGCACGGCGTCCTCCTTCATGACACGCGCCGTCGGCGCGCACCGAATTGAAATGGTTGGCCGAATCTAAGCCGGTTTCGCCACGCCGCTCAAGCTGCGTCGACTGCGGCCTCGGGCGTTGTCTTTTTTCGGTGCAGCGCCGGCGGCCCGGACTGGTCCTGGAGCCAGGCGGCACAAGGGCTTGGCCGTCTTTCGCCCGGCCCGGTCCGGTGAGCGTACGCCAGCGGCTTTGCAGCCCCGAGGCCGGTGCACCCGCTTTTTGGCAACCTTCCCGCTCGCCTTTCCGGTTTGGAAGATGGCGCAGGCGCTGGCCTGTCGACGGACGTCTTGTCCGTCAAGCGAGTGGCGTGGGGTGGTTTCAGGCGGCTAAAAGCATTCAGGCCCACCTGGCGGCGGGCCTGAGCGTTCTGCTTGATCTGGAGGCGGGTACCGGAATCGAACCGATGTGGACGGATTTGCAATCCGCTGCATAACCACTTTGCTAACCCGCCATCGACACCCGGGCGGGCGCCGAGACGAAAAAGGGAAAGTAGACACTTTCCCTTTTTTCTAGAAGCTGGAGCGGGAGAAGAGTCTCGAACTCTCGACCTCAACCTTGGCAAGGTTGCGCTCTACCAACTGAGCTACTCCCGCATGGCAATCACACATTCGAAGCAGTTTGGAGCGGGAGAAGAGTCTCGAACTCTCGACCTCAACCTTGGCAAGGTTGCGCTCTACCAACTGAGCTACTCCCGCTTCGCTTTCGCTTGTGTGTTGCGAAGAGCCGCCATTATAGGGAGGCGAAAAATCGTGTCAAGCATCGAGCAGCGTTTATTTGCATTCTTCTGCATCAATCATACTAAGTCATTGTTCTGAAATGCGGCCGCTTCCGGCAGCGATTCGCTCCGCCGCCGCCTCAGCCGCCGGTGGCCGACATGAAGCGCACGATCTTGCCCGGCTTTTCGCGGAATTCGTGGCGTTCGGGCTTGCGCTCGATGGCCTGGCGCAGCGCGGCCTCGAGGCCGGCGTCGTCGATGCCGCCGCGCAAGAGCGGCCGCAGCTCGAGCTTGTCGTCCTGGCCCAGGCACAGGTAGAGCGTGCCGTCGACCGACAGCCGCACGCGGTTGCAGGTGGCGCAGAAGTGCTGCGAGATCGGCGTGATGGCGCCGAGCGTGAAGCCGCCGTCGCGGCTTTGCCAGTAGCGCGCCGGGCCGCCGCCGAGCTCGCGTGCGCTCGGAGCCAGGTCGAAGCGCTGCGCCAGCGCGGCGATCACCTGCTGCAGGTCGACGTGTCGCGAGGCGCGGCCGCTGTCGCCGACCGGCATGGTCTCGATCAGCCGCAGGATGAAGCCGCGTTCGATGCAGAAGGCGACCATGGCCTCGATCTCGTCGTCGTTCACGCCGGCCTGCACCACCATGTTGAGCTTGATCGGGGCGAAGCCCTGCGCGCACGCGGCGTCGAGCCCGGCCAGCACCTCGCCGAGCACGTCGCGGCCGGCGATCGCGGCGATCCGTTCGGCCTGCAGCGAATCGAGGCTGACGTTGATCCGGCGCACGCCGGCGGCGCGCAGCGCGGCGGCATGGCGGTCGAGCCGGGTGGCGTTGGTGGACAGCGACAGGTCGTCGACGCCGGGCAGGGCGCCGAGCCGGGCCGCCAGCAGCGGCAGGTCGCGCCGCAGCAGCGGTTCGCCGCCGGTCAGCCGCAGGCGGCGCACGCCGAGCCGGGCGAAGGCGGCGACCACCCGCTCGATCTCGTCGAACGTCAGCCAGTTGGCCGGTTCCTCGAATCCCTTGAAACCCTTGGGCATGCAGTAGCTGCAGCGCAGGTCGCAGCGGTCGGTCACGCTCAGGCGCAGGTAGTCGATGCGGCGGCCGTGGCCGTCGAGCAGGACTGGGGTGGAGGTGGGCGCGTTCATACGGACTGGGTCGGACGAGATTGCTGCGGATGACGCCCAGTGTAGGCGCTTTGCGCCCTGGCGGGTTCCGGCCGCCGATCGGCCGGGACGCGGCGGAAGGGTCGCGCTACGCCGCGACCGGGCAGAACGCGGCGCCGTCGGCGAAGGTCACCGCCACGCCGCCCGGCTCGCGCAGCCAGTCGACCAGGTCGATGCGCGGCGCGGCCAGCCGCCGGCGCAGCTGCGGCAGCACGCGGTGGGTGAGCAGGCAGACGCCCGAGGGCTCGATGCCGTCGCACACCGCGTAGGCGTACGGCGCGTCGCTGAGCGCCAGTGGCCGCCACAGCTTGGCGGCGGCGTCGAACGGCAGCTCGGGCAGGTCGCACGGCACCACCAGCAGGCAGTCGGCGTCGCTGGCGCTCAGCGCGGCTTCGAGCGCGGCCAGCGGGCCGGGCCAGTCGGCGAAATTGTCGGCGACCGGCTCGAAGCCGAGCCGGCGATAGCTGTCGTGATGGTCGTTGGCGCTGGCGAACACCGTGTCGGGCAGGCAGCTCTGCCGCTGCAGCCGCTCGCGCGCATGCAGCGCCAGCGGGCGGCCGCCGTGCAGCGCCAAGCCCTTGTCGCCGTGCGGGCGCTGGCGGCTGGCGCAGAGGATCAGCGCATCGAGTTCGGGTTGCCACGGTACCGAGATGGTCATGCCGATTTCCTTGGGGCGTAAGGGCCAGGTCATGCCGGCGCGCGATGCGAACGGCATGTTGCACTGCGGCAGTCTCAGCCATTTCGGATGCCGGTGAAAGTCTGCCGGCCAGGCTGCCGTCAACTGTTGCTGCGCCGCCGCAAATTCCGGTCGTTTTCATGCTGCGCAGCGCTCCGGCAGGGCCGTGCCGGCGTCGGCCAGCGCCGCGACCTGGCCGATCACCACGATGGCCGGGCTGCCCATCGCGGCGGCGCGCGCAGCCTGCGGCAGCCGGCCCAGCGTGGTGGCCAGCCGGCGCTCGTCGGGCAGGGTGGCGCGCTCGATCACCGCGGCCGGGGTGGCGGCGGCCAGGCCGGCCGCGATCAGGCCGGCCGCCATGCCGTCGAGGTGGCGCATGCCCATGTAGACCACCAGCGTGGTGTCGAGCCCGGCCAGCGCGGCCCAGTCGGGTTCGCCGCCGTCCTGGGTGTGGCCGGTGACGAAGGTGACGCCGCGGCAGGCGTCGCGGTGGGTCAGCGGGATGCCGGCCGCGGTGGCGGCGGCGAGGCCGGCGGTGATGCCGTTGACCACCTCGTGGCGGATGCCGGCGGCGCGCAGCGCCTCGACTTCCTCGCCGCCGCGGCCGAACACGAACGGGTCGCCGCCCTTGAGCCGGCCGACCACGCGGCCCTGGCGGGCGTGGCGCAGCATCAGCCGGGTGATGAAATCCTGCGGCGTGGAGCGGCAGCCGCCGCGCTTGCCGACCGCCACGATGCGCGCGTCGGGCCGGGCGTGGGCCAGTACCGCGCGGTTGACCAGGTCGTCGACCAGCAGCACGTCGCAGGCGCCGATGGCGCGCACGGCCTTGAGGGTGAGCAGCTCGGGATCGCCGGGGCCGGCGCCGATGAGGTAGACCTGGGTGGACATCGCGTGCTCCTGGCGGTCGGGTTGACTGGAAATCGGAAGGCGGAAGTCGCCGAGGCCGTGGCAATGGTCGGGTGCGAGGTCACTGGGCGGCCTGGCAGGTCGGGCTTCATGCCCGACAGCGCCATCTGCCAAGGGCGCTGTCGGGCGTAAAGCCCGACCTAGGGGAGCGTCCGGCGTCGCTGCGGTCGACGGGCGCATCGCTAGGCCGCCTCGCCTGCGATGGCCGGGCGCGGCGCGGCCGCCATGCGCTTGAGCTCGGGGATGCAGGAGCCGCACTTGCTGCCGCAGCCGAGCCGCGCCTTGAGGCCGTCGAGGTCGCAGCCCTCGGCCAGCGCGGCCTCGATCGCGTCGGCGGCGACGTCCATGCAGTTGCAGACCACCTTGCCGCGGCTCTGCTGGCCGCTCGGCGGCGAGGCCAGCGGCGCCAGCAGCCAGGGCCGCAATGCGGCCGCCTCGGCGCCTTCGGCGATCAACTGCCTGAGCCAGTCCTGCGCCGCCGTCTCGCCGCACAGGCGGATGCCGACCAGCCGGCCGGCGCGGATCTCGGCGTGCTTCTCCACGCCGCGGCGCGCGTCGCGGTAGCTCAGCGTGGCGAGCGGATCGTCGAAGCCGAACACCGCGTCGAGCCGGGCCAGGAAATCGGCCGGCGGCGCAGCGCGATGGGCCAGCCGCAGGATCACCGCCGGCCGTTCGCGCCCGAACAGGCCGACCGTGCCGTAGTCGAAGCCGGCCAGCAGCGCGGCGGCGCGGTGCATCAGCGCGACCGCGTCGGCGCTCTGCTTCATCGCCACCGCCTGCCACGGCAGCTCGGCGCGTTCGAGCCGCACCGCGGCGTGCTTGAGCTCGGGCTGCTTCGACACCGGGTCGACCTTGGCCAGCGTCAGCGCATTGCTGCCGTCGCCGGCCATGAAGCGGCCCGACCAGTGCATCGGCAGGAACACCTCGCCGCGGCGCTGGGCGTCGCTGGCCTCGACCCGCAGCACCAGGCTGCCGCGGCGGCTCCTGATGCGCGCCAGCGTGCCGGGCGCGATGCGGGCGGCGGCCAGGTCGGCCGGGTGGACCGCCAGCCGCGGCTCGTCGGCGTGGCTGAACAGCCGGGCCACGGTGCCGGTGCGGCTCATGCCGTGCCATTGGTCGCGCAGCCGGCCGGTGTTCAGGCGCAGCGGGTAGCGCGCGTCGGTCTTCTCGGCCACCGGCAGGTAGTCGAGCGCGACGAAGCGGGCGCGGCCGCTCGCGGTGGGGAAGCGGCCGTCGGCGTAGAGCCGCGCGGTGCCGTGGGCGGCGCCGGCGGGGTAGGGCCATTGCTGCGGGCCCTGGGCATCGAGCAGGGCGTAGCCGAGGCCGCCGATGTCGAGGTCGCGGCCGGCGGTGGTGCGCTTGTGTTCTTCGAAGATCGATTCGGGGTCGGCATAGGGGAAGAGCGTGCGGCCGCGGGGGACCGGCGCGCCGCCCTCCCTCTCTCCCTGGGAGAGGGCCGGGGTGAGGGGGCGCGGTTCAGGCTGGACTGCGTGCTCCAGCGCGATCGGAATGGTCAGCGCTGTATTTTCCGGTGTGTACGAAGCGGTCTGCGCGCTTTTCTCCGGCAGCGAGCGCTCCGCCGGCGCTCCCTCACCCCCGGCCCCTCTCCCGGGGGAGAGGGGAGCGGCAGGTCGGACTTCAGTCCGGCGGCGTTCTTGGCCGACGGTGCCGCCGGACTGGGGCCGGCCTGGCCGGCAGGCGCCGTTCCAGCCGGCGGGCGAAATCGGCCGCGATTTGCCAATCGTGGCGCGCCTCGCCCGGCGCCGGCACGGCGGCGTGCACGCGGGTGATGCGGCGTTCGGAATTGGTCACCGTGCCGTCCTTCTCGGCCCAGCTCGAGGCCGGCAGCAGCAGGTCGGCGTAGGCGGTGGTGTCGGTGTGGGCGTAGGCCTCCTGCACCACCACGAATTCGGCGGCCGCCAGCGCGCGGCGCACCTGGGCGCTGTCGGGCATCGAGTGGGCCGGGTTGGTGCAGGCGATCCACACCGCCTTGATCTCGCCGCGCTCGACCGCCTCGAACAGTTCCACCGCGGTCTTGCCCGGCCGCTCCGGCACCGACGGCACGCCCCACAGCGCGGCGACCTCGGCGCGGTGCTGCGGGTCGGCCAGGTCGCGGTGGCCCGACAGCAGGTTGGCCATGCCGCCGACCTCGCGGCCGCCCATCGCGTTGGGCTGGCCGGTCAGGCTGAACGGCCCGGCGCCGGGCCGGCCGAGCTGGCCGGTGGCGAGGTGCAGGTGGATCAGCGCGGCATTCTTGTCGGTGCCGTGGCTGGACTGGTTGAGCCCCATGCACCACAGCGACAGCGCGGCCGGCGCGGTGCCGAACCATTCGGCCGCGCGCACGATGTCGTCGGGCCGGATGCCGCACAGCTCGGCGGCGAAGCGCGGCGTGTATTCGCGGATGCGGCGCTTGAGCGCCTCGAAGCCCTCGGTGTGGGCGGCGATGTAGTCCTCGGCGATCCAGCCTTCCCACACCAGCACGTTGAGCATGGCGTGGAACAGCGCGACGTCGGTGCCGGGCAGGATGGCCAGGTGCAGGTCGGCCAGCTCGGCGCTGTCGGTGCGGCGCGGATCGACCACGATCAGCTTCATGCCGGGCCGCGCCGCCTTGGCCTCCTCGATGCGGCGGAACAGCACCGGGTGGGCATAGGCCGGGTTGGCGCCGGCGATCAGCAGGCAGTCGGCCAGCGCCAGATCCTCGTAGCTGCACGGCGGCGCGTCGGCGCCGAGCGTGGCCTTGTAGCCGGCCACCGCGCTGGACATGCACAGCCGCGAATTGGTGTCGATGTTGTTGCTGCCGATCAGGCCCTTGGCCAGCTTGTTGAAGACGTAGTAGTCCTCGGTCAGCAGCTGGCCGGAGATATAGAAGGCGACGGCGTCGGGGCCGTGCTCGGCGACGATCGCGGCGAAGCGGTCGGCGGCGTGGTCGAGCGCGGTGTTCCAGTCGACCCGGCGGCGCGCTTCGCTGCGCGCGGTGCGCAGCTCGGGATGCAGCGCGCGGCCCTGGCGCATGTCGGTCAGGTGCAGGGTGGCGCCCTTGCTGCACAGCCGGCCGAAGTTGGCCGGGTGGTCGGGATCGCCCTCGACCTGGACGACCCGGTCGCCGTCGGCGTGGATCAGCACGCCGCAGCCGGTGCCGCAGTAGCAGCAGGTCGATTTGACGATGTGGGGGCGGGCATGCGCGGGCTCCGGTGATCGGCGGGCGGGACGAGGTCAGGCGTCGGTGTCGAGGTAGACCTCGCCGCCTTCGAGCCGCACCGGGTAGCGGCGCGCGCAGCCGACGTCGGGCGCCTGCGCCTGGCCGCAGCCGAGGCCGATCTGCCAGCCGTGCAGCGGGCAGGCGACGGTGTCGCCGTAGACGATGCCCTGCGACAGCGGGCCGCCCTTGTGCGGGCAGCGGTCCTCGAGCGCGAAGACGGCGTCGGCGGCGGTGCGGAACACGGCGATGTCGCCGGCCGGGTGGCGCACCACGCGGGCGCCGAGCGGGGGGATTTCGGTTAGCGGGCAGATGTGTTTCCAGGTGCTCATGTCTGATCCTTGTGAGGTGGGAGGGGTGAGGGTGAGGTGTAACCCCATCCCCACCCCGGCCCTCCCCTTGAAGGGGAGGGAGTGATGCGGTGACGCCTGAACGATCGTCGACGGTTCCGATCGATGCGGCCTGCTCCTCCCCCTTCAAGGGGGAGGTTGGGTGGGGGGTGGGGTTACACCTCACCCCTCACTCCTGACCCCTCACGCGCCGATCGCCTCGTACTCATGCCGCTGCGCCCCGCGCACCCGCTCGGCCCAAGGGTCCTGGCCGAAGCTCAGCGCATACTTCAGCCGCTCGAACAGCTCGCGCCGGCGGCCGGCGTCCTCCACCACCTGGCGGCGCGCATGCTCCAGGCCGACGCGCGCCAGGTAGTGCACCGTGCGTTCGAGGTAGAAGCCCTCCTCGCGGTAGAGCTGCAGGAAGGCGCCGCTGTACTCCATCACCTCCTCGGCGCTGGCCACCTTGGCGAAGAACTGGGCGACCTCGGTCTTGATGCCGCCGTTGCCGCCGACGTACAGCTCCCAGCCCGATTCCACCCCGATCACGCCGACGTCCTTGATGCCGGCCTCGGCGCAGTTGCGCGGGCAGCCGCTGACCGCCAGCTTCACCTTGTGCGGGCTCCACATGCAGGCCAGCATGGTTTCGAGGTCGATGCCCATCTGCGTGCTGTTCTGCGTGCCGAAGCGGCAGAACTCCGATCCGACGCAGGTCTTCACCGTGCGGATCGACTTGCCGTAGGCGTGGCCGCTCGGCATGTCCAGGTCGCGCCAGACGCCGACCAGGTCTTCCTTCTTCACGCCCAGCAGGTCGATACGCTGGCCGCCGGTCACCTTCACCAGCGGGATGCGGTACTTGTCGGCCACGTCGGCGATGCGGCGCAGCTCGGCCGCGTTGGTGACGCCGCCCTTCATCTGCGGCACCACCGAGTAGGTGCCGTCCTTCTGGATGTTGGCGTGCACCCGCTCGTTGACGAAGCGGCTCTGCGGGTCGTCCTGCGCCTCGCCGGGCCAGGTCGAGATCAGGTAGTAGTTGAGCGCCGGCCGGCACGAGGCGCAGCCGTTCGGGGTGCGCCATTCGAGCGCGCGCATGGTGTCGGGGATGGTCAGCAGGTGCCGCTCGCGGATCGCGTCGCGCACCGCCTGGTGGGTGCGGTCGGTGCAGCCGCACACCGTGCGGGTCTTGGGCGTGGCGTCGAAGCTCGAACCGAGGCAGTTCATCAGGATCTGCTCGCACAGGCCGGCGCAGGAGCCGCACGAGCCCGAGGCCTTGGTGTGCTTCTTCACCTCGTCCAGCGTGGTCAGGCCCTGCTCGCGGATCGCCTTGACGATGACGCCCTTCTTCACGCCGTTGCAGCCGCACACCTCGGCGTCGTCGGCCATCGCCGCGGCGCGGTTCTCGCCGGCGTGGCCGGTGTCGCCGAGGTTCTGCTCGCCCCACATCAGGTGGTCGCGCATCGCGCCGACCGGGGCGCCGTCCTTGAGCAGGCGGAAGTACCAGGCGCCGTCGGCGGTGTCGCCGTAGAGGCAGGCGCCGATCAGCCGGTCGTCCTTCAGCACCAGCTTCTTGTAGACGCCGCCGACCGGGTCGGCCAGCGTGATCTCCTCGCAGCCTTCGCCGCCCATGAAGTCGCCGGCCGAGAACAGGTCGATGCCGGTGACCTTGAGCTTGGTCGACAGCACCGAGCCGGTGTAGCGGCCATAGCCCCAGCCGGCCAGGTGGTTGGCGCAGACGCGCGCCTGCTCGAACAAGGGCGCCACCAGGCCGTAGGCGGTGCCGCGGTGGTTCACGCATTCGCCGACCGCGTAGATGCGCGGGTCGAAGGTCTGCAGCGTGTCGCTGACCACGATGCCGCGGCTGCACTGCAGGCCGGCCGATTCGGCCAGCTCGGTGTTGGGGCGGATGCCGACCGCCATCACCACCAGGTCGGCCGGGATCTCCTCGCCGTCCTTGAAGCGCAGCGCGGCGACCCGGCCCGGCTCGGCCGCGCCGGGACCGGCGCCGACCAGTTCGGCGGTCTGCTTCTGCAGCGCGAACTTCAGCCCGCGCTGCTCCAGCGAGGCCTGCAGCAGCTTGCCGGCGACGCGGTCGAGCTGGCGTTCGAGCAGCCATTCGCCGATGTGCACCACCGTCACGTCCATGCCGCGCAGCTTGAGCCCGTTGGCGGCCTCGAGGCCCAGCAGGCCGCCGCCGATCACCACCGCGTGCTTGTAGCGGCCGGCCGCCGCGATCATCGCCTCGGTATCGGCGATGTCGCGGTAGCTGATCACGCCGGGCAGATCGCGCCCCGGCACCGGCAGCACGAACGGTTTGGAGCCGGTGGCGATCAGCAGCCGGTCGTAGTGCGCCTCGCTGCCGTCGTCGGCGTGGACGATGCGGCGCAGCCGGTCGATCTTGACCGCCTTGCGGCCCAGGCGCAGGTCGATGCCGTGCTCGGCGTACCACTCGAGCGGGTTGAGGACGATCTCGTCGACCGTCTGCTCGCCGGCCAGCACCGGCGACAGCAGGATGCGGTTGTAGTTGGGGTGCGGCTCCTCGCCGAACACGGTGATCTCGTAGCGGTTCGGCGTGAGCTTGAACAGTTCTTCCAGCGTGCGTACGCCGGCCATGCCGTTGCCGATCATCACGAGTTTCAGTTTTTGCATGGCTGGGCTCCGGGGAGGCGCCGTCCGCGCAGGCGGCGGCTGGGGTGGATTGCATGGGTTTGGAATGCGGACCTGGAGAGGCGAAGGGCAGGGCGAGCGGCGGGGCGAGGGAAGCCAGGCCGGCCGTGCGCAGCGGCCTGGCGGCGGCCGGCGCCGCGGGCTGCTTCGCCTGCTCCCTGGCGGGCCCCCGTGTTTCGACGCGGGACTTCGTTTTTGCGCGGCGGCCGGTTCGCGGCTCAGCAGGGCGAACAGCAGCACGACGTTGCAGCCGAGCGAGGCCAGCGCCAGCGCCTGCCACAGCCGGCCCGGCGCGCGCCGGGCCAGCGGGCTGCGGCGCGCCACCGCCAGCGGCCGCGCCTCGCCGAGCTCGAGCGCCAGCCGCAGCTCCTCGGCGGTCTCGAAGCGCTGCGCCGGATCGCGCGCCACCGCCTTGAGCAGCACGCTTTCGAGCCACACCGGCAGGTCGGGCCGGTAGCGCGTCGGCGGCACCGGGTCGCCGAACTGCGGCGCCTGGAACGGCTCGATCTCGCCGTAGGGATAGCGCCGCGTCAGCGCGTGGTAGAGCGTCACGCCGGCCGCGTACAGGTCGCTGCCCGCGCCGGCCGCGCCGCCGGCGAACAGCTCGGGCGCCAGGTAGCTCGGCGTGCCCGGCGTCTCGCCGCGCTCGGCGGTGATGCCGGGCAGTGCGCCACGCCGAGGTCCAGGAGGCGCAGCCGGCCGTCCGGGTCGAGGTGCAGGTTGGCCGGCTTGACGTCGCGGTGGACGATGTCGAGCCGGTGCAGCGCGCCGAGCGCGCGCGCCAGCCGCAGGCCGATGCGCACCGCCTCGGCCGCGCCGATCCGCTCGCCGCGCTCGAGCCGGGCCGCCAGCGTCTCGCCCGGGTACCAGCGCATCGCCAGCAGCAGCCACTGGCGGTCGGCCGGTTCGACCGGCTCGGGCAGGTAGCGGCTGGCGGCGCGCTGCAGCAGCCAGCCCTCGGTCAGCAGGTCCTCGGCCTGGGCCGGGTCCTGCGCCGCCAGCGCGGTCAGGGTCTTGAGCACCACGCGCTGGCCCTGGCCGTCGCGCGCCAGGTAGACCAGGCTGCTGCGGCTCTCGGCCAGCAGCGCCTCGACGGTGAAGCCGGCGATCGCCTGGCCGGGCCTGAGCCGCGGCGGCACCGCGCGGCCGGCGGCGCCGGCCACTTCGTCGAGCAGCCGGCCGGCCGGCAGCGACTCGACCCGCAGCACCACGGCCGAGACGTTGTCCTGCGAGCCGGCCGCCAGCGCCGCCGCGACCAGCGCCTCGGCGGCGCGCTGCGGCGCGTCGTGCAGTTGCAGCAGCCGGTGCACCTCGGCATCGCCGAGCGGCTCCCACACGCCGTCGCACAGCAGCGCGAACACGTCGCCGGCCGCCAGCTCGCCGTCGCGGAAATCGGCCACCAGGTGGGCATCGAGCCCGACCGCGCGCTTGAGCACGTGGCTGAAGCCGGCGTGCTGCCAGACGTGGTCCTCGCTCAGCTGCTCGCAGCGGCCGCCGCGCAGCAGGTAGGCGCGGCTGTCGCCGACGTGGGCCAGCGTGTAGCGGCGGCCGCGCAGCACCAGCGCGGTCAGGGTGGTGGCCAGCGGCTCGCCGTGGCGGGCCTGGCCCTGCAGCCACAGGTTCTGCGCCGCCAGCACGCGGTCGAGCGCATGGGCCGGCTCCCAGGTATCGGGCGTGGCGTAGTAGTCGGCCGCCAGGCCCTTCACCGTGGCCTGGGCCGCCAGCCGGCCGTCGGCCGACTGGCTGACGCCGTCGGCCAGCGCCGCCAGCCAGCCCTTGGCCGCTTCGAGTCCGGCCGGCGGCTCGATCACCGCGACGGCGTCCTCGTTGCGCGGCTTGCGGCCGGTTTCGCTGGCGGTGCCGATGGCGAGCGCGAGCATCATGCCGACTCCCGTCCCGGAGCAACGCCTGATCGACTGCACGTTCTAGCGAGCGCAGCGAGGCTCCCTCTGGACCACCCCACAAAGCCTTCGACTTTGTGGGGACCCCGGCGCGGCGAGGGCGGGGGAGTAGGGATGAAACAGGATGAGCCGGTGGTTGAGTACCCGCGGACCTGAAGCGCCCGGCTTTGCCGGGGGCCTGCACAGAAGCCCATTCCATGGCGGCCTCAGACCCGCGCGCCGGCGATATGCACGGCGCCCCAGGTGGTGCGCCAGCGTTGCTTGACGGAGAGCAGCCCGACCCAGGCCAGCAGCGCCAGCGCGGCGAAGATCGTCAGCCCGGTCGAATAGCCGCCGGTGAGCTGCTTGGAATAGCCGAGCCCGGCCGCCAGCAGGAAGCCGCCGATGCCGCCGGCCATGCCGACAAGCCCGGTCATCACCCCGATCTCGCGGCGGAAGCGCTGCGGTACCAGCTGGAACACCGCGCCGTTGCCCATGCCCAGCCACAGCATGCCGGCCACCAGGGCGGTCAGCGCCATCCAGGCCTCGGGCAGGTCGCGGCCGACCAGCCACAGGCAGGCCGAGGCCAGCGTGTACAGCACCAGCAGCGAGCGGATGCCGCCGACGCGGTCGGCCAGCGCGCCGCCGATCGGCCGCATCAGGGAACCGGCGAACACGCACAGCGCGGTGTAGAAGCCGGCCTTGACCGGGTCGAGCCCGTACTGGTCGTTGAAATAGACGGTGAGCGAGGAGGCGAGGCCGGAGAAGCCGCCGAAGGTGACGCAGTAGAAGAACATGAACCACCAGGCGTCGCGGTCGCGCAGCACGGCGAGGTAGGCCGACAGCTTCTTGGCCGGCGGGCAGTCGGGGCTGTCGCGGGCGAAAGCCAGGTAGACCAGGAAGACCAGCGCCAGCGGCGCCAGCGCCAGGCCGAACACCGCGTTCCAGCCGAAAGCCTTGGCCAGCGAGGGCGCGAACAGCGCGGCGATGGCGGTGCCCGAGTTGCCGGCGCCGGCGATGCCCATGGCGGCGCCCTGGTAGTGCGGCGGATACCAGCGGCTGGCCAGCGGCAGCGCCACCGCGAACGAGGCGCCGGCCACGCCGAGGAAGACCGCCAGCAGCATCACCTGGCCGAAGCTGTGCACGCCGGCCAGCCAGGCCACCGCCAGCGCCGCCATCACGATCAGTTGGCCGATCGCGCCGGCGCGCTTGGGCCGCAGGTGGTCGACCAGCACGCCCATCACCAGCCGCAGCAGCGCGCCGGCCAGCAGCGGGGTGGCCACCATCAGGCCTTTCTGCGCCGGGGTGAGGCCGAGGTCGCGGGCGATGTGCACCGCCAGCGGGCCGAGCAGCACCCAGACCATGAAACTCAGGTCGAAATAGAGGAAGGCCGACAGCAGCGTGGGCGGGTGGCCCGCTTTCCAGAAACCCTTGTCCATCTGTGTTCTCCATGCGTGAAGACGCAAAAAAGGCGTCCGCGCTGGGCGGCGGGTCTGCGATGAGAGACCGCCGCGTAGCGAGGACGCCTTTGTCCGGATTCGAGGGTTCGACGTTGAACCGTTGTCTTGCCAGGCCAGCGGTCCGCCGTTGAACCGTTGGGTGCTGCTTCATTCTGGCGGAACGCTAACAGCAACTGCCGTGCCAGCGTCGTGGCCTAGCTGGATCAAGGGCTTGCAGGCATGATGGCCGCGGCGCGGCCCGGTCCGTGCGCGCGGTTTGTGCATTGCAGCAGCGGCATGCACCGCAGCTGTGCGGAGCGGCGGCGGCCGTCGCGGCCGGCCGGCTTGTATGACACCGGGCTTCCCGCTACCCTCGCGCCCTTTCTGAAAACGCACCGGCCCGTCGCCCGGGGAGGAAAACAGCCATGTCGTCCAACAAGAACAACGCGCCGTCCGGCGTCCTCGCCACGCTCGCGCTGGCCCTGCTGCTGGCCGGTTGCGGCGGCGGCGGCGAAGGATCGGGCCCGGCGCCATGGAACGGCGGCGGGAGCAACGGCGGTGGCGGCGTGGCGGTGGCGCAGAAGTGCGCGGCCAACAACCCGTACCGCCAGGACGCCAGCGCGGCCACCACGCCGGGCACCCTGGCCGACGAGAAGGCCTGGCTGCGCGCCTACATGGGCGAGGCCTACCTGTGGTACGGCGAGATCCCGGCGGTGAACGCCGCGGCGGCGGCCTACTCGGACGAGCGCGACGTCTACGGCTCGCTCGACAACTATTTCGAAGCGCTGAAGACGCCGGCGCGCACCGCCTCGGGCAAGCGCAAGGACCAGTTCAGCTTCATCTACCCGACCCGGGAATGGGATGCGCTGTCGCAGTCGGGCGCGGTGCTCGGCTACGGCATCGAGTGGCACATGACCAGCAGCACGCCGCCGCGCGGCCTGCGCGTGGCCTACGTCGAGCCGGGCTCGCCGGCGGCGGCGGCCGGCGTGCTGCGCGGCGACGTGCTGGTGAGCGCCGACGGCATCCCTGCCGACGCCAGCGCGTCGTCGGAAGTGGCGCTGATGAACGCCGCGCTCTACCCGACCGGCGCCGGCCGCCACGGCTTCGTGTTCAGCCGAGCCGGCGTGGTGCAGCCGGCGCTGCAGCTCGACGCGACCACGGTGGTCAAGCAGCCGGTGCTGGTGGCCAAGACGGTCGACGTGGCGGGCCAGAAGGTCGGCTACATCGCCTTCAACGACCATATCGCCAGCGCCGAGTCGCAGCTGATCGCCGCGGTGAACCAGCTCAAGGCCGCCAGCGTGACCGACCTGGTGCTGGACCTGCGCTACAACGGCGGCGGCTATCTCTATATCGCCAACGAGCTGTCCTACATGATCGCCGGCCCGGCGCGCACCGGCGGCAAGGTGTTCGAGCGCCAGCAGTACAACGACAAGCGCGCGGCCGAGACCGCGGCGGCGGTCGATACCTTCAGCAGCACTGCCTGCCTGCTCGACGCCAACTACAACTGCACCTCGAACCAGGCGCTGCCGACGCTGAACCTGGGCCGCGTCTACGTGCTGGCCGGTTCGTCGACCTGTTCGGCCAGCGAGGCCATCGTCAACGGCCTGCGCGGCATCGACGTCGACGTGCGGCTGATCGGCGGCACCACCTGCGGCAAGCCCTACGGCTTCACTGCCAAGGACAACTGCGGCATCTCGTACTTCCCGATCGAATTCAAGGGCGCCAACGCCAAGGGCTACGGCGACTACGCCGACGGCTTCGCGCCGACCTGCCAGGCGGCGGACGACTTCTCCAAGCCGCTGGGCGACCCGAGCGAGGGGCTGTTCGCGGCGGCGCTGTACCACCGTGCCAATGCCAGCTGCAAGCCGGCGGCGGCGGGGAAGATGGTCGGGGAGGTGGCGACGGAGGGGTTCCTGCTGCGCGGGCCGGCGCGTGAGAACCGGATTCTGTTGCCTATCGGCAGGTGAAATGTGAAACGTGAAATGTGAAAGGTGAAACGTGTAGCCCCATCCCCCACCCAGCCTTCCCCTTGAAGGGGGAGGGCAGGGCGCCTGAGTCTCGATCGGTAGTGACCGTCAAGCGCGTCGCTGCGCTGCGCCCTCCCTTCAAGGGGAGGGGCGGGGTGGGGACGGGGTCAACACCTCACGCCTCACCCCTCACGCCTCACATCATTTCAGTCGACCAGCCCCTGGAACAGCGCCGTCGACAGATACCGCTCGCCGAACGACGGGATCACCACCACGATCAGCTTGCCGGCGTTCTCCGGCCGCCGGGCCACTTCCAGCGCCGCCCACACCGCCGCGCCCGAGCTGATGCCGACCAGCAGGCCCTCCTCGGTCGCCATCCGCCGCGCCAGCGCGAAGGCGTCCTCGTTCTTCACCCGCACCACCTCGTCGTAGGCCGCCGTATTGAGCACGCCCGGCACGAAGCCGGCACCGATGCCCTGGATCGGGTGCGGGCCCTTGGCGCCGCCGCTGAGCACCGGGCTGGCGTCGGGCTCGACCGCGACCGCGCGGAAACCGGGCCTGCGCGCCTTGATCACCTCGGCCACGCCGGTGATGGTGCCGCCGGTGCCGACGCCCGCCACCAGGATGTCGACCTGGCCGTCGGTGTCGTTCCAGATCTCCTCGGCCGTGGTCTCGCGGTGGATCTTCGGATTAGCCGGGTTCTCGAACTGCTGCGGCATGAACCAGCCGTTGGCCTCGGCCAGCTCGCGCGCCTTGTTGACCGCGCCGGTCATGCCCTCGGCCCCGGGCGTCAGCACCAGCTCGGCGCCGTAGCCGCGCAGGAGCGCGCGGCGTTCCTTCGACATGGTTTCCGGCATGGTCAGCACGCACTTGTAGCCGCGCGCGGCGCAGACCATGGCCAGGCCGATGCCGGTATTGCCCGAGGTCGGCTCGACCACCGTGGCGCCGGCCTGCAGCTGGCCGGCCGCCTCGGCCGTGTCGATCATGCTGACCGCGATGCGGTCCTTCACGCTGTGCGAGGGGTTGAAGAACTCGAGCTTGGCCACCACGCGGGCCTGGCAGCCGGCGGTGACACGGTTGAGCTGGACCAGCGGGGTATGGCCGATCAGTCGGCTGATGTCCTGGGCGATGCGCATGGGGAGTCTCCGGTTGGGGCGCGGCGCCGGGCCGCGTCGAGGCGAATGATAGGCCGGCCGGGGGCCGGCGATACAATGGCGGCTGACCATTACTTTAGAAGCTGTCTGCAGGCGGCGGCCGGATCGCCGATCCGGCGTCGGCCGGGCGCGCTGCTTTGCTTTTGCAGGCGCGGCCGGCCCGTATTGGGCTTTAGCCGCGAAGGCGTCGGTGGGATGTCCACCAATCGTGGCTGAAGCCGCGCCTACAAGAACCCACCGCGTGCAGGCGGTTCTCGAACCAACCGGACCGATCCCGATGAAAACCTATGTCGTAGGCGGCGCCGTGCGCGACGAGCTGCTCGGCCTGCCGGTGAAGGACCGCGACCACGTGGTGGTGGGCGCCACGCCCGAGGAGATGCTGGCGGCCGGCTTCAGGCCGGTCGGCAAGGATTTCCCGGTGTTCCTGCATCCGCGCACCCACGAGGAATACGCGCTGGCGCGCACCGAGCGCAAGTCCGGCCGCGGCTACACCGGCTTCGCGGTCTACGCCGCGCCCGACGTCACGCTGGAGGACGACCTGGGCCGGCGCGACCTGACCATCAACGCCATCGCCATGGACGAGGACGGCGAGCTGATCGACCCCTACCACGGCCAGGCCGACCTGGCCGCGCGGGTGCTGCGCCACGTCGGCGAGGCCTTCGTCGAGGACCCGGTGCGCATCCTGCGGCTGGCCCGCTTCGCCGCGCGCTTCGGTTTCGAGGTGGCCGGCGAGACGATGGCGCTGTGCCGCCACATGGTGGCGATCGGCGAGGTCGACCACCTGGTGGCCGAGCGGGTCTGGCAGGAGCTGGCCCGCGGCCTGATGGAAGACCGGCCCTCGCGCATGTTCATGGTGCTGCGCGACTGCGGCGCCTTGGCGCGGCTGCTGCCCGAGCTCGACGCGCTGTTCGGCGTGCCGCAGCCGCCGCAATGGCATCCGGAAATCGACAGCGGCGACCACGCGATGCGCGTGCTCGACTACGCCGCGGCGCAGCGCTGGCCGCTCGACACCCGCTTCGCCGCGCTGTGCCACGACCTCGGCAAGGGCGCCACGCCGGAGGAAGAGTGGCCGCGCCACATCGCCCACGAGCAGCGCGGCGTGCAACTGGTCGAGGCGCTGTGCGAGCGCCTGCGCGTGCCGGGCGACTGCCGCGAGCTGGCGCTGCTGGTATGCCGCGAGCACGGCGTCGTCCACCGCGCCGGCGAGCTGCGGCCCGAGACCGCGCTGGCGCTGCTGACGCGCTGCGACGCGCTGCGCCGGCCCGAGCGCTTCGAACGGCTGCTCGACGCCTGCGTGGCCGATGCGCGCGGCCGGCCGACCTTCGAGGCGGCCGCCTATCCGCAGGCCGACTACCTGCGCGCCTGCCGCGACGCCGCGGCCAAGGTCGACGCCGGCGCGATCGCGGCGGCCTGCGCCGACAAGTCGAAGATCGCCGACGAAGTGCAGCGCGCGCGGCGCGAGGCGATCGCGCGGGTGGCGCGGCCCGAGCGGGCGGGCTGAGCGCAGTGTCCGTCGGGCACGGGCGGCTCGCCAGGAAAGAAAGGCTTCACCGCCGAGGACGCCGAGGACACGGAGGAAATCCATGCGCGGAACGCCTTCCTCCATGTCCTCGGCGGCGAATCCCTTGCGGCGGATGCCGGCGGGCCGCGCCGGGCAGTACGCGGCGCCCGGCCCCATCTACCATGTGACGAGCAGGCCCGTTCCGCTGCCGTCTTCCATCCCTGAAAGGACTCACCCCATGCGCATGCTCGCCGTCTGGCTGATCGACGCCGTCAGCCTCTTGCTGCTCACCCACCTGATGCCCTCGGTGCAGGTCAGCAGCTTCGTCACCGCGCTGGTGATCGCGCTGGCGCTGGGCCTGGTCAACCTGCTGATCCGGCCGCTGCTCTTGATCCTGACCCTGCCGGTCAACCTGCTCACGCTCGGTCTGTTCACCTTGGTCATCAACGGCTTCTGCTTCTGGCTGGTGGCCGAGGTGATCGGCGGCTTCAGCGTGCCGGGCTTCGGCACCGCCATCGTGGCCTCGCTGATCTTCAGCGTGATCAGCTGGCTGGCCACCAGCCTGCTGCTCGGCAGCGGCAAGGACTGAGCGATGGCGCTGCACCGCATCGTCGCCACGCTGCTGCGCGGCGGCACCTCCAAGGGCGTGTTCATGCGCGCCGACGCGCTGCCGGCCGATCCGGCGCTGCGCGATGCGCTGCTGGCGCGGCTGATCGGCAGCCCCGACCCCTACGGCCGCCAGATCGACGGGCTCGGCACCGGCATCTCGTCGACCAGCAAGGTGGTGCTGGTGTCGAAGTCGAGCCGGCCCGGCTGCGACGTCGATTACCTGTTCGGCCATGTCGGCATCGAGGACGGCCGCATCGACTGGTCGGGCAACTGCGGCAACCTGTCGGCCGCGGTCGGCCCGTTCGCCGTGCTCGAAGGCCTGGTCGAGGCGCCGCGCGACGGCCAGGCCACGGTGCGCATCTGGCAGGCCAATACCGGCAAGGTGATCGTGGCCGAGCTGCCGGTGCGCGACGGCCTGCCCGATCAATCGGGCGATTTCCGCATGGACGGCGTGGCCTTCGCCGGCGCGCCGGTGCGGCTCGATTTCCTCGACCCGGCCGGCGGCGCTTCGGGCGCGCTGTTCCCGACCGGCCGCCGCGTCGACCGGCTCGAGGTGCCCGGCGTCGGCGCGCTGGAGGTCACGCTGATCGACGCCGGCAATCCGCTGGTGATCGTGATGGCCGCTGCGCTCGGGCTCGATGCGCGCGAGATGCCCGCCGGCTTCAACGACCGCGCCGGGCTGCTGGCGCGCATCGAGGCGGTGCGCGCCGCGGCGACGGTGGCGATGGGCCTGGCGGCCAGCGCGGAAGCCGCCACGCGCGAGCGGCCGAGCAATCCCAAGCTGTGCTGGATCGCGCCGCCGGCCGATTACCTGGCGGCCGACGGCACGCCGGTGGCGGCGGAACGCATCGACCTCGCCGCCCGCATCGTCTCGATGGGCAAGCTGCACCACGGCTTCACCGGCACCGGCACCATCGCGCTGGCCGCCGCCGCGGCGCTCGAAGGCACGCTGGCCAGCGGCCTGCTCGGCGCGCCGCTGGCCGGCCGGCCGCTGCGCTTCGGCCATCCGAGCGGCGTCAACGAGATCGAGACCGTGCTCGACGGCGAGCGGGTGGCGGCGTCGCGGCTGGTGCGCAGCGCGCGGGTGCTGATGCGCGGCGAGGCGTGGGTGCCGCTGGATTGACCGCGAAGGCTCGATCGGGCCTGTAGGCGCGGCTTCAGCTGCGAATGGCCACCGACGTCGCCATGGTGAGGTGCCCGCGCGGGCCGCGGCGCATGCTCGGCGATTCGCGGCTGAAGCCGCTCCTACGGTGTAACTGCCGGCGGCGGCGGGACGCTAGCCCCGCCAGGCCTCGACCCGGTTGCGACCGGTGTGCTTGGCGCCGTACAGCGCCTGGTCGGCGCGGGCGATCAGCGTGTCGATGCCGATGCCGGGTTCCCACTCGGCCGCGCCGAAGCTGGCGGTGATCGCGATCGGGCCGGCCGGGCAGGGGATCGAGATGGCGGCGACGTCGATGCGCAGCCGTTCGGCGATCTCGAGCGCGGCGTCGAGCGTGGTGTTGGGCAGCAGCGCGACGAATTCCTCGCCGCCGAAGCGCGCCAGGATGTCGACGTCGCGCAGCTGCTGGCTCACCGTGCGGGCCAGCAGGCGGATCGCCTCGTCGCCGATGTCGTGGCCGTAGCCGTCGTTGACGCGCTTGAAGTGGTCGATGTCGAAGATCAGCGCCGACAGCGGGCCGGGCTGGCGCTCGACCCGGCGCAGCTCGATCTCGGCGCGCTCGTGGAAGGCGCGCCGGTTGTAGAGGCCGGTCAGGCTGTCGGTGCTGGCCAGCTCCTCCAGCTTGTTCACCAGCCGCTGGCGTTCCTCCAGCGCGCCGAACAGGTGCTGGTTGGCGCTGTCGAGCAGCTGGGTGCGCTCGAGCACCTGCTCCTCGAGCGAGGCGTTCAATTGCGCCAGCTTGGACTGCTCGCCGCGCAGCGCGCGCAGCAGGTGGTCGAGCGAGCTGGCCAGCCGGCGCGTCTCCAGCAGCCGGCCGCCGATCGGCACCTCCAAATCCTCGCCGCTGCGCAGCCGGTCGGCGGTGCTGGCCAGCGCCGCCAGCGGCTGCGCCACCTGGCCGGCCAGCCAGATCCCGAACAGCGCGAACAGCACCGCGAAGCCGCCGCCGAGCGCCAGCACCGTGGCCTGCAACTGGTAGACCGGCGCATAGGCCTCCGCCGCCGCCTGCCGCACCACCACGGTCCAGCCCAGGCCGGCGTAATCGCCGTAGCCGCGCGTCGGCACCACCGTGGTCAGGTAGTCGCGCCCGTCGGGCCAGCGCAGCAGCAGGCCGCCGTGGCTGGCCGCCTGGGCAAGGCCGCCGGGCAGCCCGGCCGCCTCCTTGCCGGCCGGCGCCAGCAGCACCTTGCCCTCGCGGTTGAGCACGAAGGTCTCCACCCCCTTGGCGCGGCGGCCGAGGCTGAACACCGTATGCTCGACCTCGCGCGCCCATTCCCACGACAGATGCACCCCGAGCACGCCGCTGAAGCGGCCTTCGAGGTCGAATACCGGCGCCGCCACGTCGACGAAGCGCAGCGGCTCGCCGCTGGCCGGCGGCGGCAGGATCTTGGCCAGCAGCTTGGCCTCGTGCACGTCGCCGACGAAGCTGCCCTTGCCGCCCTCGATGAACCACGGCCGCTTCGACACGTCGGCGCCCTCGAGGATGCTGTCGGCCGAGTAGACCACCTTGCCGTCGGGCCGGGCGAAACCGATCCAGGCGATCTCGCCGGTGCTGCGGCGCAGCTTTTCCAGCACCAGCCGGTTGTCGCCGACCTGGGTGGCCGGGTCGCGCAGCTGGTGCAGCGCCACCAGCGTCTCGACGTCGCGCAGCCGCTCGTACAGGCCGAGGTCGAGCCGCGAGCGCATTTGCTCGGCCAGCTCGCTCAGCGCGGCGCCGATGTCGCGCCGCACCGCGTCGGTCGCCAGCTGGCCGAGCGACCACGACAGCACCACCGCCATCAGCACCGAGACGGCAGCGAAGGCCAGCGCCAGGGCGGTACGCAGGGAGAGCGGCGGCATGCAGGCATCCTCGTCGGGTCGGTCAGGCCAGTGTAGACAAACCGGCGGATATATAGGCCGCCGCCGATGCGCGCCCAGGGCTCGGCGCGGCCCGCCTTCGCTTCCTCCGGAATCGCGGCTGCCGCCCGCGGCGCTGCGCCTGCATCATAGCTTTAAGGCTATCGATTTTATTTAAACAATCAAATTTTCAAATCATGTGGAATCGCTATCATTCGCACATATCGAAACACCCCCAACCCATTGATCCACAAGGAGTCGCAGCATGAAGACCATCGGCGAGAAAATCGAAGCGTTCAGCGTCACCGGCGTGAAGCCCGGCTTCAACCACCACGAGGAGAACGGCGTCTCGGCCTTCGAGACGCTGACCGAGGCGTCCTTCCCCGGCAAGTGGAAGGTCATCTACTTCTGGCCCAAGGACTTCACCTTCGTCTGCCCGACCGAGATCGTCGGCTTCGGCAAGCTGAACCAGGCCTTCGAGGACCGCGACACGGTGCTGCTCGGCGGCTCGACCGACAACGAGTTCTGCAAGCTCGGCTGGCGCCGCGACCACAAGGATCTCGACCGCCTCAACCACTGGTCGTTCGCCGACGTGCAGGGCACGCTGGTCGACCAGCTGGGCATCCGCGACCGTGCCGCCGGCGTGGCCCTGCGCGCCACCTTCATCGTCGATCCGGACAACGTGATCCAGCACGTCTCGGTCAACAACCTCAACGTCGGCCGCAACCCGGAAGAGATCCTGCGCATCCTCGACGGCCTGCAGACCGACGAACTGTGCCCGTGCAACCGCTCGGTCGGCGGCGACACGCTCTGATCGACCGCGGCGCCGGCCGCGAACGCCGCCGGCGCCGTGCATGAACCCCGCCCAGGAGAAGACATGGAATTCCTCACCACGCTGCAAGCCCGCATCCCCGACTACGCCAAGGACATCCGGCTCAACCTCGACGCGGTGATCAAGCGTTCGAGCCTGGCGCCCGAGGAGGCGCTCGGCGCCGCGCTGGCGGCCGCCTTCGCCGCGCGCTCGAAGACGCTGGTCGATGCCATCCGCGACAGCGGCGCGCTGTCCGAGGTCGAGACCCGCGCGGCGCTGACCGCCGCCAGCCTGATGGCGATGAACAATGCCTGGTATCCCTATGTCGAGATGGCCGGCGACGAGGAACTGAAGACCCAGCGCGCCGAATTGCGCATGAACGCCTACGCCGGCCACGGCGGCACCGACAAGCGCCGCTTCGAGGTCTACGCGCTGGCCGCGTCGATCGTCGGCAAGTGCCACTTCTGCGTGGCCTCGCACTACAAGGGCCTGCGCGGCATGGGTCTGGGCGTGCAGGAGCTGCGCGACGTGGGCCGCATCGCCGCGGTGGTGAACGCGGCCGCGCAGGTGCTGTCGGTAGAGTAAGGGGCCGTTCGGCGCAGAACCGTCGGCCCGGCCCGTATCGGAGGTTGCTATGGCCTGGCAGATGCTTGTGGATTCGCTGAGACGACGCATGCCGGAGGCGCCGGTTCCCTTGCGGCTGGAACTCTGGAACGGCCAGGGCATCTCGCTCGGGCCCGAGCCGACCGTGACCATCCGCGCCCGCGGCCTGGCCGGCCTGCAGGCGGTGGCGCGCAGCACGCTCGACGCGCTCGGCGAGGCCTATGTCGAGGGCGAGATCGACATCGAGGGCGCGCTGCCCGACGTGATCGCGGTGGCGGCCGACCTGGCCGCCCAGGGCGGCGGCGACCCGGCCCGCGCGGCGCCGGCCTCGCGCCAGGCCCACAGCCGCGCGCGCGACCGCGCCGCCATCGCCTACCACTACGACGTCTCCAACGAGTTCTACGCCGCCTGGCTCGATCCGCGCATGGTGTATTCCTGCGCCTATTTCCACGACGAGGCCGATACGCTCGAGCAGGCCCAGCTGCAGAAGATCGACCACATCCTGACCAAGCTGGCGCTGCGGCCCGGCCAACGCCTGCTCGACATCGGCTGCGGCTGGGGCGCGCTGGCGATCCGCGCGGCCGAGCGCTTCGGCGCGCGCGTGCTCGGGGTGACGCTGTCGCAGCAGCAGTACGAGCTGGCGCGCGAGCGGGTGGCGGCGGCCGGCCTGGCCGGCCGGGTCGAGATCCGCATCGAGGACTACCGCGACGTGCGCGGCCAATTCGACCGCATCACCAGCGTCGGCATGTTCGAGCATGTCGGCCTGGCCAATCTGGCGACCTATTTCCGCCGCATGCACGCGCTGCTGGCCGACGACGGCGTGGCGCTCAATCACGGCATCACCAGCACCGACCCCGAATCGCGCGATTCGCCCTACGGCGGCGGCGATTTCATCGAGCGCTACGTGTTCCCCGACGGCGAGCTGCCGCACCTTGGCCTGGTGGCGCGCACCATGGCCGAGGCCGGCCTCGAAGTGATGGACGTGGAAAACCTGCGGCGCCACTACGCGCTGACCTGCCGCCACTGGGCCGAGCGCTTCGAGGCGGCCGGGCCACGCCTGCTCGAGCTGGCCGGCGAGAAACGCCATCGCATCTGGCGCGTCTACCTGGCCGGCTGCGCGCATGCGTTCGACCAGGGCTGGGTGGCGATCCACCAGGTGCTGGCGGTGAAGCAGGGCGCGACGGGGAAGGGCCGCTGCCGCTGACGCGCGACTACATGTACGGCGCCGGGCGGTTGCCGACCGGGCATTGAGCGCGCCGGCCATTCGACGATCCGGACGGACGTAGCAGCGGCTTCAGCCGCGAATGGCGGCGGAGAATGCCCGCCGATTCGCGGCTGAAGCCGCTCCTGCGAATTCATCCATCCCGGAGCGTAGGATGGGCACAGTTTTCGTGCCCACGCGTTTTTCTTGTGTGCCACGCGGGCACGAAAACCATGCCCACCCTGCGGCGATGCCGGAACCTGCGATGCGCGACCTGGCCGCTTATCCCGCTGCGCCCGGACAAGGGCGGCTTGGCTTCAATCGATCCGCAACCCGGCCGGCGGCTGGAAGCGCGCCGCGTCGATCGGCTGGTCGAGTTCGATCTGCGTCACCTCGGCGCGGATGCCGGGCCGGCCGCCGCGCGATACCTCCGATTTCAACACCACGTGCTGCACCGGCCGTTGCGCCGCCGGCAATTTGGGCCACGGCTGCCAGACGCAGGACGAGCCGCGCTCGCCCAGCGAGCGGCGGCTGCAGCGCTGGCCGGCCACCTGTTCCTCGCCGCCGCCGGCCGCGGCGGCCGCCGTCGCATCGGCCGGCGCGCCGGCTTCCGCCGCGTGGGCGGCATTGGCGCCCATCAGCGCAGCCAGCGCTGCGGCGCCGGGCACTTCGGCGCCCGGCGCCGCGCGCAGGGCCCGGCCGGCGTCGGTCAGCGGCACGCGGCTGCCCTTGCCCTTGACCATGTCGAGCTTGTAGCGCGAACCGTCGGCCTCGATCACGGCGCGACGGAACGGCCCGCGGTCGACGATCGCGCAGCTTTGCATGTCGACCTGGTAATCCGGCCCGGTCTCGTAGCGCGCATAGCGGCCGAGCGCGTAAAAGGCCTCGAAGCGGTAGCGGCCGACGTCGTCCGGCACCGCGCCGCCGCCGCTGGCCGAGCCGCCGCCGACCTGCTTGGCCTGTACGCAGGCCTGCCGCGCCAGCGTCAGCATCTGGCGCAGGCTGCCGGACGGATCGCTGACCTCGCCGCTCAGGTGCAGCGTGGGTGCAGCCTGGGCGCCGGCCAGCAGCAGGACGGCCAGGGCGGGCAGCGCCCGGTGGGGGAGGAGAGGGGAGCAGAGCCGCATGGGACGGGACGCCTGGGGAAAGGATGACGGCCGGTCCCGGCGCGGAGGCCGGGACCGCGCGGGACGATCAGTTGGACTTGGCCACCACGCGCTCGGTGATGCGGTCGCCGGCCAGCTGGTCGGCGACGAAGCTGGTCGAGCGCACCAGCACGTCGCGCGCGACTTCCTCGAGCGGGGTGCCCGAGATGCTGGCGTGGTTGCCGCCGAGCACGCCGATGCCGACGAAGGCGGCGCCGCCCAGGCCGAAGCCGGTCTTCTCGTTGTTGCCCTGGAAAGTCTTGGACGCCACGATCTTGGCGCGCTTGGCGTCGACGATGCGCAGGTCGAGGTTCAGGTGGGCCTTGGTCTTCTTGAACTCGGCGCCGCCGAGCGCCGGCACCCACTTGCCGACCAGCGCGCCGACGCCGGTGGCGCTCTGCTCGAAGCCGATCGAGGTGATGCTGCCGGTGACGATGTAGTCGGCGGTGTCGGTCTCGAGCTTCACGCCGTTGATCTCGAGCTCCTTGCGCACCTCGTCGAGCGCGGCGCGTTCGAGCACCTCGAAGCAGCCGGTCTGGCTCAGCGCGGTGCCGAGCATTTCACCGAGGCCGGAGCCGATCGCGCCGTAGTTGGGCGTGCTGACGTGGCCCGGGTTCCACCAGCTGCTGTTGCCGGCCGACTGGCCGCCGCCGCCGTAGCATTCCGACGACTTGCACTTGAATTCGGTGAACATGATCTTGGCCACCGGCTTGTTGCACTTGGGCACGGCGTACTCGCGCTCGTTGACCTCGGTTTCCTTGGCCAGCGCGGGCAGGGCCAGCAGCAGGACGGCGGCAGCAACAGCGATTTGGCGAAGTTCATGATTTCTCTCCTGATAGGTATTTGGATGCAAGCGATGGCTGATGGAATGCACGGCAAGGCGATCGGCCGGGATGACCGGCGCGCGCTTGGCGAAGGGAATCGGATTCGGGCGTCGGCGCGCGAGGATGTAGCCAGCCACCCCGATCGGGCAATGTAACTATGACGCTTGCATCGGTGATGATGCATTGAACGTGCGAATAGCATCAACTGGCGGAATCGACATGGCGGGGCCAGCTCGGAGTCTGTTGATTCATATATGAAAATAATGGATTTCTGATTTGCTGGCGCCGCCCCGGCCGCTTGGACTGCGCGGCCGGCCGGCCGGAGCGGGGCAGGGCTAGGCCACTGATCGCGCAGCGTGTCGTAGGGCTCGAAGAAGCAGGTCGGCATCGGCACTTCCACGCCCTGGATCGACAGCGGCGGCAGTTCGAGCGTGAAGCGCAGCGGGCGGCGCGGCAGGTCGAAGCGCATGATGGCGTGGATGGGCAGCGTCCGGTTGGTGACCTCGACGCCCGGATATTCCACCGGCGCGTCGACCGGCCGGTCGAGGACCGGTCGCCCGCCGCCGTGCCACAGCTCGCCGGTCGGCCGATGGATCGCGCCGCCTTCGATCAGCCGGATCTGCCGGTAGTCGAAGGACAGGTAGCCGGGTGGGTAGCGGCGGTGCTTCAACTGGTTCGAGTTGCTGGTATAGAAATGCCGGCCGGTGCTGGAGATGAACTCGGGCGGCCGGGTCTCGGGCAGCCGCAGGGTACCGATCGTGGTGCCGAAATACAGGTAGAAGCCCGGTTTGGCCGATTGCGCGATGTCGGGCCGTACCAGTGGAGCCGATACGATCGGCAGTTCGTCCGTGTTCGCCAGCCGTTCGACGAAAGCGTCGTGGGTAGTGAACGTGTCGTTGTAGGCACCGGTGCGCGAGCGATAGACCGCGGTGGCCCAGGCGACGTCGCGCGTGGCGGCGGGATAGCGGCGCTTCTCCTGGCGCTCCATGGGCTTGATGGCGGGATTGAGCATCAGTGCGCCGTCGCCCAGGGCTACACCCACGTCCTGCGCGCAGCCTGCTTCCGCCAGCAACAGGCCGCTACCGGCCAGTTTCAGGAAATCGCGTCTTTGCATCGTCAACCTCCAGCCTTTTGTGGAATGGCGCACGAGCCGGCCGGCAGGATGGTGCCCGGATAATCGGCGCAGGTCAGGCCGGTCAATCCCTCGCTGCGATTGTTGCGCGCCTTCGTTTCGACATAGCCCCATTCGGCCGTGGTCAGGTCGATGTCGTCGAAACCCAGATCCTTGATGGCCTGGTTGAGGATGGCGAGCTTTTTCGAGAAGGTCTGGTTGATCGAGCCCACATTGCCGTGCTGCGTCGGGTTCTTCAGCGGCGTCCGGGTCTGCTTCGCATTCGGGTCTTTGGGGCTCGACGTCACGGTTTGGCCGTCTACGGTCCAGGTGAAGGTTGCCTCTTCCGTCTCGCCGACCTTGTTGAAGTCGTTGAGAACCTCGGCGATGCTCAGGATATCGCGGCCGCTGCTGTTCTTCTCCCAGGTCGTCTGCGAGACGAGCTGGTTGAAGATCGCCTGCTCGGCTGCCAGGGTGCGGTCGCCGTTGGTATTCCAGTCGATGGCGAACAGCTTGCCCTTGTTGGGCTGCGGCGTGACCTTGAAGACGTTCAGCGTCTTGCTCCATAGAACCGGGTAGCCCCAGTGGTCGAAGGTGTAGTCGGGGTCCGAGTCGTACAGGCCATGACCGTCGCCCAGGCCCAGGTCGACGCCGGTATACGGCCGGTCCTCGTTGCTGGCGTGGCTGTAGGTATCGGCCAAGGTATGCAGCATCTCTCCGAAGAAGACCTGCTGAGCGCACTTGCTGCCGGCGTTGGCGTAGGCGTTGTAGAGGTTGTTCAACTGGTTCTTCGTATTGAGCGGATCGTGGATGTCCCCTTCTTGCAGGGTGTCCTTCATGAAGTGGTAGTGCTGCAGCGCTTCCTGGTTGGTCAGCAGCGAGGTGAGCACTTCGAGGTTGCCGTCCTGGTCGATCACCACCGGGCTGGTCGCCGCGTTGTCGTCGACGAACTGCGAAGCCAGCGCGATATTGCGTGCCACCGCCTTGTCCAGCCCGGCCGCGAGGCCGAGGTAGAACACCATGTAGTAGTGCATGTCGATCTGGTAGAGCCCGTCCGGATCCAGCTTGTTGATCGGATCGCCCGAGGCGTACAGGTAGGCGTCCGGGCCGTCCGGATAGCCGAGCGGATCGGGCTGCAGGTAGCGGCCGCTGCGCGGGTCGTAGCTGCGGTGCCAGTTGTCGTGCAGGCCGGTCTCGGCGTCGAAGTACTGGCCCGGCAGCCGCAGGTTCAGCACCGCGCCGCGGGCGCGCACCGATGCCTGGCCGGCCGGCGCCAGCGTGGCCTGCCACACCAGCTTGCGGTCCTGGTCGGTCATCGCTACCGGCGTGTCGCGCTGGTCGACATGGATGAACAGGATGCGCTCGGCGCCGGCGGCGTTGTCCGGGTTGGCGGCGCTTTCGAGCTTGGCGATCGGCACGGCGCGGCCGGAGCCGCCGGTCTCGCCGAGATAGAGGTACTGGCTGGTGATGCGGCCTTCGCCGTCGACCTCGGCCACCAGCTTGCCCTGCAGCCACAGGAAGTACTGCGTGACGGCCTTGCCGCCGACGTAGACGGTCTTGCTGGTGCGCTGGCCGAAGCTGTTGTAGCGGTAGCGCGCCAGCAGCCGGCCGCTGGCATCGCTGACCGTCTCGAGTTCGCCGTCGAGGGTGTAGCCGTAGCGATGGCGACCATCGTCGACGGTACGGCCGAGCCGGTCGAGGCGGGCCGGCGCCGCGGCCTGCGCCGGCGGCAGCAGCGTGGCGCCGGCCGCGCTGGTCCGCAGCAGCACCGGTGCCGTGGCGGCCTGCGGCGTTTCGAGCGCGCCGAAGCCGCCGTAGCGATAGACGCTGTCGAGCACGCCGCCGCCGTCGGTCCGGACATGCGCTGCACGGATCTTCGGCCCACGCCGTAGTCGTAGCGCGCGCCGAATACCTGCGCCTGGGCGGTGCCGACCTCGATCCGGGTGAGCCGGCCGGCGCTGTCGAAGCGCTTGGCGGTCTCCACGCCGTTGCCCTGGCGATAGCCGCCGATGCCGTCGAACGGATGGAAGCGGATGCCGGTCGCGACGTCGGTGCTCGGGATCATGCGCTGCAGGCCCTGCATCCAGCCGGGCAGGGCGGCGACCAGGCCGTGCAGCCGGCTGGCCAGCGCGCCGCGCAGCGTGACGCTGCGGGCGGCCTGGGTGGCCGGGTCGCGGCCGATCTCAAGCACCCGGCCGTCGGCCAGCGTCTGGCTGCTCGGCTCGCCGGTGCGCATGTCGTAGCGGGCGGCGGTGGCGTAGCGGGCGACCGGCCGGCCGTCGGTGCCGAGCAGGCTGACCGTGGTGGCGGCGATGCGGCCGGCGTCGTCGAAGGCGTACTCGGTGAGCTGGGCCGGATCGCGCACCTCGACCAGCCGGGCGCCCTGGTAGCGCAGCATGGTGGCCGACCATGGGCCGGCCTTGCCGCCGGCCGCCGGGGCCGGCCGCGCGGCCTTGAGGATCAGCCGGCCGGCCGCGTCGTAGCGGTATTCGGTACGGCTGCCGTCGGCCTGCACCTGCTCGGTCAGGCGGTCGGCCAGGTCGTAGCGCGCCATCTTCAGGCCATGGTCGGGCAGTTGCACCACCAGCCGGCGGCCGAAGTCGTCGCGCAGCGCATTGCCGGCGATCGCGTTGCCGTCCTCGCCTTCGGCTTGCGGTGCAGCTCGACCCGCATCTGTCCGTCGCGGGCCAGGTCGAAGCGCGCCCGCAGCGTGCCGGCGGCGTTTTCGCGCGTCCGGTGCAGCACCTCGTCACCATCGAGCCGATCGCTCAGCTCGCCGCGCAGGTCGTAGCGCCAGAGGCTGATGCGGCCGTCGGCGTCGAGCCGCCAGGCCGGCCGGTTGTGCGCGTCGTAGCGGGTATAGCTGGCGCGCAAGGGCTGCGCCTGGCCGGGTTCGTACAGGCCGGTGGCCAGTACCTTGCCCTCGCCGTCGAGCGTGAAGCCGCTGGCATAGCCCTGGGCGTCGGTCACCCGAAGCGGGTGGCCGGCCAGGTCGTAGTCGAGCCGGATGGCGCGGCCGGCGGCATCGGCCAGCGCGGTGGCGCGGCCGAGCGCGTCGTGCCGCTGGTTGACCACCATGCCGGCGCGTTCGACCCGGGCGACGCGGCCGGCGAAGTCGTAGTCCAGCCGGGTGGCGACGCCGTCGGTCGCGGTCCGCTCGACCAGCCGCGCGGCGGCACCGCCGTGGCGGAAGGTCTCGCGCAGCTGCTGCGGGTATGTCACCGCGGTGACGAAGTCGGCGCGCGCGTCGTACTCGATGCGGGTGACGTCGGAATCCGACGGGTCGGCCTTCGGTCCGTTCGGCAGCGGGCCGTCCACTTCGCTGAGCACGCTGCGGTGGTTGACGATGCGGTAGCGGTAGACCGTGCTGCGGCTCAGCGGCGACGGCTGGCGCAGCATGCGGGTCAGGTCGTCGGCGGGCGATCCGGCGGCCAGCGGGCTGAAGCCGGTCTCGGTGATCCGGGTGGGCTGGCCGGCGGCGTTGTATTCGAAGCGCAGCTGGTGCTCGCGGCCGGCGATCACGCTCGGCTCGGCGATCAGCGCCGGCTGCAGCGCGGCCAGACCTGCGCCCTGCGCCGGCGCGTACTCGTAGCGCCGAAGCCATTG
Source organism: Chitinimonas koreensis (assembly GCF_014353015.1). Classification (NCBI taxonomy): domain Bacteria; kingdom Pseudomonadati; phylum Pseudomonadota; class Betaproteobacteria; order Neisseriales; family Chitinibacteraceae; genus Chitinimonas; species Chitinimonas koreensis. Next base: position 1,354,444 of record NZ_CP060704.1, read on the forward strand.
CACGGGCAGCGGCTTGCCGTGGCGGTAGTCGACGCGGCTGACGCGGCTGGGACGGCCGTAGGCATCGAGTTCGGTGCGCACCGTGTCGATCGGCTGGCCGGCGTCGTCGAGCCGGGTTTCCTCGGTCAGCCGGCCCTGCGCGTCGTAGCCGTAGCGGCGGTTGCTCGGGCCGCAGGTGGCACAGCCGGCGCCGCGCACCTCGAGCAGGCGGCTCTGGCCGGCGAGGGTGGCATAGCGGTAGGTGGTGGTCTGGCCCAGGCTGTTGGTGAGCACGGTGACGCCGGGCTTGCGCCGGTCGAAGGCGACGCGCTCCAGCCCGGCCTGGCCGGCCACCGCTTCGCCCTTCACGCTGAGGATGCCCTGCCCGGCGGCATCGTAGGCCCAGGTCGAGATGCGCCGCTCGATGCGTTTGCCGTCGCTGCCGGCGCCGGCGACCGAGATGCCGGTCAGCAGCGATGGGAAGCGCGGATCTTCGTAGTGGTAATTGCGGCTGATGCGGTCGGCGCCGCCGGCCGGCAGCTCGACCCGCGCCAGGTTGGCCAGCGCCGCGTTCGGATCGGCCTTGTTGCCCTTGGCCGGCGCGGTGCCGTAGGCATAGTCGAAGCGGCCGACCGGGCTGTCGATGCTCTGCACGCCGGCGTAGCGCGCATGGCCGGCCGCGGTCCGGCGGTCCAGGTGGTTCAGCACCAGGCTGCGGCCTTGCGGATCGGTCACCCGGATCAGCCAGCCGTGCGGATCGTAGGCCAGGCTGACGGTCTCGCCGGTCGGCGCGCTGATGCGCTCGAGCCGGCCGCCAGCGTCGAAGGCCAGCACCCGGCCGTTGGCCCAGGTCCAGGCGTAGCTGGTGCGGCCGTTCGACACGCTGCGGCGCAGGCTGCCCTGGCGGGCGTCGCCGCTCAGGTAGCGGTCGGGTTCGAGCAGGCCGCGGTGGAACACGATCGGCGTGCCGTCGGCCTGCACGATGCGCAGGCTGTTGCCCAGCTCCTGCAGCTCGGTCTCGTAGCTCAGCTTCCAGCCGCGGCCGAGCAGGCCCTTGCCGCCGGCGGCGAGGCTGTACTGGCTGTTGTAGTAGCGGACGATCTCGAGGCCGAGCACGCCGGGCAGGGCGGGCAAGTCGGTTTCCTGCTGGAACTTGTTGCCGGTGATCACGTTGATCGGGTTGCCGGCGCCCTGGTTGGTACCGGAGTTGTTGCCCTGGCTGGCGGCGCCATCGCCGCCGCAGGTCGAGCCGCCGGGCGTGGTGCCGCCGCAGCAGGCCTTGGTCGGATCGCAATCGGCCGCCAGGGCGGCGTCGGCCGCGCCGAGCAGCAGGCCGGCCAGCAGCAGGCGGACAGCGGAATGGGAAAGGGAATGTTGCAGCATATCTATATGGTTGCCGGATCAATGAATGCGAATACGCGGCGCCGGGGCGCCGCGGCAAAGGCCGGCCCGTTCGGGGCCGGCCGGGTATCGAAGGAAAGCTGGAAAGCGCGGCCGCGCGGCTACTGCTTCTTCGGCCTGCGGCAGGGGAAGCGCTGCTGGATGCGGTCGCCGCCCTGCTCGAACTTGTAGTGGTCGATCAACCGGCCGCCGCGCGGCTCCAGCAGCCACTTGTAGTCGAGGCCCGACTGGCCGCTGCCGTCCAGCCGGTGGCTGGTCTCCACCTCGATTTCGCCGCGGGCGTTGCGGGCGAGGGAGAGGCTGCCGGTGAGGACGGTCTGCATCCGCGGCACCTTGGCCCGGCAGTCGAAGGCCTCGAATTCCAGCGGCGGCAGCAGGCCGGCCGGGGCACCGGCCGGCAGCGCATAGAGCACGTAGACCTCGTTGCCGGCGCTCTGCTCGTGGCAGAACACCTGGACGAAGCGGCGCTCGCCGACCGGGTGGCGGTCGACGCTCTGCGGCGGCTCGCCCGCCGACCAGCAGCCGGCGGCCGGGGCCAGCTTGGGCAGCTCGTCGGCCGGGTCGTCCACCGCCGCGGCGGGCAGGCCGGCGCCGGCGAAGAGGAGCAGCAGGGCGGTATGGAGCAGGGCATTCATTCTTCGCGTTCCCATCAGAGTTTGAGCGTCGTGAGCGAGATGTAGGCGTCGCTTTCGCTCTGCCCGCCGCCGGTCTTGGCGGTACAGAATATGCGCTGCCAGGCCGGCGTGGTCTTGGCCACGTAGTCGGCGATCTTGGTGGTCTTGGCCTCGCCGCCGTTGTGCTTGCTGAACACGTATTCGGCGAAGTCCTTCTCCTGCGCCACCGTGGTCGGCGTCGCGATGGCCGGGTGGTCCTTGGCGACCTTCTTCATCAGCTTCTTGATCCAGGCGTCGGCGATCTTGTCGTGGGTGGCCTTGTCGCTGAAGATCTTCATCAGCCCGTCGCGCAGCGTCGCGTCGGTGAAGATGGCGGCCGACTGGAAGCCCGCCCGCGCCTCGCCCCAGTTCTTCTGGTTGCGGATGTAGGGGTTCAGATCCTTGGCGCCGGCGCTGGTGCCGAGCGCCGTCATCAGCGGCGTCAGCTCGTCGCGCAGCTTGATGCGCGCGGCGTACTGCGCGTCGGTCTCGTCGGCGTAGATCTGCTTGCCCTTGTCGTCCTTCTGCGGCTTGCCCTGGGCGTCGACCTGCGGAATCTTCAGCTTGGCGCTGCCGAGGATCTTGCTGCGGTAGCAGTCCGGATCGATGCGGTCCTTGTTCTTCGGCGGGCAGACCCGGATGTGCTCGGGCGTGATCAGCTCCTCGGTCCGTTTCTTCACGCCCTTCCAGGCGACCATGCGGTCATAGTCGCGCTTCGTCAGCTTGGTCTCGTCGGCGAAGGTGGCGCCGTCGGTGGCCCAGCTCGAGGTCTCGGTGATCTTGTCGAACCACTGGCCGGTCTTGGCCGCCAGCGTCGCGGCGGTGTCGAGCTTGGCCTGGGTGATGCCGAGCGATTCCAGCGCGGTCTTGTAGTTGGCGAAGTTGACCCGGATCTCGCCCATGAAGGTGGCGAAGATGAACTGCACCCAGCCGTAGGACGCCGCCGGCCGCTTGGTGGTCTCCGGCACCAGCGCCGGGTTCCAGGTCCCGGCCGGGCAGGTCGAGTGCGTCGCCGTGGCGCAATCCTTGTCGCCCGACTCGTGCACCTCGATCGCCTTCTTGATGCGGGCGAAGCGCACGTCCTCGGCGGTGGCGTTGGCCTGGCAGGGGATGAAGCGGTTCGGCTCGCCCTTGGCCACCATCGGGTCGAGCGTGCCCTGCACGCCCATGTCGATCTTGGGCATCAGCGCGTCGATCTTGGCCGGGCACTGGGCGATGCCCTGGTCGATGCCGGTCAGCTTCTGGATGATGGTCTTGGCGGCCTCGTCGTCGAGCTGCACCTCGAAGGCGGACGGCGAGTAATAGCCCGAACGGCCCTGGTAGAAGTCGGTGAAGCCCTTCACCGCCTGGGCCGCGCCGGCGTCGTCGTGGTAGGCGTAGGCCTTGCCGCCCTGGATGTAGCTGCCGGACTTGTCGTAGATCAGCGTGCGGTTCGGCATGCCGGCGATGTCGGAGATGACGAAGGCCCAGTGCGCCTTGCGCGGCATCAGGTTGGCGTCGCGGCGGGCGCCGTCGTCGATCGCGTAGTAGCGGATCTTGGCCGCGCCGTCCGGATCGAAGAAGGCTTCGGGCTGGCCGCCGGCATAGGCGGTCAGGTCCAGCCGCAGCGCCGCCGGCGTGTCGCCGTCGAGGCTGTCGGCCACGCCGGCCGGGTCCGGGCTGATGAAGCGGCCGGCGGCCGGATCGTAGTAGCGGGCGACGTGGTAGCTGAGCCCGGTCTCCTCGTCGGCGTACTGGTTGACCAGCCGCAGCTTGGGGTCGAAGCCGGCCTGGCCCTGGCCGCGCAGCGCGCCCCAGGCGTCGATGCCGCTGCGCCAGCGCACCGCGGCGGTGCCGGCGTCGGATGCCGCCAGCACCGCGCCGCGCGCATCGGTGTGCAGCGCGTAGGCCTCGCCGTCGTGGCGCCACAGCACCGGCCGGTAGCCGCGGTAGACGTATTCGCTGCGCACCTTGCCGCCGGCGTCGGCGACCGCCTGCAACTGGCTGCCCCGGTAGAGGTAGTACTCGGTGCCGGCGGCGGTGGTCTTGCTCACCCGGCGGCCGTCGGCGTCGTAGCCGTAGCGGGCGACCACCGTCCCGGCCTCGTCGCTGACCTGGGCCAGCCGGCCGGCGGCGTCCCATTCCAGCACGAAGCGGCCGCGCGCGGTGGCCAGCCGGTGCGGCAGGCCGGCCGGGTCGAAATCGCTGCCCGGCGCCGTCTCGGCCAGGCCGTCCGCGGCGACCGGCGACCACGGCTCGTCGTCGGCGGCGGTGACGGCCTGCGCTGCCTGCGGCTTGAAGGTCGACAGCGCGGTCTTGTACTGCAGCCATTCGGGCAGCCGCAGCATCAGCGGGTCGAGCAGGCGCGGCCAGCGCACCTGCTCGATCGCGGCCAGCTGGCCGCGCGCCTCGCCCTCGGCGAAGTAGCGATAGGCCAGGCGCACGCCGCTGGGCAGGGTGGTGGACAGCAGCCGGCCCTCGTCGTCGTAGTTGAACTGCTGGCCGAGGCTGACCGGCGCGGCGCCGGCGATCTCCACCGTCTGCCGGATCGGCTGGCCCCACGGCGAATAGTCGGAACGGACCACGTTGCGCACCTGGCCGTCGACCAGCACTGCGGCCTTGATGCGCGCCATCGCCTGCCACTTGAAGCGGCTGGTCTCGGCGCGGCCCTGCCAGGCCCGCACCACCTCGAGCAGCCGGCCGGCGGCGTCGTAGCGGGCGGTGGCGGTCGCGCCGCGCGGATCGACCGTGCCGGTCAGCCGGTCGGCCTCGTCGTAGCTGGCGGTCTGCCAGCCTTGGCCGGGATTGCGGATGGCGACCACCCGGCCGAAATCGTCGAGCAGCCGGCGCGCGCTGCGGTCGCCGGCGCGGAACTGCAGCACCTCGTCGGCCGCGGCCGTGCCTTCGCGGCCGTAGCGGGCCTCGAGCTCCGGCAGCAGCCCCGCCGGCGGCTCGGCGGCGGCCAGCACGGCGCCGGCGTCGGCCAGGGCGGAGGCGCCGGGCGCAGCCGGGCCGGTCTCGGCCGACGGGCCCGCGGTCTCGTCCTCGGCCGCGGCGAAGCGCGTGGTCCGGCTGCGCTCGCCGTCGGCGGTGTAGGCGGTTTCCTCCACGCTGCGCAGGCGGCCGTCGTGGCCGTAGCGGTAGCGCAATGCGTGGCGCAGGCCGTCCCACTGCCATTCGACCGCCTGCGGCCGGCCGGCCGCGTCGGTCGCCGCGATGCGGATCCGGCGGCCGCCGGGACGCAGCACCGAGACCACGGCGGTCGCCCGCGCATTCCATTCATAGCGCGTGACGTCGGAATCCTGCGGCGAGCCGAGCGGCCCGTTGGGCAGCGGGCCGTCGACCTCGGCCAGCACGCTGCGGCCGTCGACCTGCTTGTAGCGGAAGCGGGTGGTCCGGCTGATCGCGCCGGCGGCGGCCGGCTCGTCGGCGTCGTCCGCGACCGGGCGGTAGCCGCTCTCGGTCACTTCGAGCGGCTGGCCCAGCCGGTCGTAGCGGACGCGGACCTGGTGCTCCTGGCCGGCCACCACGCTGGGCCGCGCGATCAGGCTGGGCCGGGCTGCCGACGGGCTGCCGCCGTCGGCGGCCGGGTATTCGTAGCGCACCAGCAGGCGCGGCGGCTGCGGCTTGCCGTCCTGGTAGTCGATCCGGCTGACGCGCAGCGGCCGGCCGTAGGGATCGCGCTCGGTCCGCTCGGCGTGGATCGGCCGGCCGTTCGCATCGAGCGTGGTCTGCTCGGCGAGCCGGCCGGCGCGGTCGTAGCCGTAGCGGGTATTGGCCGGCGCGCAGTGGGCGCAGTCGTCGCCGGCGACTTCGGTCAGGCGCGGCTGACCGGCGATCTCGGCGGTGCGGTAGCGGGTCTGGCCGCCCTGCGGCGTGCTCAGCACCACCTCGCCCGGCTTGGGCCAGCTCAGGTTCAGCTGCTCGATGCCGGTGCCGTCGACCAGCCGGCCGGCGGCGAAGCGGGCCGGCTCGCCCTTGACCGTCAGGTTGGCGCGGCCCTGGGCATCGTAGCCGTAGCTGCCGATGCGGCGGGCGCTGCGCTGGCCGCGGCCGTCCGGCTGCTCGACGCTGATCCCGGTCAGCAGGGAGGGGAAACGCGGATCCTCGTAGTGATAGCGGCGCACGGCGGCCTGGCCGGCGGAATCGTCCGGCAGCGTCACCCGCGCCAGGTTCGCCACCGCCGCGGCCGCGGCGGGCTTGCCGCCCTCGCTGCCGTAGCCGTATTCGAAGCGGCCGGCCGGGCTGTCGATGCGCTGCACGCCGGCATAGCGGCCGGCCGCGTCGGCGCGGCCCGGGTAGTTGAACACCAGGCTGCGGCCCTGCGGATCGGTCACGCGCAGCAGCCAGCCGTGCGGATCGTAGGCCAGGTTGACGGTCTCGCCGGTCGGGGCCGAGATGCGCAGCAGGCGGCCGCCGGCGTCGAAGCCGAGCGTGCGGCCGTTCGGCCAGGTCCAGACATAGCTGCGGCGGAGGCCGGCCTGGCTGACGACGAGCTGGCCCTGCTGCGGATCGGCGGCCAGGTAGCGGCCGGGCTGCAGCAGGCCGCGGCGGAACACCGCCGGGGTGCCGTCGGCCTGCACGATGCGGATGCTGTCGCCCAGGTCCTGCAGCACGGTCTCGTAGCTGAGCTTCCAGCCGCGGCCGACGATGCCGCGGCTGCCCTCGGCGAGCGCGTACTGGCTGTTGTAGTAGCGGACGATCTCGAGGCCGAGCACGCCGGGCAGGGCGGGCAGGTCGGTCTCCTGCTGGAACTTGTTGCCGGTGATCACGTTGATCGGATTGCCGGCGCCCTGGTTGGTGCCGGAGCCGTTGCCCAGGCTGGCCGCGCCGCCGCCGCCGCAGGTCGAGCCGCCGGGCGTGCCGCCGCCGCAGCATTGCTTGGTCGGGTCGCAGGCGGCGGCCTGGGCCGGCGCCGGGGCGGACCACAGCAGGAGGCCGCCCAGCAGGGCGAGGGCGGAAGAACCGAACGATGAGCGCAGCGTGATGGGCATCATGGGATGGATCGGGCTATTTGAATGGATGGGTGGCGCAGGGACGAACGCGCGTGCGATGCGGCTGCCGCCGCCCGGCCTGGGCCGTCGCGGCGATCGGATGCTGGAAACGACCGTGTTCCGCGCATCGGCCCTAGCGGTCCGAAGCCGGCCGCAGCGTGTCCAGGTAGGGCATCAGCAGGGGTTCCAGCCAGCGCATGCGGCGCTCGAAGCAACGGTGCTTGAAGTCCAGGTCGGCCTGCCACAGCGCCAGTTCCTGGCGCGCCAGCGTCAGGTCCTGCAGGAAGGGGAAGCGGTACTGGAAGACGGTGTCCGCCGGCTTCACCGCCCGTTTGCCGCCGGCGGGCACGATCACCAGCGCCAGCCGGTCCAGCGCCTTGGCCTCGCGTTCGCGCCAGGCCAGGACGGCCCACTGCCAGTTCGCGTCGATCGGCCGGACGTAGGTCAGCAGCTGCTTGCTCGACCGCGCCGGTGCCGCGTTCCAGCCTGGCGCGTGGGCGGCGAACAGGGCGAGATAGAAGTCCTGCCGCGCGAAGGCCTGCTCGTCGGCACAGAACTGCGCCCGCTCGTCGTCGCCCTCGAAGCCGGCCGCCGGCGGGAAGCCCGCCAGCGGCACCGTGCGCCAGGGTTTTTCCAGCGCCAGCCGCTGGGCGCGCTGCCACAGCGCCATGTGCTGGCTCACGGTCTCGCCCGACTGCGCCATCAGCGCGCGCGCATAGCGGTCGGCCGCGCCGTCGAAGCAAAGCCACGGCGCGGCGCCGAGCAGGTCGACGCCGGGCGCGTAGACGTTGCGGTAGGCGTCGCGCTGCGCCGGATCGGTCCCGGCCTCGAGGCGGTAGCCGTGGTCGTCGTCGGCGATCAGGCCGTATTGCAGTAGCCAGGTGGCGACCGAGTATTCGAAGCCGATCGGCGTGACCCACGGCTCGGGCAGGCGCTGCTTCCACCAGGCCGAAGGGTGGTAGGCGGCGAAGCCTTCCGCGCACTCCTGCTCGGCCCAGGCCATTTCCTGCCGCAGGATCGCTTCGGCATGCCCGACCAGCCAGGCCGGGGCGCCGGGTCGCGTCGAAGCGTCGAACCAGTCGGCGCTGGATGGATCGGTCATCGTCGGTCGTCCTCGTGCCGGCGGCGTCACGGCCGCCGCTGCATATCCGCCGCGGCGATCCGTTTGCCGTTGATCGAGATCGGCCGGGCGCGGAAGGGCTGCGCCAGCCAGGGCTTGCCGAGCTCGAACAGCTCGGAGCGGGACGAAATCTGCGGCTCGCCCCAGCTTTGGCCGCCGTCATCGGAAAACGCCTGGTAGACCGCATCGAACGGGATCGCGAACAGATAGCCGCGCTCGGCGCGATGCAGCGGCTGCTCGTAGACCAGGCGTCCGTCCACCGGCGCGATCAGGCCGAACAGATAGGTGGCGCGGTGGATGCCGGCCTGTGCCAACGCATTGCGTTGAGCTTCGCTCAATGGGCTGGGCTTGGCCGAGGGGACGAGATGCAGTTTCTTCCAGGGAAAGGCGGCGACCGGCAGCCAACTGCCGTCCGGGCGCAGATAGCTGTACGGCGCCAGCGGCGTGCCGTCGTGCTGGCCGAAATGGGCGCAGACCTCGGCCAGCTCGGCCACTTCCTTGTTGTTGTACATCACCGAGGCCGGTACTTCGGACGACCGCCCCGCCGCGTCGACGTAGCGGCCGGACCAGTCGCGCCGGTTCGATTCGCGCGAATTGGGGCCGAACGGCAGCGGCACCAGCGAGTAGTCGTAGCTGGATTTCAGGACGAACCTGCCGCCGTCCGGCAGGCCGCATTCGAGTACGTCTTGGCGACCGATGGCGGCGGCCGTGGTGCTGGCGATGCAGAGCGCGGCGGCCAACGCAATTCGTCCGGGATAGGAAGGGTTCATCGCATCAGAGCTTCGAGATGTTGTCGTCATAAACGATGTGATTATCCTTCATCGCCTTCTTGTCCATCTGGAAGATATCCGTCAACTTTTGCCCATTGACCGAGACGCTGCCTGCACCGTCGAACAGCTTGGCGATCTCCAGCTTGGTGTGCTCGACGGCGAGGTAGAACGCCAGTGCGTGCTTGGTCTTCACCGGGTATTTCACCAGAATCCGGTCGCCTTTCTTGAGATCGGCCTGGCTGGAGCGCGCGTCGCTGTACCAGTCGGTGCCGTAGGTGCTTGTCGGTGGTTTTTTCGGGTTGTACTCCTCGACGCGCCAGCCGAAGATGTCTGGCCCCTCATAGGCTTGCTTGCCGCCGAGCTCCTCCGCGCCGTCCTTGTTCCAGTAGCCGTGGGTGGTCTTGTCCGACGGGCAGCCGACGTCGCCGATCTGCGGCTTGGAACAGAAGACGTTCATGCCGGCCACGGTGCCGGTGAACAGGTCGCTGCGTACCTGCTCGTCCCAGACCGTGGTCTGCTCCAGCCCGACCGGGATGTAGCCGGTCTCGGTCTGGCCCCAGCCCTTGTTCAGCACGCAGCCGCCGCGGGTGGCCGCATCGACCCAGTTGGTGTGCGAATAGAAGTCGCCCAGCGCGTGCAGGTTCTGGCCGAAGGCCGCCACGATGCGCGAGATGTTCACGCCGTTGTTCGGCGCGAAGGTCGCGTTCTGGTAGGAGTTGCGGTTGGCCTTGATGTGGTCGAGCGAGTCCTGGATCCAGTTGTCGTTCTTGCCGTCCTGGTAGCTGGAGGTCAGCTGCGTCATGGCGGCGTCGGTGTACATCGGGCCGTCGTTCGGGTTGTCGAAGTGGTTCTTCGGATTGCACTGGCCGCCGCCGTCGGTATAGGGCGTCGGGTAGCAGGACACCGAACCGTTGACGTCGGAGTGGTAGTTGTTGCGCACCACCCAGTCGATGAACTGGTCCGAGAAGCGCCCGCTCTGTCCCTCCTGCTGCATGTACTGCGAGAACGCGATGCGGACGATGTCGCCGTGCCCGCCGTCGGCGATCGGCATGTCCCAGAACCCGTTCAGCGGGCTTTTGCCGGCGAACAGCGTGCCCGGGATGTGGAACAGGCCCAGCGGATCGATGCCGGCCAGCGGATTGCCACCGACGTAGGCATAGGCGTGTTCGCCGCCGGCGAGACCGAGCGGATCGGGCGTCAGGTAGCGGCCCTGGCTCGGGTCGTAGTAGCGGTGGACGTTGTAGTAGAGGCCGGTCTCGTCGTCGGCGTACTGGCCGGCCAGCCGCAGCGGCATGGCGAAGTTCTGCACCGCGCCGTCCGGTCTGGCGTATGGATTGCCGAAGGCATCGAAATCGCCCTGCCAGACCACGCGCTGCGCCGCGTCGGTCACCGCCAGCGGCAGGCCGCGCGGATCGGCGTGGACGGCGTAGAGCGCGCGGGCCTGGCCGCCGTCGGACCGCATCGCCGCGTAGGGCGGTGGTCGCCGTACAGGTACTGGCTGACGACGCGGCCGGTGGCGTCGGCCTCGGCGATCAGCCGGTGGGTGGTGTCGTAGACGAAGTAGGTGGTGCGGTCGCCGACCGTCTTGGCGATGCGGTTGCCGAGCACGTCGTAGCGGTAGCGGGCGATGCTGCGGCTGCCCTGGCGCACCTCGACCAGCCGGTGGGCGTCGTCGTAGACGAAGTTCTGCTCGCCGCGCCGGACCTGCCGGCCGAAGCGGTCGCGCTCGGCCGCCGCGTCGCGCCGGTCGCCGAGCGCGTCGTAGCGGTAGTCGGCGTCGCGCAGCGCCGGCTGCGCCAGGCGGTTGTAGGCGACCTGGAGCGTCGACACCGTCGGCCGCTCGGCGGCCAGCCGCCGCATCGGGTCGTAGGCGTAGCGGAATTCCTGGCCGCCGCGCACCGTGGCGGCGAGGTTGCCGCCGCCGTCGTAGCGGTAGTCCAGCTTCTCGACGGCCGCGGGCTTGGCGGCGGTGCCCACTTCCAGCGCGGTGGTGCGGCCGGCGGCGTCGAAGCGGCTGCGCTGGACCAGGCCGTTGCCGTGGGTGAGGCCGGCGATGCCGCCGAACGGCTGCCATTCGATGGCCGACGCCACCGCTTCCTCGGTCAGCGAGCGCGGCAGCAGGGCGCGCAGCCGGTCGGCCGGCCAGGCGCCGACGGTGTGGTCGATCCAGGCCAGCCAGCCGGCGTCGCGGTAGACCGCGGCGAGCTTGCCGTCGACCGCGTCGTAGCGGTAGCCCAGCCGCTGCCCGTCGGGCAGCCGGCGGGTGGCCAGGCGGCCGCTGCCGGCCTCGTAGGCGTAGGCGGCGGCGAAACGGACCGGCGGCTGTGCCGCATCGGCCGGGACGATGGTCTGGACGTCCTCGGTGATCTGGCCGAAGGCGTCGCGCGCATAGCTGCGGCTGTTGCCGCAGCCGTCCAGCCGGGCCAGCAGGCCGCCCTGGTAGCGCAGCGATTCGCTGCAGCCCGGCCGGTCGCGGCGGACCAGCCGGCCGGCGGCGTCGATCACCCGCGTTTCCACCGTGCGGCTGCTGCCGTCGAGCGCGGTATGGATCTTCTCCACGATCGCGCTGCCGGCGGCGGCGCGATGGCGGTAGGCGATGCGGCCCTCGTCGGGCGAGACCTCCAGCACGGTGCGGCCGAAGTCGTCCTTCAGCAAGCCGTGCGGGCGGCCGGCGCCGTCGGTGAACAAGAGGCCGCCGCGATTGGCGGCGAACTGGCGGGTGGAGCGGTCGGCGGCGAGCACTTCGACGCCGTTCTCGCTGCGCACCGTCGCGGTCGCGTAGCCGGCGCCGTCGAGCTGCACCGCCTGGTCGCCGAGCGGGCCGGTGCCCTGGGCCATCTGCAGGCCGACCGGCGTCAGGCGGGCGCGCAGCGCGCCGCGCTCGTCGCGCAGGTCGAGCTCGCCACCGAGCAGGCGGCCCGCCGCGTCGCGGATGGTCGCGGCCAGCAGCCGGCCTTCGCTGTCGTAGCGGTTGTCGATGCGGTTGCCGCGCGCGTCGACCAGGCCGGTCTGGCGGCCGTCCGGGCCGTATTCGGTGCGCAGCACCACCTGGTCGGGCGTGACCGTGCGAGTCAGCCGGCGGTTGGCGTCATAGAAGAAGCGCTGCCGGCGCACCGCGCCGGCGCCGTCGGCCGCGCGGCCGTCGACGAAGCCGGCGGTCTGGGTCACGGCCTGCAGCGTGCCGGCCGGATCGTAGGCCAGCACGGCCTCGATGCTGCGCACGCCGTCGCTGCGGCGCAGCGTGGTCGGCCGGCCGGCCGCGTCGAAGGTCCGCATCTCGGTACGGAGGCCGCCCGGCGCGAGCACGGCGACGACGGCGTGGCCGGCGGCGTCGTAGTCGAAGCGGGTCACGTCCGAGTCGGTCGGATCGCCGTTCGGGCCGTTCGGCAGCGGACCGTCGATCTCGGCCAGCAGGCTGCGGCCGGCGATCTGGCGGTAGCGGTAGCGCGTCGTCAGCACCTGCGGCACCGCCTGCTCGGCTGTGGCCACGCTGCCTTCGCCGTCGAGCGGGCCGTAGCCGGTCTCGCTGATCTCGAGCGGCTGGCCCTGCGCGTTGTAGCGGAACCGCCACTGGTGTTCGCGGCCCGCCAGCACGCTCGGCTTGGCGATCAGCAGCGGCTGCTGCTCGCCGTCCGCGGCTGCGTATTCGTAGCGGGCCAGCAGTTGCGGCGCGGCGGCCTTGCCGCCGGCATAGGCGATCCGCAGCGTGCGGACCGTCCGGCCCAGCGCATCGCGCTCGGTGCGCGTGGTCTCGATCGGCTGGCCGGCGCGGTCGAGCCGGGTGACGTCGCGTAGCCGGCCCTGGCCGTCGTAGCCGTAGCGCATATCGGTCGGGCCGCAGCTGCTGCAGCCGGCGCCGCGCACTTCGAGCAGGCGCGGCTGGCCGGCGATCTGTGCGCTGCGGTATTCGGTGCGCTGGCCCTGGCTGTCGACCAGCACCGTCAGGCCCGGCTTGGGCCAGCTCAGCGCGACCTGCTCGATGCCGGTGCCGGCGACCAGACGGGCGTTCTCCCGGCGCGCCGGTTCGCCGCGCACGGTCAGGTTGGCGCGGCCGGCGGCGTCGTAGCCGTAGCTGCCGATCCGCTGGTCGAGCTGGCGGCCGTCGCTGCCCTTGCCGTGCACGCTGATGCCGGTGAGCAGCATGGGGAAGCGCGGATCTTCGTAGTGGTAGCGCCGGCTGACGCCGGCCGGCATGGCGACGCCGGCCAGGTTGGCCAGCCGCTCTTCCGCCGGCGCCGTCGCGCCCTTGGGGCCGGGCTGCCGTAGGCATAGGCGAAGCGACCGACCGGGCTGTCGATGCTGCGCACGCCGGCGTACCGGCCACCGGCGGCGTCGTGGTAGTTCAGCTGCAGCGCCCGGCCCTGCGGGTCGACCACCCGGATCAGCGCGCCGCGCGGGTCATAGCTCAGGCTGACTGCTTCGCCGCTCGGCGCCGAGATCCGCTCGAGCCGGCCGGCCTCGTCGAAGCTCAGCACCCGGCCGTTCGGCCAGCGCCAGGCGTAGCGCTTGCGGCCGGCCTGGCGGATCAGGCTCAGCACGCCCTGCTGCGGATCGCCGCTGCGGTAGCGATCCGGTTCGAGCAGGCCGCGGCGGAACAGCACCGGGGTGCCATCGGCCTGCACGATGCGGACGCTGTCGCCCAGGTCCTGCAGCGTGGTTTCGTAGCTCAGCCGCCAGCCGCGGCCGAGGATGCCCTTGTTGCCCGGGACGAGGCTGTACTGGCTGTTGTAGTAGCGGACGATCTCGAGGCCGAGCACGCCGGGCAGGGCGGGCAGGTCGGTCTCCTGCTGGAACTTGTTGCCGGTGATGACGTTGATCGGGTTGCCGGCGCCCTGGTTGGTACCGGAGTTGTTGCCCTGGCTGGCGGCGCCCTCGCCGCCGCAGGTGGCGCCGCCGGGCGTGCTGCCGCCGCAGCAGGCCTTGGTCGGGTCGCAGGCTTCCGCCTGGGCGGGGCTGGCTGCCAGCCAGAACAGGAGGCCGCCCAGCAGCGGCAACGATGCGAGACGGAGCAGGGAGCGGCGTGCCGGCATGGTCTATTGCAGCCCTTGGAAGGTGATGTCGACGCGGCGGTTCGGCGCCAGGCAATCCTTCTGCGCCTGGCCGCTCGCGGGGCAGCTGCCCTTCGCCACGATCGGATCGTGCGAGCCGCGGCCCTCGGTGGAGATCGGCTTGTCGGGGAAGCCGTGCGCCTGCAGGTAGTCCTTCACCGCCTTGGCGCGATTGAGCGACAGCGGGTCGTTGACCGCGTCGGTGCCGATCTGGTCGGTGTGGCCGGTCAGCTTGACCGACTCGAAATTGCGGCTCTGCGCCTGGGCGATCAGCTCGTCGAGCTTGCTCTTGCCGCTCGCGCTCAGCGTGGCCGAGCCGAAGTCGAACAGCAGGTCGGTCGACAGGCTCTCGGTCACCGTGCTGCCGCCGCCGGGGCAGCCGTTGCCGTTGCCGTTCGGATCGGGATCGGTCGGGGCGACGTCGCCGTTGCCCCAGTGCATGCCGACGCCGCCCTGGCTGGTGCCGCCGCCGACGTTCTTGTAGCTGCTCGGCAGGGTGCCGGCGTCGGGCGCGGTGCCGACCTGGCCCAGGCCGAGCGAGTTGCCGTTGCTCGGCGTCTGGGTGTGGCCGACCGCGGCGCCGCCCTCGATCGCCGGCGACTGCATGCGCGTGGCGAAGGCCAGGTTGATCGGCATGCGGCGCGATTCCAGCATGTGCTTGGCCACCGGGTCGGTGGTGAAGGCGCCGACCAGGGTGCTGTAGAGCTTGCCGACCAGCGGTACGTCGAGCGGCATGCCGTAGGTCATCTCGAGCTTGAGCACGTTGGCGTCGAGGATGTTCTGGCCCGACTTGGCGCCGGTGGCGGTCGAGCGCAGCAGCAGGTTGTCGTTGGGGATCTCGAGCTGGCCGCTCTTGTTCTTCACGCCGAAGTCCTGGAACGCTTCCTTGTTCGGGCTCAGCTGGCGCCAGCTCATGAAGCCGTTGGCCTTGGCCTCGGCGATCTTCTGCACGGTCTTGGCCATGGCGGCCGGCACGTCGGAGGCGCTGGTGGCGCCGACCATCACCGGCATCAGGCCGCGGGCGAGGCCGCCCTCGATCGACGAGGTGGTGGCGTTGCCGACGCTGCCGGCGCGGGCGGCTTCCTCGAGCGCGAAGTTGAGCGCGTTCTTCTGCTGCATCACCAGGCCGAACTGCAGGGCGCCCAGGCCGAGCAGGCCGACGATGGGCAGGGTGATCACCAGTTCGATGCTGCTGGCGCCGCCCTGGCGGCGGGCGCGTGCTTGCTGCCTCATTGCTTGCTGCCTCCCTGGATGATTTCGACATGCGGCTTGACCGCGGCGGCGCCGGCGGCCACGGCGGAGTGGCCGGTCCTGGGCGGCACCGGCTCGGCGATGGCGCGCACCGGCTCGTCGCGCAGCGGCTCCTCGGCCGGCGGCTCCAGCAGGGCGACCAGGCCGTCGGCCAGGCGGTCGCGCTCGGCGGCGAAGTCGGGCGGGACGGCCAGCGGCGCCATCGCGCCCAGTTCGCTGGCCGCCAGTTGCAGGCCCAGCAGCGCGTGGCTGTAGCGCAGCTCGGCCAGCATGCGGCTGGCGCCCGGGCCCTGGGTGTCGACCAGGGCGATGGCGCGCTGGTAGGCGTGGCTGGCGGCGGCCCAGTCGTCCTGGCGCTGGGTGGCGTGGGCGAGCCGGACCCAGGCGCCGAGGTCGTCGGGCTGGCGGACCAGCAGCGCCTCGAGGCCGGCGCGGGCGACTGCCCAGTCGCCGGACCGGTAGGCGGCTTCGATCTGTTCGAGGCCGATGGCCGGCGCCGAGGCGCCGGCAGCCGCGGCCGGCTTGTCGGTAGCCGGCGCCGTGGCGGCCGGGACCGCAGCGGCCGGCGCGGCGGCGGCCGGCGTGCCGGCGGCCAGGGCCGGCGGCAGCGCCAGCACGGCGGCGAGGGAAAGCGCGAGGGTGGACAGTCGCATCATGGGGTCTCCGTCACGGGGGCAGTTGCTGGCCGCGTTCGAGGCCGAGCCGGGCGGCGTCGCCGGCCGGCAGCTCGACCACCCGCCAGGCCGAGCCGCACAGCGCCAGCCGCCACGGCGGCAGGGCAGGGCGGATCGCCACGATGCGGTCGGCGCGGTCGAGGAACAGCACGTCGATCGGGTAGCGCATGCCGAAGGTGTGGACGCTGTTGCACGGCGCCAGCGACAAGCCTTCGCCGCGCCGCAGGGGGCGGCGGCCGAGCAGGCCGCGCAAGCGCGGCAGCAGGCGGTGGGCCAGGTGCAGCTCGAGCGGCCCGGCCGGCAGCGCCAGCGTGGCGCGCGGCAGGCCGAAGCCGGCCGCTGCTGCGGCGGCGGTGGTGGCGGTGCTCACAGCAGGCCCTCCTGCAGGAACTTCATCACGATCGGGAAGGCGAGCACCACGAAGGTGCAGGGGAAGATGAAGGCGATCAGCGGGAACAGCATCTTCACCGGCGCTTCCATCGCCATCTTCTCGGCGCGCAGGAAGCGTTCGCTGCGGCGCTGCTCGGCCTGGGCGCGCAGGATCGGGCCGAGGCTGGCGCCCTGCTTGTCGGCTGCGACCATGGCCGAGACCAGGCTGGAGATGGCCGGGATCTGCAGCCGGTCGGCCAGCGAGCGCAGCGCCTCGGCGCGCGAGCGGCCGGCGCGGATGTCGCGCAGCGTGCGGCCGAGCTCGTACTTGAGCGGGTTCTCGGGCAGCTTCTCGGCCGCCTTGCCCAGCGCGCCGGTCAGGTTCAGGCCCGATTCGATGCCGAGCGTGACGATGTCGAGGTAGAACGGCAGCGCCTTGAGGATCTGCTGGTGGCGGCGCTGCTTCTCGTCCTTGAGCCACAGGTCGGGCAGCATGAAGCCGAGCCCGCCGATGAAGGCCAGCACGAACGGCGGCGCCATGCCCAGCGGGCTGTAGGCGATGGCGACGGCCAGCATGGCGATCAGCGCGGCCACGATCTTGCCGGAGAAGAACTGCTCGGCGCCGAGCGTGAAGTCGAGCCCGGCCGCCTTGAGCTCCACCTGCTTGCGCTGGCGGTAGCGCACCGACAGCAGCGAGGCGGTGTGGAAGGTGACCAGCTGGATCAGCGGCCAGGTCAGCCGGTAGAAGGTCGGCGGCCGGTCGAGATAGGTGCGGTCCTCGCCGGGCACGTCGAGGAAGGCCTGGCGGACGCCGGCGAAGGCCAGCCAGAAGGCGAAGGCGACGCCGCCGAGGCTGAGAGCGAGCCAGATCATGGGAAAGTCCTGTTACAGCCCCGTCCGGTGCACGCAAGCAGGGGAGCCATCGCACGCGAGCGCAGCGAGGCTCCCTCGCGGCGGCGAGGGCGGGGGAGTAGGGATGAATCAGGAGGAGCCTGGTGGCCGAGCTGCGTTGACCGTTAACGCCCGGCTTTGCCGGGCGCTGCACCGCAGCTCGAATCACCGATGAAGTCAGAAAGTCCATGCCAGGCTCACACATCGATCGTGATGATCTTCTTGATCACGATCGCGCCGAGCCCTTCCATCACCGCGATGATCCCGACCACCACCCAGCCGTACCAGGTGGTGAACAGCGGATGCATGGCGACCGGCTCGAGCTTGAACAGGAAGAAGATCAGCAGCACCGGCAACAGGCCCACCACCCAGCCCTGCAGCTTGCCCTGGGCGGTCAGCGCGCGGATCTTGCCCTCGATGGCGGCCTTCTGCCGCAGCGTGTCGGACAGCCGCTCGAGCGTCTCGGCCAGGTTGCCGCCGGTCTCGCGGGCGATCTTGAGGGCGGCGCAGAACAGCGCGTATTCCTCCAGCGGCACGCGCTTCTCGAGGTTCTCCAGCGCCGATTCGAACTCGACGCCGATGCGCTGCTCGCGCAGCAGCAGGTCGAATTCCTGCGAGATCGGCACCGGCATCTCGGCCACCATCTGCGCCATCGCGGCCGGCAGCGCGGCGCCGGCGCGCAGCGCGCCGGAGATCAGCATGCTGGCGTCGGGCAGCTGCTCGCGCAGCTTCTTGTGGCGCCGCTCGCGCACGATGCGGACCAGGAAGCGCGGAAACACCGCCAGCGCGCCGGCGGCGATGGCGCCGATCACCATGTTGCCGCTGAACAGCCAGGCCAGCATGCCGCCGGCGATCACCAGGATCACGTTGACGGCGAACAGCTGGCTGATGTCGACGAACACGAACATCTGCTCGAGGTGGGCGCGGGCGTGGTCGGAGAACACCTGCTGGTAGCGGTCGAAGCCGCCGGTCAGCAACTGGTAGACGCACCAGAACAGCACCATGCCGCAGATGAACACCACCAGCACGATGGTGGTCTCGAAGTCGGCGGCGCGGGCCGCCTCGTTCATCCAGGACTGCAGGGTCTCGGTCATGGCTGGACCCGGTCGAAGATCGACAGGTCGACCGGCACGCCGACGCGGCGCAGGTCTTCGTAGAAGCTCGGCACCGCGTCGCAGCCGGTGAAGTGGCCGACCACCTTGCCGTTGGCGTCGAAGCCGCGCTGCTCGAAGCGGAACAGGTCCTGCATCTGGATCTTGCCGCCCTCGACGCCGGTGATCTCGGCGATGTGGGTGATCCGGCGCGAGCCGTCGGCGGCGCGGGTCTGCTGCACGATGATGTCGATGGCCGAGGCGATCTGCTCGCGGATGGCGGTGACCGGGATGTCCATGCCGGCCATCAGCACCATCACCTCGAGCCGCGACACCACGTCGCGCGGGGTGTTGGCGTGGGCGGTGGTCAGCGAGCCGTCGTGGCCGGTGTTCATGGCCTGCAGCATGTCCAGCGCTTCGCCGCCGCGGCATTCGCCGACCACGATGCGGTCCGGCCGCATCCGCAGCGAGTTGCGCACCAGGTCGCGGATGCTGATGCCGCCCTTGCCCTCGAGGTTGGTCGGGCGCGATTCGAGCGAGACCAGGTGTGGGTGGTTGAGCTGCAGCTCGGCCGCATCCTCGATGGTGACGATGCGCTCGCCGCGCGGGATCAGGTTGGACAGCACGTTGAGCAGGGTGGTCTTGCCCGAGCCGGTGCCGCCCGAAATGATGATGTTCTTGTGCCGTTCGACGCACACCTTGAGGAAGTCGAACATCAGCTGGTTGGCCGAGCCGAAGCCGATCAGGTCCTCGACCTCGAGCCGCTTGCGGCTGAACTTCCGGATCGTCAGCGCGGCGCCGCGCAGCGCCAGGGGCGGGATGATGGCGTTGACGCGCGAGCCGTCCTTGAGCCGGGCGTCGACCATCGGGCTCGATTCGTCGATGCGGCGGCCCAGCGGCGCCACGATGCGCTCGATCACGCCGCGCACCGCTTCCTCGCTGGTGAAGGCCGCCGGGTAGCGCTGCAGCCGGCCGCCGCGCTCGACGAAGATCTCGTCCGAGCGGTTGACCATGATTTCGCTGATGCTCGGGTCGGCCAGCAGCTTTTCCAAGGGGCCGAGGCCGACCGCCTCGTGCAGCACGTCGTCGATCAGCTGTTCGCGGTCGATGTCGGCCGGCAGGCTGATCTTGCTGGCGATCACTTCGCGGATCAGCGCCTCGGTCTCGCTGCGCAGCGCCTCGTCCGACAGGCTGCGGATGTCGCGCCGGCGCAGGTCGATGGTCTGCAGCAGCAGCTGGTGAACCTGTTGGCGCCAGTTGAAGGTGGCCAGGTATTCGGCCAGCTGCTCGTCCTGGACGGCGGTGGCGGCCGGGGCCGCCGCGACGGGGGCCGGGGCCGGAGCGGGCGAGGGCGCGGGGCCGGCCGGACCGCGGCTTCGGCGCGCGGTGCGGCGGCCGGCGCTGCGGCCGGTGCGCGCGGCGCCGTCGGCGCGGCGTCGTCGGGCAGCTGGGCGCGCAGCCGGTAGCTGCCGATCACGATCTCGTCGCGCTCGGACAGCGGCCCGAATTCCACGATGCGCTCGTTGTTGACCCAGGTACCGGCCAGGCTGCCGCGGTCGACCAGCTTGAAGCCCTGCTCGGTGGCGCGGATCTCGGCGTGGACGCGGCCGATGGTCCAGCCCGACAGCACGATCTGGTTGTTGGCATGCTTGCCGATCAGGCAGGGGAAACGGTCGACCGCGATGGTTTCGCGCTCGGTGCCGTTCTCGAATACGGTGAGGTTCAGCATCGTCCTCGTTCCTTGAAACCTATACACAATCTATTGAGAAGCACATTCCCTCCCCTTCAAGGGAGGGTTAGGGTGGGGATGGGGGCGGAGCCGACTGGCCCATCCCCTCCCAGCCTCCCCCTTGACGGGGAGGCGCAGTTCTAGTGGTCCTTGAGCGGCGGCTTGGCCAGCGGCGGCGCCGGCGGCTTGGCCTTGTCGGCGATGCGTTCCTTGGTTTCCTGCAGGCGGCGCTCGCCGCTGTCGATCAGGCCGCGGTTGAGTTGCGAATCGGGCGAGATGAAGTGCGGCGTGACCAGCACCACCAATTCGCTCTGGTTGCTGCGGAACTGCTTGGACTTGAACAGGTGGCCGAGGATGGGGATGTCGCCCAGGCCGGCGACCTTCTCCACCGTCTTGCCGGTGTCGTCGTTCAGCAGGCCCGACAGCACCAGCGTCTCGCCTTCGCGCAGGTTCACGTCGGTCGCGGTGCGGCGCATGAGGAAGCCGGGCAGGCCGCCGACGGTGACGCCGCTGTCGACCGCCGACAGCTCGGTGCTGACCGAGGCCGAGATCACGCCGCTCTCGCTGGCGGTCGGCTTGATGTTGAACAGCACGCCGTAGGGCTTGAAGGTCACCGACATCTCGCCGTCGCCGTTGACCATCGGGATCGGGATCTCGCCGCCGGCCATGAAGTTGGCGTTGCCGCCGCTGCGGCAGGACAGCCGCGGCTCGGCCAGCACGTAGGCGTCGCCCTGGCTGACCAGCAGGTTGATGACCGAGCTGGCCGAGGTCTGCAGGCCGAAGTAGGTCTGGAACGGCTTGACCTTGCCGGTGTTCTCGGTATCGGGCCGAAGCTGCCGTTGGGCTGGCCGTCCGACACCAGGCGGAAGTAACGGTTGTTCTTCCAGTCGCCGATGATGCCGAACAGCGGGCCGTTCAGCGTCTTCTGCCAGTTCACGCCGAGATCCTCGAGCGCCTTCTTGTTGAACTCCATGATCTTCACGTCCATGTAGATCATGCGTTCCAGGCCCATCGTGCTGACCAGGTTCACCACCTGGCCCTGGTAGCGGGTCACCACTTCCTTGAGGCGCGCGGCCGATTCGGCGTTGAGGTCGCCGCCGGTCAGCACCACCTTGTCGCCGACCAGCGAGGCCTGCACGCCGCGGATCGAGCCGATCATGGTGCGCACTTCCTTCAGGAGGCGCTGGCTGTCGGCCGCCACCACGGTGACGATCAGCGTGCGTTCCTGGCCGTTCTGGCGCCACAGGTGGACGGTCGACTGGCCGGGCTTCTCGGGCAGCAGCAGGATCTGGCGGTCGTCGAGCGCCGAGGCCGATACCACGTTGCCGTTGCCGACGGCGATGCGCTTGATCTTGGCTTCGTTGAGCACCAGGGTCTGGCCGACGTAGAGCTCGATCTCGTTGCGGTCGGCCGTGCTGCGCTCCGACTGGGCGGCCATCGGCGCGGCCAGGGCGGGTGCGGCGGCGCCGAACAGGGCCAGCGTGCACAGCGCGATGCGGGTCATGGAATAAAGCGATGCGAGGTTCATGTGGTTCTTCTATTTCGTAATCGATGCCGAGGGCTTACTTGGCGGCCGTGGGGGCCGCGGCCGGGGGACGGTCAGCGGGGCGGTGTCGGCCTGCGGGTTCATGGCCGCCGGGCCGGCCAGCGTCTGCCATTCGCGGCTGACGCCCTTGCCGCCGACGATCACTTCGGTCATCGCGCCGCCGCCGCGCGGGCTGCTGGGGGCCATGCCGAACAGGCCCGAGGCGTCGAGCGAGGCGTCCTTGGCGGCCAGCTGGTCGTCCGGGTTGCGCAGGGTGATGCGCAATTGGCCGATGCGCTGGGCCACGATCAGCTTCTGCGCCTCGGCCGGCAGCACCGACAGCGTGACCGTGCCGTAGTCCTGCAGCTCGTTCTGGCTGCCGCTCTGGGCGGCGTCGTTCTTCACCCGCTGGCCGGTGGCCATCACCTGCAGGCGCTGCAGCAGCAGGAAGGTCTGTTCCTCGACCTTGATCAGGCTGCCCTTCTCCGGCGGCTTGGCCGTCAGGTAGATGTCGACCAGGTCGCCGGGGCGAACCATGCCGGACACCGAGTTGGTGTCGTCGACGGTGATGGTGTAGGCGCGCGAACCGTTGCGGACGCGGTGGGCGAAGCTCGAGGCGTCGTCCTGCTCGATGGCCGGCCACAGCAGCGGCTCGCCGGCCCTCATCTCGCCCATCAGGCGCGAGCCGGCGGCGCGGTCGAACTGGCCGGGCCTCACCGCGCTCGAGGGCACGGTGTCGGCCGGCAGCTTGCGCAGCGACATGGTCTCTTCCGATACCACGTCGCCCTTGTTCAGGTTGAACTTGGCGACCACCACCTCGACCTTGGCCGACTTGTCGGTCAGCTTCGCCTTCTCGGCGTCGACGGTCTGATGGATGTAGGTACGGGTGGCGAAGGTGGCCAGGAGCCCGAACAGCACGGCGCCGACCAGCAGGACGGCGCTCTTGCCCGGACGGGGAACGGATGGAAATTTCGGCATGGTCTACGGCAATCGAATCGGATGAGATCGGAACGGGAAATCGGCAGCGGGATCAGGGCAGCGATATGGCGAAGGAAAACTTGTGATAGGCGTCGCGGATCGCGGTGAGCACCATCTCCATGGGGCTCGGATCGCCGACGAACAGCACGATGGCCACCAGCGTGCCGATCACCACGTACTCGGTGAGGCTCTGGCCGCGCTGGCGGCCGGGGGCGGCGGTAAAGCGGACGGGCTGCATCGTCAATCCTTGCGCTGGATGCGGTTGAGTACGGCGAAGGTGCCTTCGGGCCGGCGCTCGACCGTCACCGACCACTGGCTGTCGCCGGAGGTGAACATGGCGGCGTAGGCCTGCTGCGGCGAACCGGGGTAGCGCACCTGCGGATCGCGCACGCCGCCCAGGCGCTTGATGCCGGCCTCGATGCGGGCGGCGCTGGACTGCACCGACTGGCCGCCCTCGAGCAGCCACAGGTCGCCGGTGAGGCCGTGGTCGAACGAGCGGGTGTGCTGCGCGACGCGCATGCCGGGCGGCAGCTCGAACGGCAGCGGCGTCTTGGCCGGCTTGCCCTCGCGGAACACCGTGGTGGCGGCCAGCGTGCCCTCGACCCGGTTGAAGCTGGTGCGCTTGAGCTTGGCGGTGTACCAGTACTCGCCGACCTTCTGGCTGATGGCGAGGCCGTCGGCCATGCGCTGCTCGAACAGCTGCTCGTCGTTGTCGGCGCGCCATTGCCGGCGCAGGCGCTGGGCCAGCGCGTCCGGGTCCTCGTCGCTGCTGAAGCGCCACAGCGAGGTCGGGATGCCGTTGACCACCAGCGATTCGGCCACGCGGGTCACCGCCAGGCCCTCGGGCAGGCGCGAGGCCGGCGCGGCGGCGGCGCACGACAGCGACAGAAACAGGGCTAGCGCCGCCGCAATCCGGTTGGTCGCAGCACCAGCGTCGAATCCGGGACGTGATTTCACGGACGGTTGACAGGTCCTTGTTCGAGCGAAGCGAGGCCCCCTCTGGCCCACCCCACAAAGTCTTCGACTTTGCAGGGGCCCCGGAGCGGCGAGGGCGGGGGAGTCGGAATCGAACAAGGAAGAGCCGGTGGTTCAGCCTGCACGGCCCGCAAGCGCCCGGCTTTGCCGGGGGCCTGTGCAGTAGCGTGATTCGGCACGGAGGTATCTAGATCCATGGCAGGCTCGCTCAGCGGTTCCTCAGCCGGTCGGCCGGCACGATGTCGGGATCGAACTCGTTGAGCCGGAACTGGCTGCCGCGCGTCTCCAGCGTGGTGGCGTCGGCGGTGGCCAGGATCGGCTGGGCCAGGCCGTAGGCCACGTCGGTCAGCTCGTCCAGCGTGTGGTTGGCCTGCTTGACGCGCTGCTTGACCATCGAGGGATTGGTGGCGGCCCAGGCGTCGGTCAGGATGGTGGTGCGGTGCTGCATGCGCAGCGCCAGGCTGTCGAGCTGGGTGTCGAACGACTTGGTCTGGCTCGGCGACAGCGCGACCTCGACACGCGCCTCCATCAGGCCGCTGGCCGGCGTCAGGCCGAACTGGCCGGGGCCGGCCTTGACGAAGGCGCCGCCGGCCGAACCGAACGGCGAGAAGCCGACTTCGGCCACCCGGGCGCCGACGTCGCTGTATTTCTCCAGCAGCGACTTGCCCTTGCGGTCGACCCACAGCGGGTTGCGGCGCGCGTCGTCGTCGACCTTGTCGGCCGGCACGTCGCCGGCCAGCACTTCGTTGCCATTGCCGCGGAAGAAGCGGCTGCGCAGCTGGTCGACCAGTTCGGGATGCGAATTGAACTGGCGGCAGACCTCGGGCCGCACCGTGCACTCGAAGGCGAGCTTGCGCGAGGCGGCGATGCTGGCGAGCTTGACGTCGATGAACTTGCCGAGCAGCGGCACCAGCGCGAACACCGGGATCAGCACCAGGCAGGCGACCATGGTTTCGATCAGCGATTGCCCGCGCTGCCGGCGGAAACCTCCGAGCATGTATTTCTCCCTGTCGACCGGGCCGGCGGCGCTGGGTCTGTCGCCCATCTGCCGCCGGCCGCGTTGTCTTCCAATCAGTTCACCGACTTCCAGGCCAGCGCCTCGGCGCGCTCCGCGTCGGTGGGCGCCACCAGCCTGGCCTGCCAGTAGGGGTTGTAGAGGCTGGCCAGCTCCTCCTTGCCGTCGGCGCGGGCACCGCCCAGCGCGGGCTCGGGCCGCTTGAAATAGACCTCGGCGGCGCTGACCGAGGCGATGCTGCCGGCCTGCAGGCTGTCGCCGAGCTTCATCCGGCCTTCGTTGAGGTTCACCTTGTCGGCCGTGCGGGTGGCCGAGGTCCGCACCATCACCGCGAAGCGCGTGCGCGGATCGTCGCGGTTGCTCAGCTTGGGGTAGTCGAGCTCGCGCACCACCGAGATGCCGGAGTAGCCGTTGAGCTCCTCCTTCTCGCTGTTGGCATAGCTGTGGGCGCTGCCGTTGGTGCCGGCCGAGTTGCCGAAATTGCCGCCGATCACGTCGTTGCGGGCGAAGCTGCTGCCGCCGTCGTTGGAGCCGGCGGCATCGTCGCCGGCCCAGCCCAGCGGCACTTCGCGGCTGCGGCAGCTCCAGCGCCGGCGATACTTGAGGTGGGCCGAGTGGGTGTCCACCGCGTCCCAGCGATCGAGGCTGGCGAGGCTGGTGGCGCCGCGCTTCTTGAATTCGGGAATGCCGAAGCCGATCCAGCAGGTATTGGACAGCGGCAGCGGGAACGGGCTGGCCGGCCGGTCGCGGGTGAAGCCGTCGCGCGAATCGAGCACCACCCGGGCGAGCCGGTTGCGGTCGTTGTCGGTGTAGCGGCGGGTGAACGAGGTGAAGTCGTCGCCGCTCAGCACCACGGCCGCCCGGAAGGCCGGATCGTTGGCCTGCGTCACCGAGTCCACCACCATCTTCATGCCGACGATGCTGGCCGAGGCATGCATGATTTCCTGGCTGCCGGCCAGCGCCTGCTTGTAGACGTCGCGCGCCGGCACGGCCACCTTGGCGGCGTAGTCGGTATAGGTCGAGGCGTACTCGGCCGCGGTCGCGATCGCCGAGGTGATCTGGCCGATATAGGGGATGTACTGGGTGTACTGGTTGATGTTCTGGGCCAGGATCTTGATGTAGCGGACCCACGACGACAACGTCATGGCCTGTGCTATGCCAATTTCATTGGCCACGATGGCGCGGTTGGAATACGCGTCATAATTGAGCACCCGAGCGCGCCAAAGCGCACCGCTGTAGGCCGCCGCGTCCGCCGTGTTGGTGACGCGCGCCTTGTCGGCGGTGATCTGTCCGGCACTGAAGAGGAAGAACAGGCCCAGGCCCGCCGCAGCCATCAGGAACAGCGCGAACAAAAGTGCGTGGCCGCGCTGGCGCTCCCGCTGGAACGCTCGCATGCGACTGGACTTTCGATGAGGGATTCGATTGAAGGAGGCAGGCGGTGCCGTGCTGCGGCACCGGCCTGCCTCGAAGAGCGGCCCGTCGATGCGGGCCGCTCCGGGCGCTAAGCGTGGGAAAGCTTAGTTGCCGCCACCGCCGCCACCGCCGCCGGCGGCAGCCTGGTCGTTGTCGGCGTTGTAGCTGCCGAGGCCCTTGGTGGCGTTGCCGCGCGTGGATGCGGTGTTCGCGGTGGTCTGCGCGTTGCCGATTTCGCCCGAAGCGTTCTGACCCGAGATTTCCTTGGCCAGACCGGCGGTCTGGTTACGGATGGTCTGGCCGAACACGGAGTAGACGCCGATGGCGGCGACGGCGATGAGTGCGACGATGATGATGTACTCAGTCATGCCTTGGCCGGCTTGCTTGCGAAGGCGACGTGCTTGTTGACGCAATTGCATGTTGAATTTCCTGGTTATGGATAAGGCGTATTTGAAGGCGCAATTAAACGTCATATGCAGGTGTATTGCAACATGCGCACGACATGCATTTTTCACATCATGATTCGCTTAAATTAGGACTTTGGCATATTAATGTTGCACCGCCGAATTTCTGATTATCTTTAATATATTGAGTGGCCCGGATGGGGTGGGGCCGGCGGATTTATCCTGTCGTTTCAATGGGCTGAATATGATGGCAGGACGGGCTGCCGGCACGCGCGCCGGCCGTTCCGGCTGGCGCGCGGTCGATTTCGGAGCGGATCGGACGGTCAGATCTGGCAGGTTGCATGCTGCGATGCAAAATGCTAGATGAATGGAGGATGGTTGGGGAAAAACGCCGCCGTGCTAGACCGCGGCTTCAGCCGCGCTCGAGCACCGTGAAGCCGGCCAGCACGTAGTCGGGCAGCACTTCGTGCGGGGCGCCGAGGCGGATGCGGTAGCGCTTGCCGCCAGCCGCCAGCAGGTACTCGGTGCCTTCGGCGCCGCCGGCGCGCGGCAGCACCAGCAGGCGTGCGCCGAGCGGCGATTCGGCGCAGTAGAGCGCCGGCTGCAGGTAGCCCGCGCTGTCCAGCGTCACCGCCACCGGGTTGGGACCGAGCCGCTCGGCGCCGACCTTGACTTGGGCGTCGCGCGACTTGTGCAGCCGCCGCACCACGCTCAGCGTCAGGTGGGTGTCGTGGCGGTAGGCGAACACCTCGCCGACCGCCAGCTGGTCGTTGTAGCGCGCCTTGTAGTGCGCGCCCACGCCGCTCGCGCTCTCGTCGGCCTGGGTCCAGTTCTCCCACTCCGCCGTGCTGCCGGCGGCGCCGAGCGCGTGGTGGATGCGCTCCAGGCCGGTCAGCGCCAGCACCGCCTGCTCGTGCTTGCGCCGCTCGCTGCGGCGCGAACGGCTCTGGCCCTCGCGCGAATAGACCAGCGCCAGGTCGTCGAGCAGGTCGGGAATGTGCGCCGCCAGTTGCTCGTCCTTGGTGGCCAGTTCGGCCGGTCTGGCGCCGCCGCGCACTGCGTCGGCCAGTTCGGCCAGGAACTGGGCCAGCGGTTCGGTCGACAGGTAGCGGTAGCGCTCGCCGACCATGTTGCGGCGGAGCTTGACCGGCGGCGCCGGCTCGTCGAGGTTGACCGCGTAGGTCTGCTCGCGCGGCCGGATGATCTTCTCGACCGGGACCCGCGCGACCCAGTGCGACAGCGCCTGGTCGAGCAGCCAGATCTCCTCGGGCCGCCGCCGCGCCGGCTCGGCCAGCTCGAGCAGCATGGCGTGGGCGTACAGCGTGGCCACGCTGATCGGCGCGTCGCCCGGGTAGCGCGCGATCGGCCGCTGGGCGAAACCGGCGGTGTCGGCGATCTGGTAGAGCCGGTTGAGGCTGCGCCACAGCCGCGGCTCGGCCTCGAAATAGCGCAGGTAGGCCCACTTGGCCTGCTCGGCGTAATAGCTGACCGCGCGCAGCGTGATCAGCTCGGCATCGTGGGCGAAGCGCGGCGACGGCGACTGGGCATGCTGCTTGAGGCAGAGCTTGTAGGCCGAGGCCAGCTCCTTCCAGCAGGCCAGCAGGCTCGGCATGGCCTGGCGCGGCTGGATGCCGTCGACCGTCTCCTCGCCGCGGTGGACCGCGATCAAGAGCTGGGCCAGCGGCCGCGCCTTGTCGTCGAAATTGGCGACGGCGCGGTAGCGCTCCTTGAGCCCGACGCGCGGATTGCGGTTGAGCGCCGCCAGCGCCTTGACGATCTCGGTCAGCGCCGCGAGCGTCTCGTTGCGCGGCAGCTCGGCCATCATCTGCGTCGCGGTCGGCCCGAAATCCTGCTCGTCGCGCGCGCGCCGCATCAGGGCATCGATCAAGCCTTTGAAATCGAACATGGTTCTTAGAATGTGAGCGTAGGCACGGGGGCGCCGCGGTGGGCCGGGACGGCAGCCATACCGGCTGCCGCTGCCATGCGGGCGCGCACGCCGGAAATGAAGGCTGGCGGTTCCCGCGTGATAAAATTACGCAATTTTGCCGTACCGCGCCATGCGCGGCTTTTTATTTTGTTGTCGTGCGCTTCGTGCGCGCACGGCGGGAGTCCTCGATTTGATCACCACTTCCGGCATCACCATGCAATTCGGCGCCAAGCCGCTGTTCGAAAAAGTCTCCGTCAAGTTCGGCGGCGGCAACCGCTACGGCCTGATCGGCGCCAACGGCTCGGGCAAGTCGACCTTCATGAAGATCCTCGGCGGCGATCTCGAACCCACCGCTGGCAACGTCAGCCTCGACCCCGGCGTGCGGCTGGGCAAGCTGCGGCAGGACCAGTTCGGCTACGAGGACCAGCGCGTGATCGACGTGGTGCTGCAGGGCCATGCCGAGCTGTGGTCGACCATGCACGAGAAGGACGCCATCTACGCCAATCCCGAGGCGACCGAGGACGACTACATGCGGGCCGCCGACCTCGAGGTCAAGTTCGGCGAAATGGGCGGCTACGACGCCGAGGCGCGCGCAGGTGCGCTGCTGCTGGGCGCCGGCGTGCCGATCGAGCAGCACTTCGGCCCGATGAGCGAAGTGGCGCCGGGCTGGAAGCTGCGGGTGCTGCTGGCGCAGGCGCTGTTCAGCGCGCCCGACGTGCTGCTGCTGGACGAACCCACCAACAACCTCGACATCAACACCATCCGCTGGCTGGAGCACACGCTGAACGAGCGCGACTCCACCATGATCATCATCTCGCACGATCGCCACTTCCTGAACCAGGTCTGCACCCACATGGCCGACCTGGACTACAGCACCATACAGCTCTACGCCGGCAACTACGACGACTACATGCTGGCCAGCACCCAGGCGCGCGAGCGCGCGCTCGGCGCCAACGCCAAGGCCAAGGAGCGCGTGGCCGAGCTGCAGGCCTTCGCCGCCCGCTTCGCCGCCAACAAGTCCAAGTCGCGCCAGGCCACCAGCCGGCTCAAGCTGGCCGACAAGATCAAGGAAGGCATGCCCGAGGTGAAGCCGTCCTCGCGCCAGAACCCCTACGTGCGCTTCGATTTCGACGACAGGCAGAAGCTGCACCGCCAGGCCTTCGAGGCGACCGAGCTGAACTTCGCCTACGAGGCCGGCACGCCGATCCTGAAGAACTTCAACTTCATCCTCGAAGCCGGCCAGAAGCTGGCGGTGATCGGCGGCAACGGCGTCGGCAAGTCGACGCTGATGAAGCTCCTGATGGGCCAGCTGCACGGCCAGCACGGCGGCATCAAGTGGGCCGACAAGGCCGAGCCGGGCTACTTCGCGCAGGATCACGAGGACGACTTCGCCAGCGACGAGACGCTGTTCGACTGGATGAAGCACTGGAGCCAGCCCGGCGACGACGACCAGGTGATCCGCGGCATCCTCGGCCGCCTGCTGTTCAGCGGCGACGACGTGAAGAAGTCGGTCAAGGTGCTGTCGGGCGGCGAGAAGGGCCGCATGCTGTACGGCAAGCTGATCCTGCAGCGCCCCAACGTGCTGGTGATGGACGAACCGACCAACCACATGGACATGGAGTCGATCGAATCGCTGAACCTGGCGCTCGAGCTGTACAAGGGCACGCTGGTGTTCGTCTCGCACGACCGCCAGTTCGTCTCCTCGCTGGCGACCCAGGTGCTCGAGCTCAAGGGCGACGGCAGCTATGTGCACTACATGGGCGGCTACGAGGAATACCTGTCGAGTCAAGGCCTGGAATGAGCCTGGACGGCGCTTCGGCGGCAGTTGTTGCGTAACTGCATCGTGTGACGCGCATGTTGCGGAAAGTTCGGGTTTAGAGTTGCCACTCTAGAATTGCCGTACTAATATGCGCGCACATCTTCAGTGCACCCGCGAACCAAAAGCGGGCGATCAAGCCGGTGGCCCAGGCCGCCGTCTCTAGAGTTGCCGCAAGGGCTGCTCAACCGAATACAGACAAAGAAGAAGCATGGAGCAGACAAAACGCAGCACCCCTCCGGGGTGCTGCGTTTCTTTCGTCCGGCGGGTGCCGGGTCGGGTGGTCTGTCAGCGGGGCCGTGCGCGGTCCGCCAATCAGTGGAGTCATCGAATATGCGTTTGTCCGGCAAAGTCTGCATCATCACCGGCGCCGCCAGCGGCATCGGTCGCGCCACGGCGCTGCGTTTCGCCCGCGAGGGCGCCCGGGTCGTGGTCTGCGACCTGAACCAGGCCGGCATCGACCCGGTCGTCGGCGAGATCGCCGTGGCCGGCGGCGAAGCCGTGGGCTACCTGGTGAACGTGACCGACAAGGCGCAGATCGCCGCCATGGTGGCCGGCGTGAAGGAGCGCTGGGGCCGCATCGACGTGCTGGTCAACAACGCCGGCATCGTGGCCGACGCGCAGCTGACCAAGATGACCGAAGAGCAGTTCGACTGCGTCATCGACATCAATCTGAAGGGCGTCTACAACTGCACCAAGGCCGTGGTCGACACCATGATCGAGCAGTCCTCCGGCGTGATCCTCAACGCGTCCTCGGTGGTCGGCCTGTACGGCAACTTCGGCCAGACCAACTACGCCGCCGCCAAGTTCGGCGTGATCGGCTTCACCAAGACCTGGGCCAAGGAGCTCGGCAAGCGCGGCATCCGTTCCAATGCGGTCTGCCCGGGCTTCGTCGCCACGCCGATCCTGAACAACATGCCGGAGAAGGTGATCCAGGCGATGGAAGAGAAGGTGCCGATGCGCCGGCTGGCCCAGCCCGAGGAAATCGCCTCGGTCTACACCTTCCTCGCCAGCGACGACGCCAGCTACGTCAACGGCGCCGTGCTGTCGGTCGACGGCGGCCTGGTGATCTGACCTGGCCTCCGTTCCGCCCACGAAAAAGCCCGTCGCATGCGACGGGCTTTTTATTGATCCAGGCATGTCCAGGTGACGAGTAGGTCGGGCTTCATGCCCGACCGCACTGCGGGGCGGAGATCGCCGTCGGGCATGGCTTGGAGCCCGGCCTGCATCCAAATGCCCGGCTAGCTGGCCGTGCCCTCGTAGACGATGCGCCAGTCCTGGGCCTCGCGCTTGAAGTAGAGCCGCTTCTTCATGCGGTTCTCGAGGTTGTTGCTGCGGTAGTCCTGCTCGAAATCGGCCATCAGCAGGCTACCCTGCGCGGTCGGGTAGGCGAACAGGCTGAGCTGGTCGAGCTTGACCTGGCTCCACTGCTTGCCGGCGCCGACGCTGCGCTTCTGGCTGCTCCAGCCGGCCAGGTCGAGGTTGCCGCTGCGGAAGTCGCTGGCGTAGTGGGCGAGATAGCGCGAGGTGTCGAGGCTTTCCCAGTCGCGCCGCCATTGCTCGACCTCGGCCTGTGCGCCGGCGCGGCGGCGGCTCCAGGTCTCGCGGTCGAGCCATTCGATCCGTTCGGCGATCACCACCGGGGTGCCGGGCAGCAGGTATTCGCCGAGCGCGCCCATGTCGGCGTTGGTCAGCGCCACGCAGCCGTTGGAGGCCTTGGGCGCGCGGCTGTAGGTGTCGTAGGGCACGCCGTGCAGCCAGATGCCGCTGCCGGTGCGGCCTTCGCGGCGGTCCAGGTCGTTCGGGTAACTGAGCGGCCAGGCGCCGACGCCGTACAGCTCGGCCAGGCTGCCGTAGCGGCGGTCGAGCTCCTCGCGCGCCATGTGGCCGGTGACGAAGTAGATGCCCAGCGGCGTGCGCTGGTCGCCGGCGCGGTTCTTGTCGACGCCGAGCTTGCCGATGGTGGCGTAGAAGTCGCGCACGTAGCGCGGCACGCCGCCGTCGTTGCGGTAGAGGAAGATGCGCGCGCGGCTGGCGTCGATCACCACCGCGTAGCGCTGGCCGGGGCCGAATTGCAGCAGGTTGGCCGGGATATGGTCGGTCGGCGGCGGCGCGCTGTAGTGCAGCAGCCGCACCGCGGCTTCCTGGCGCAGGTCGGCCAGCTTGTCGTCGGCCACCGGCGCCGCGCCGATGTCGGCCAGCGGCTGGCTGCGGGCCATCAGCAGGTCGCCCTTGAGCAGATGGGCCAGCCGGTAGTTGGGCATGGACTGCAGCAGCGCGTCGACCACCTTGTCGGCGTCGTCGAGCCGGTTCTGGCGGATGGCGGTGAGCGCGGAGACGATGGCCTGTTCCGGGTCGCGATCGGCGCGGAGCGCGGCCGGCGCCGGCTGCGGGCGGAGGAAGGCGGTCCCGTGCGGCCATTGCATGGAGTTGGCAGCGGGGGCGATATAGAGCCCTGCGATCAGGCAGGCGGCGATTTTCGGCCAGGTACGGTGCAGCATGGCCACGAGTTTAACCTACTCGCTCGTCGGTGATCAGCCAGCGCTCGCCTTTGCGCTCCAGAATCAAGGTCTTGCCGGTCGAAGTGTCGAGTTTGTCGGACTTGTAACGTTGCACGAAGCGCACGGTCGCGGTGTCGCCGGCGGCGTCGAGCTTCACCCGCAGATTGCTCAGCTTCACCTCGATGCGGCGCGCGCCCTCGATCCGCTCGCGCCGCTGCTTTTCCCATTCGCCGCGGCTCGAGCCGGCAGGCTTGAACTGGCGCGAGTAGCTGGCCAGATAGGCCGGGACGCGCTTGTCGCTCCAGGCGTCGGCCCAGGCGCGCACCGCGCGCGCGACCTGTTCTTCGGCCTGCTTGGCCGGGTTGGCGGGCGGCGGGGTCGGCTTGTCGGCAAGCGGCGGCGGGCTGGGCGCGACGGTCGGCGCGATCGGCTTGGCGGCGGGTGTAGGCGTGGGGCTCGGCGCGACCGGCTTGGCGGCCGCGACCACGGTGGGCGGCAGCGGGCGGACGGTCGGCGGCGTGGTCGGCGCGATGGTCGGCGGGCGGGTCGGTTGCGGGCTCGGCTGGACCGGCCGCGTTTCGGCCGGCCTGGCCGCAGTCGGCGGCAGCGTCATCGGCGCCGCGCGTGCCGGTGCCGCGTTGCTGCTCAGCAGGTCCTGCACCAGCGCCAGCCGCGGCGGCTGCGCCGGCGAGGCGAGCGGCGTCGGCACCTGGCCGTTCTGGCGTTCGACCACGTCGCGCTGCAGCGCCTTGTCGTAGGCCTGGGCCGCCAGCTTGGCGTAGACGTCGGCCAGGTTGGCGTGCGCGGTGGCATAGGCCGGGTTGGTCTGCAGCGCCTTCTGCAGCGCGCCGCGCGCCTTGTCGAGCTGGCCCTGCTGGGCATACAGCGCGGCCAGGTTGTTGTAGGGCTCGGGCAGGTTCGGGTAGTCGGCGCTCAGCGCGGCATAGGCCTGGATAGCCTCGGCGTTGCGGCCCAGCAGCGCCAGCGCATTGCCGCGCAGGAGCCGCAGGCGGGCGTCGCGCGGGGCGCGGGCGATGGCCGCGTCGGCGCGTTGCAGCGCGCTGCCGGCATCGCCGCGGCCGAGCAGGGCGGCGATGTCGTCGGCTTCGCCGGCGTATGCGCCGGCGACATGCGCGCAGGCGAGCAGGGCGGCGGCCAGGAGCGGGCGGAACGGGCGGGGGACGGACATCGGCTGGACGCTGGACGGGCGGGGGATACAAACTCGCGATTTTATCAGACTACGCTTATCGTCCCGCCGCCAATGTTCACGTCGATTCCCATTGCCGTGCAGTCCATGTTGCTGCTGGTCTGCTCCAACGTCTTCATGACCTTCGCCTGGTACGCCCACCTGCGCGACCTGTCGGCCAAGCCCTGGTACATCGCCGCTGTCGCCAGCTGGGGCATCGCGCTGTTCGAATACCTGCTGCAGGTGCCGGCCAACCGCATCGGCTTCCAGGTCTACACCCTGGCCCAGCTCAAGATCATGCAGGAGGTGATCACGCTGGCGGTGTTCGTGCCGTTCGCGGTGTTCTACATGAACCAGCCGTTCAAGCTCGACTTCGTCTGGGCCGGGCTGTGCCTGCTCGGCGCCGTCTACTTCATGTTCCGCGGCTAGCCGTTCGTGCCTTCCAGCTGCGCCAGCAGCCAAGCCTGCAGCGCATTGATCGCCGCATCGTCGCGCCGCGCCCGCGGGCAGGCGAACCAGTAGCGGTAGCCGGTCTCGAGCTGCAATTCCGGGAAGGGCAGGGCCAGCCGGCGGGCGGCGATGTCGTCGGCGAACAGCAGCGGATCGGCCAGCGCCACGCCGAGGCCCTGGCTCGCCACGTTCACCGCCATGTCGTTCGATTCGAAGCTCGGCCCGGCCGCCAGCCGCGGATGGGCGATGCCGGCGCGCGCCAAGAGCTGGCGCCAGTGCGCATGGTCGGGCGTCAGGTGGATCAGGTCGAAGCCGGCCAGGTCGGCCGGCGTCCCCAGCCGTTCGGCCAGGGCCGGCGCGCAGGCCGGCGTCAGGTGCTCGGCGAACAGCGGCAGGGCGTGGATGCCCTCCGGCTCGGCGCGGTCGTAGACGATGGCGGCGTCGAAGCCCTCGCGGGCGAAGTCGACGCGCTGGAATTCAGCCGTGCTGATGCGGATCTCGATGTCCGGATGGGCCTTCTGGAAGCCCGGCAGGCGCGGCAGGAACCAGCGCAGCGCCAGCGTCGGCAATAGCTTGAGC
Source organism: Chitinimonas koreensis (assembly GCF_014353015.1). Lineage (NCBI taxonomy): Bacteria > Pseudomonadati > Pseudomonadota > Betaproteobacteria > Neisseriales > Chitinibacteraceae > Chitinimonas > Chitinimonas koreensis. The sequence goes on from NZ_CP060704.1 coordinate 1,389,162, forward strand.
TGCAGGCCGGCGCCGCGGCCGCGCAGCCGCTCGATGGTGGTGCCCAGGTGGTCGAGCGCCAGGTCGACCGCCGCCAGCAATTCCTGCCCCGCCTCGGTCGGCGTCACGCCGCGCGCCTGGCGCTGGAACAGGGCCAGACCCAGCGCGGCCTCGAGCTGCTGGATCTGCCGGCTCACCGCGCCCTGGGTCAGGTAGAGCCGTTCGGCGGCGCGGCTGACGCTGCCTTCGTGGGCGACCGCGGCGAAGCTGCGCAAGAGGTCGAGCGGCGGAAGCCGGCCGGTGCTCATCTCATATTCCCTGTGTGCATGTTTCGCATGATTATATTTCGATGGTCATGCCGTATCGCGCTGGTTAATTTCGGTCGATCGAACCAGGCCATGGCGGTCCCGCCCGTACTGGCCTTCGTTCGATCCCATTCCACGCATGCATATTACACAGGGGTGTGACATGAAGGCCTTTTCCCGTATCGCCGCGTCGGTGGCCAACCTGGCGGCGAGCCTGCTGATGCTGCAGGCGGCGCATGCCGCCGACGCCAAGCCGCTGCGCATCGGCATCGATCCGACGTTCAAGCCGTTCACCTACAAGCTGCCCGACGGCACGCCGACCGGCTTCGACATCGAGATCGCCCAGGCGCTGTGCACCGAGATCAAGCGCAGCTGCAGCTTCGTCGAGAGCGACTGGGACGGCATCATCGTGGCGCTGAACGCCCGCAAGTTCGACGCCATCATCTCGTCGATGGACATCACCGAGGAACGCAAGCGCGCGGTCGACTTCACCAACAAGTACTACAAGGTGCCGTCGCGGTTGATCTTCCCGGCCGGCCAGGCCGTCTCGGGTACCAATGAGAGCCTCAAGGGCAAGCGCATCGGCGTGCTGCGCGGCTCGACCGAGGAGCGCTACGCCAAGGCCGAATACGCGCCGGCCGGCGCCGTGGTGGTCGACTACGCGACGCAGAACGATGCCTTCCTCGACCTCAAGGCCGGCCGCATCGACGGTACCCTGGTCAACGTGGTGGTCGGCCAGTCCGATTTCCTCAAGACCGCCGCCGGCCAGGGTTTCCGCTTCGTCGGCCCCGAGCGCGGCGACGAGAAGTACTGGGGCGTCGGCGCCGGCATCGCGGTGCGCAAGGGCGATGCGCTGCGGGCCGAGCTCGACCGCGCGCTGGTGGCGATCCGCGCCGATGGCCGCTACAAGCGCATCCAGGACAAGTATTTCGACTTCGACGTCTACGGTCGTTGAGGCCGGCCATGTCGATCAGGGTCGGACCGCGCCCGGTCATGGCGATGCCCGGCGCCGCGAACCGCGACGAGGCCTGCCTGGAGATCGACCTGGCGGCCATCGAGCGCGGCGCGCGGGCGGTGACCGCGCAGTGCGCCGCTGCCGGCATCGCGGTGGCCGGCGTGACCAAGGTCGCCTGCGGCTCGCCGCAGGTGGCTGGGGCCATGCTGGCCGGCGGGGTGGCGCAACTGGCCGATGCGCGGCTGGCCAATCTGCGCCGGCTGCGCCAGGCCGGCCTGCGGGGGCCGTTGTGGCTGCTGCGCGCGCCGTCGCCGGCGCAGGCGGCCGCGGCGGTGGCGCTGGCCGACGTCAGCCTCAATTCGGAACTGGAGACCGTGCGCCGGCTGTCGGCCGAGGCGACGGCGCTGGGCCGGCGCCACGACGTGGTGCTGATGATCGAGCTGGGCGACCTGCGCGAGGGTTTGCTGCCGGACCAAGCCTTCGGCTGCGCGCAAGCCGTGGCGGCGCTGCCCGGCATCCGGCTGCTCGGCGTCGGCGCCAATCTCGGCTGCATCAGCGGCATCCAGCCGACCGCGCGCAACCTGGCGGTGCTGGTCGAGGTCGCCGGCGACCTCCGCCGCCGGCTCGGCATCGAGCTGCCGATCGTGTCGGGCGGCAATTCGGCCAGCCTGTCGCTGCTCGACGCCGGCTGCCTGCCGGCCGGCATCAACCACCTGCGCGTCGGTGAGGGCATCCTGCTGCCCGATGCGGCCTTCCTGTCGGTGTTCCGTGGCGCGGCCTACCGCAAGGCGGCCTTCCAGCTGTCGGCGCCGGTGATCGAGGACCGCATCAAGCCGGCGCGGCCCTATGGCCTGGCCGGCAAGGACGCGTTCGGCCGCATGCCCCGGTTCGACCAGGTGCCGGATGCGCCGATGCGCCGGCTCTTGCTGGCGATCGGCGAGGAGGACATCCGCCTGGCCGGCCTGCAGCCCGACGACGCAAGGCTGCGGGTGATCGGCGCCAGCAGCGACCACCTGGTGCTCGACGCCAGCGCGGTCGGGACGGACTACCCGCTCGGCCAGCGGGTGCGCTTCAGCCTCGATTACGGCGCGCTGCTGACGGCGATGACTTCGCCCTACGTCGAGAAGCGCTACCTCGATCCACGCTGAGCGGCCGCCGAGGCGGGCGGCCCGGCGGAATCGGGTAAAATCGGCGCATCGCCAATCCTGATCGCCGACGCCTTCATGTCCACGTCCCACGCCAGCCCGGCCGCCGAAACCGAAATCAAGAATTTCATCCGTACCGTCATCGATGCCGACCTGGCCTCCGGCAAGCACCCGCGCACCATCACCCGCTTCCCGCCCGAGCCGAACGGCTACCTGCACGTCGGCCACGCCAAGTCGATCTGCCTGAACTTCGGCATCAAGGACGACTACAAGGCGCGCGGCTACGCCAGCGAGTGCAATCTGCGCTTCGACGACACCAATCCGGAGAAGGAAGAGGACGAGTACGTGCAGGCCATCCAGGCCGACGTGCGCTGGCTCGGCTTCGACTGGGACGGCGGCGTGCGCTACGCCTCCGACTACTTCGAGCGGCTCTACCAGTACGCCGAGGAGCTGATCGGCAAGGGCCTGGCCTTCGTCTGCGAGCTCACGCCCGAGCAGATGCGCGAATACCGCGGCGATTTCCAGGTGCCCGGCCGCAACAGCCCGTTCCGCGACCGCACTGTGGAGGACAACCTCGACCTGTTCCGCCGCATGCGCGCCGGCGAATTCGCCGACGGCTCGCGCACGCTGCGGCTCAAGATCGACATGGGCTCGCCCAACCTGAACCTGCGCGATCCGGTGATCTACCGCATCCGCCGCGCCCACCACCATCGCACCGGCGACGCGTGGTGCATCTACCCGATGTACGACTACACCCACTGCATCTCCGATGCGCTGGAAGGCATCACCCATTCGCTGTGCACGCTCGAGTTCGAGGATCACCGCCCGTTGTACGACTGGGTGCTCGACAACGTGACCATCGGCTGCCATCCGCAGCAGATCGAGTTCTCGCGGCTGGAGCTGCTCTATACCGTCACCTCCAAGCGCAAGCTCAACCAGCTGGTCACCGAGGCGCTGGTGAACGGCTGGGACGATCCGCGCATGCCCACCGTCAGCGGCATGCGCCGGCGCGGCTACAGCCCGGCCGGCATCCGGCTGTTCGCCGAGCGCTGCGGCATTTCCAAGACGCCCAACGTGGTCGACCTGTCGGTGCTCGAGGGCGCCGTGCGCGAGACGCTGGAAGCCGAGGCGCCGCGCGTGATGGCGGTGCTCGATCCGATCAAGGTGACGCTGACCAACTTCGAGCCCGGCACCACCGGCTCGCGCTCGGCGCCGTTCCATCCGCACCATCCCGAGTTCGGCGAGCGCGAAGTGCCGATCGCGCGCGAGATCTACATCGAGCGCGACGACTTCGCCGAGGTGCCGCCGCCGGGCTGGCAGCGGCTGACGCCGGGTGGCGAGGTGCGGCTGCGCTACAGCTACGTGATCAAGTGCGACGAGGTGGTCAAGGATGCCGACGGTCGCGTGGTCGAGCTCAAGTGTTCGCTCGACCCGGCCACGCTGGGCCAGAACCCGGTCGGCCGCAAGGTCAAGGGCGTGATCCACTGGCTGAGCGCCGAACACGCGATCGAAGCCGAGGTGCGGCTGTACGAGCGCCTGTTCACGGTCGAGCGGCCCGACGCGGTGCGCGGCGAGGACGGCCAGTACCTCGACTTCAAGCAGTTCATCAACACCGAATCGCTGCGCGTGGTGACCGGCTACGTCGAGGCCTGCGTGCGCGACGCGGCGCCGGAGAGCCGCTACCAGTTCGAGCGGCTCGGCTATTTCGTCACCGACCGGCGCGACCATGCCGCCGGCGGACGGCCGGTGTTCAACCGGACGGTGGGCCTGAAGGACAGCTGGAGCAAATCATGAGTCTTGATCGTACCTTGATGGCCAGGATCACCCAGCGGCCGGGCCAATGCGGTGGCCGTCCCTGCGTACGCGGCATGCGGATCAGGGTCGCCGACGTGCTGGATATGCTGGCTAACGGCATGGATACCGCCGAGATTCTGATGGACTATCCAGATCTCGAAGCCGACGATATCCGTGCCTGCTTGGCTTTTGCCGCCAGCCGGCTCGACATTCCACGGCTCGCCGCATGATCCTCTGGCTCGATGCCCAGTTGCCGCCGGTCCTGGCCGCGTGGTTGACCGAAACCTTCGGCTTGTCGGCCTACGCGCTGCGTGATCTGGGGTTACGCGATGCAACGGACCTCGAAATTTTCGCCGAGGCGCGGCAGGCCGGGGCTATCTTGTTGTCCAAGGACAGCGACTTCGCAGATTTGGTGACTCGCTTAGGACCACCGCCCCAACTGCTGTGGTTGACCTGCGGCAATACCAGCAATCGTTCGCTGTGCAGCCTGCTCAGCGCGACTTTGGGCGAGGCCTTGAGCCTGCTCGAACAAGGTATGCCGATCGTCGAGATCGATGGTCGGGAGAGTTCGCCTTGATGACCCCGCTCGCCGACCAACTCGCCTTCCTGCTCGAACTCGACAAGCTCAAGGCCGTGCTGCGCCGCACCCGGCCGGTCGGGCTCGAGCGCTACGAGAACAGCGCCGAGCACAGCTGGCACGTGGCGCTGATGGCCATGCTGCTGGCCGAGCACGCCGAGCCGGCGGTCGACGTGAACCGGGTGGTCAAGCTGCTGCTGGTGCACGACATCGTCGAAATCGACGCCGACGACACCTTCCTCTACGACGAGGCCGGCGCCGCGGCCAAGGCGATCAAGGAGGTCGCCGCGGCCGAGCGGCTGTTCGGCCTGCTGCCGCCGGCCCAGCGCGACGAGTTCATGGCGCTGTGGCGCGAATACGAGGACCGCGCGACGCCGGAAGGCCGCTTCGCCTACGCCTGCGACCGGCTGCTGCCGATGCTGCAGAACCTGGCCAACGACGGCATCGGCTGGCGCGAGAACGCGGTGCGCTTCGAGCAGGTGATCCGCAAGAACCTGCCGATCGACGACGCCGCGCCGGCGCTGTGGCAATACGTGCTGCCGCGCCTGGAGGCCGCCCGCGAAGCGGGCTGGCTCGGCTGAAGACCGGCGTTATAATCTGATCTAGCTAATCTAGCTAGGAGTCTCCCATGCTGACCGCCAATATGCACGACGCCAAGTCGCAGCTCTCCAACCTGGTCGAGCGCGCGCTGGCCGGCGAAGAAGTGCTGATCGCCCGCAACGGCCGCGCCGTGGTGCGCCTGGTGCCGGTGGAGCAGATCGGGCCCCGGCGCGTCGGCGGCCGGCTCAAGGGCCGCATCGCGATCGCCGAGGATTTCGACGCGCCGCTGTCCGACGAGGTGCTGCGCGGCTTTCTGGGCGGCGATTGATGCGCCTGTTGCTCGATACCCACGTATTGCTGTGGTGGCTGGCCGATCCGGAGCGTCTCGGCCAGGCTGCCTACGCCGCCATCGCCGATCCGGCGCACGAAATCTGGGTCAGCGCCGCCAGCGGTTGGGAAATCGCCATCAAGCAGGCGCTGGGCAAGCTGTCCGGTCCGGTCGACCTTCCCGCCGAGCTGGCGGTCGAGGGCTTCCGGGCGCTGGCGATCGATTTCCGCCATACCGAGGCCGTGCGGGCGTTGCCGCCCCTGCACGGCGATCCGTTCGACCGCATGCTGGTCGCGCAGGCCCGCACCGAAGACCTGGTGCTGGTCAGCGCCGACGAGCAGTTGCGCCGTTATTCCATTCCCTTGCTGTGGGCCGCCTGAGGCGGCGAATGCCATGTCCCCATTGAACAACGACACCTTCCTGCGCGCCCTGCTGCGCCAGCCGACCGACTACACCCCGCTGTGGCTGATGCGCCAGGCCGGCCGCTACCTGCCCGAGTACCGCGCCACCCGCGCGCGCGCCGGCAGCTTCATGGGGCTGTGCACCTCGCCCGACTACGCCACCGAGGTCACGCTGCAGCCGCTCGAGCGCTATCCGCTCGACGCCGCCATCCTGTTCTCCGACATCCTCACCGTGCCCGATGCGATGGGCCTGGGCCTCTACTTCGCCGAGGGCGAAGGGCCGAAGTTCGAGCGGCCGCTGCGCGACGAGGCCGCCATCCGCGCGCTGGCGGTGCCCGACATGGCCGAGCTGCAATACGTGTTCGACGCGGTCGCCTCGATCCGCCGCGCGCTCGACGGCCGGGTGCCGCTGATCGGCTTCTCGGGCAGCCCGTTCACGCTGGCCTGCTACATGATCGAGGGCGGCGGCTCGGACACCTTCAGCCGGGTCAAGACGCTGATGTACGACCGGCCCGAGCTGCTGCACCACATCCTGGCGGTCAACGCCGACACGGTGGCGGCCTACCTGAACCGCCAGATCGCGGCCGGCGCCCAGGCGGTGCAGATCTTCGACACCTGGGGCGGCGCGCTGGCCTACGGCAAGTACCAGGAATTCTCGCTGGCCTACATGAAGCGCGTGATCGACCAGCTGGTGCGCGAGCACGACGGCCGCCGTGTGCCGGTGATCGTGTTCACCAAGGGCGGTGGGCTGTGGCTCGAGGACATCGCCGATTCGGGTTGCGACGCGATCGGGCTCGACTGGACCATGGACCTGGCCGCCGCGCGCCGCCGCGTCGGCGACCGCGTCGCGCTGCAGGGCAATTTCGACCCCAATGCGCTGTTCGCCCGGCCCGAGGCCATCGAGGCCGAGGTGGGGCGCCTGCTGGCCAGCTACGGCGCCGGCAGCGGCCATGTGTTCAACCTCGGCCACGGCATCTCGCAGTTCACGCCGCCCGAGCACGTGACCGCCTTGGTCGACGCGGTCCATCGCCTTTCCCGCGCCTACCATTCCGTTTGATCGATCGCACCGTTTTCGTGCCTGCCGCCCTCCATTCGGCAGGCGCGATTGATTCAGCAAAAACAAGGACTTGCCGGCCGATGTTGAAGTGCGGTCGGCGCTATGGCCGCTAACTTATGCACAGCATTCGGGCGGCAATCGGCAGCCTTGTCAAGCCTTGACAAAATTCGTGCCATCCCGGTCTTATTTTTCAAGGCATTGATTTTAAAAGAGAAACATTTTTGCCCATTTTTTGGGCAAGCCAGCAAAGCGCTTGTCGCATCCGGGGTTTAGCCTGTTAACCAAAACTTTCCCACAAAGTTATCCACAGGTTTTGTGGAAAGCGGCGAAAGTCCTGTCGCGACGGGGCTTTAAGCGCTCCGCACGGCCGCGCAAATTTATCGCTTGACCCCGCATGCCTTTTCTTCGCCTCGCCCTCGATGTTCCGCTCGACCGGCTGTTCGACTATTCGGTCGAGGCTGCGACCGCGGCCGACCTCGGCCGCCGCGCCGTGGTGCCGTTCGGCAGCCGGCGGCTGGTCGGGGTGGTGATGGAGGTGGCCGAGCAGGCCGCCGATGCCGGCATCGCGATCAAGCCGGTCGAGGCGGTGCTCGACGACCTGCCGGCGCTGCCGGCCGAGCTGCTCGGCCTGCTGCGCTTCTGCGCGGCCTACTACCAGCATCCGATCGGCCAGGTGGTGCATACCGCGCTGCCGGCGCGCTTCCGCGATCCCTCGCCGTTCCGGGTGGCCGAGGCGCTGCGCTACCAGGCGGCCGACCCGGCCGCGCTGCGCGAGGGGCTGGCCGCGCGTGCCGTGATGCAGCACCGGCTGGCGGCGATGCTCGAGCGGCCGGTGGCCGAGGCGGAGCTGCGCGCGGTGTCGGCCGGCGCCTGGCGCATCGTGCAGGACTGGCTGGCGCAGGGCAGGGTGCGCGCGCTGGTGCAGGCGCCGGCCGCGCCGGTGGCGGCCGCCGGGCCGGCGCTGAACGCCGAGCAGGCCGCCGCGGTCGAGGCGATCGGCGAGGCCTGTGCCGGCGCGGCCGGCGGCAAATTCGCCGCCTTCCTGCTGCACGGCATCACCGGCAGCGGCAAGACCGAGGTCTACCTCAACGCGATCGCCCGGGTGCTGGCGGCCGGCCGCCAGGCGCTGGTGCTGGTGCCCGAGATCAACCTCACGCCGCAGCTCGAGGCGCGCTTCCGCAGCCGTTTCCCCGGCGTCGACATCGTCGGCCTGACCAGCGGCGTGGCCGACGGCGAGCGCGCCGCCGGCTGGGTCCGTGCCGCGCGCGGCGAGGCGGCGCTGGTGCTGGGCACCCGGCTGGCGGCATTCACGCCGCTGCCGCGGCTGGGGCTGATCGTGGTCGACGAGGAGCACGACGCCAGCTTCAAGCAGCAGGACGGCCTGCGCTACTCGGCGCGCGACCTGGCGGTCTACCGCGCGCGCCAGGCCGGCGTGCCGGTGGTGCTGGGCTCGGCCACGCCGGCGCTGGAAAGCTGGCATAACGCCGAGGCCGGCCGCTACCGCCTGCTGGCGCTGCGCCAGCGCGCGGTCGACGGCGCCCGGCCGCCGAGCTGGCGGCTGGTGGCGACCCGCCGCCAGCCGCTGGCCGACGGCCTGCACGCCACCACGCTGGCCGCCATCGGCGAGCGGCTGGCGCGCAACGAGCAGTCGCTGGTGTTCATCAACCGGCGCGGCTATGCCCCGGTCATGCATTGCGGCGAATGCGGCTGGCTGGCCGGCTGCACCCGCTGCTCGGCGCGGCTGACGGTGCACCTGCGCGAGCGCTGCCTGCGTTGCCACCACTGCGGCTGGGAAGAGGCGCTGCCGGCGCATTGCCCCGGCTGCGGCAACAGCGACCTGGCCCCGCTGGGCCAGGGCACCCAGCGGCTCGAGCAGATGCTGGCGCAGCGTTTTCCGCATGCGCGGGTGCTGCGCATCGACCGCGACAGCATGCGCCGCAAGGGCAGCTTCGAGGCCGCGCTCGAAGCGGTGCACGATGGCCGCGTCGACATCCTGATCGGCACCCAGATGCTGGCCAAGGGCCACGATTTCCCGCGCCTCACGCTGGTCGCGGTGGTCGGCGCCGACAACGGCCTGCACTCGGCCGACTTCCGCGCCGGCGAGCGGCTCTACGCCCAGCTCGCCCAGGTGGCCGGCCGCGCCGGCCGGGCCGAGCGGCCCGGCGAGGTGCTGCTGCAGACCGACTTTCCAGAACATCCCTTATATGCGGCGCTGATGGCCGACGACTATGCTGCCTTTGCGGCGGCCGAGTCGAGCGAGCGCCGCCGCGCCGGTTTTCCCCCCTTCGTGCACCAGGCGGTCCTGCGCGCCGACGGCTTCGCGCTGGCCGAGGCGATCGCCTTCCTGCAGCGCGCGATCGAGCTGGCGCCCGAGGATGCGGCGGTCACGCTGTGGGATCCGGTGGCGGCGCCGATGGCGCGGCTGGCCAACCGCGAACGGGCGCAACTGCTGGTGCAATCGGGCGCGCGCAGCCGGCTGCAGGCCTTCCTGGCCGCCTGGATGGCGGCCTTGCGCCAGCTGAAGGCGGGCAAGGTGCGCTGGTCGCTCGACGTCGATCCACTCGAGGTGTGAATGAGGTCCAAGTTCCTGCTCGCCGGCCTGGCCGCCGCCCTGACCGCCGCATCGCTGCGCGCCGCGCCCCTGCCCGAACCCGATGAACACGAACTGCCGCCGGTCGAAGGCATGCGCCGCGGCTGGACGGTGGAGACCGGCAGCCGCGAGGCGGTGCGGCTGTTCTGGCGGGTGCGCTACCGCGCTTCCACCCGAGCGCCTTCTGGCGCGGCAGTCTCGAAGGCTGCGAGCCGGGCGAGACGTTGGCCGAGCACCGCGCCGCCATGCTGGCGCGGATCAACTGGTACCGCGCCATGGCCGGCGTGCCCGGCGACATGACCGAGGATCCGGCTGCCACCCGCAAGGCCCAGGCCGCCGCCCTGGTCACCGCCGCCAATTCGCGCATCTCGCACGACATCACGCCCGACTGGGCCTGCTTCTCGGCCGATGCGCAGGAGGGCGCCCACCTGTCGAGCATCGCCCTGGTGGTCAACGGCACCGAGGCGATCGACTCCTTCATGCGCGATGCCGGCGAACTCAACCACGGCACCAACCACCGCCGCTGGCTGCTGTTCCCCAACACCATGTTCATGGGCCTGGGCGACGTGCGCACCGCCGATCCGCAGCGCACCGCCAGCGCCTTCACCGCCTTCGACGGTCTTTACAACGGCAACCGCCCAACGCTCAAGCGCGAGTTCGTGGCCTGGCCGCCGCCGGGCTGGGTGCCCTACCAGGTGGTGTTCCCGCGCTGGTCCTTCGCCTTCCCCGGCGCCGACCTGACCGCCGCCACGGTGGCCATGACGCGCGCCGGCCAGCCGGTGGCGGTGGCGCTCGAGCCCTACGACGACGGCGCCGGCGAGCCGACCCTGGTCTGGCGCGCCGACGGCCAGGCCCACGACGCGATCTGGCCCAGGCCGGATGCCGACGCCACCTACAAGGTGGTGGTCGACAACGTGAAGGTGGCCGGCGAGACGCGCCGCTTCGAATACGAGGTCAAGGTGTTCGATCCCGACGGGCCGGCACCCGACAAGCGCGAAGCCACCATCAACGGCCCGGCAAGGGCCAGCGCGGCGGAGGGCGCCGGCTACGGCGTGCTGGCCCAGCCCGGCGCCACCGGCTACCAGTGGCGCGCGCTGCGCACCGAGCCGTGGACGGTCGGCGAGGGCGCCGAGAACGGCTACGGCGCGTTCTCCTACAGCGGCGCCAACAACTACCCGGTGCTCGACCACCAAGCCGCCGCCTCGGGCAAGCAGTCGTTCCGGCTGGCCCACAACGGCATCGGCGACGAGATCCTGCTGCTGGCCGAGCAGGTCGCGCTCGGCGCCAAGCCCTCGCTGCTGTTCCGCGGCCGCCGCGGCGTGGCCGGGCTCGACGAGGTCGCCCGCGTCGAGGTGCTGGTCGAGGGCCGCGACGCCTGGGAGACCGTCTACCTGCAGCGCAGCGACGGCAAGACCGCCAGCGCCGAACCGGCCTTCTTCGAGCGGCGGGTCGACCTGTCGCCCTATGCCGATCGGCTGGTGCGGCTGCGTTTCCGCTACCAGTTCGCCGGCGGCGACTTCTACTCGCCAGACGATCCGCGCATCGGCTGGTACCTGGACGACATCCGGCTCGACGACGCCCACAGGCTGGTCGAGACCGGCGAGCCGCAGCGGGTGACGCTCGGCCGCTTCGACTTCCGGCCCGCGAAGCCCGGCGACTGGCGCCTGCAGGCGCGGCCGACGGTGTACCGTGCGGCGGGCGACTGGGGGCCGCTGTGGGCGGTGAAGGTGCAATGAGCCGCGCGCTGCGGGCGTTCTGCCGTATCGCGCTGGCGCTGGGGCTGGCCTTGCCGGCGATGGCCGCGCTGCCCGACGCGGTGGCGGCCCGGCTGCGCGCCGCCAAGCTGCCCGAACGCGCGCTCGGCGCCGTGGTGCTGCCGGCCGACGGCGGCCCGGCCCGGCTCGAGCACAACGCCGACGCGGCCTTCAACCCGGCCTCGACGCTCAAGCTGCTGACCACGCTGGCGGCGCTGGAGACGCTCGGCCCGACCTTCCAGTGGCATACCGGCTTCTACGCCGACGGCCCGGTCGAGGGCGACACGCTGCGCGGCAATCTCTATCTGCGCGGCAGCGGCGACCCGAAGCTGACCTACGAACGAGTCTGGCTGCTGCTGCGCGAGCTGCGCAACCGCGGCGTGCGCCACGTCGCCGGCGACCTGGTGCTCGACCGCAGCTATTTCGTGCTGCCGGCCGAGGAGGCCGGCGCGGCGCCGTTCGACGACCAGCCCGAGCGCGCCTACAACGTCGCGCCCGACGCGCTGCTGATGAACTTCAAGGCGCTGCGCTTCGACATGGACAGCGGCGGCGATGACACAGCCGGCGCCAATGGCACAACCGGCGCCAATGGCACAACCGGCGCCAATGGCGCCGGCGGCGTGACGGTGCGGATCGAGCCGCCGCTGGCCGGCGTGACCGCATCCAGCCGCCAGCGCCTGGTCGGCGGCGACTGCGCCGCCTGGTCCGGCGGCTGGGCCCGGCCGTCGATCGAACCGATGGCCGGCCACGGCGTCGCGGTCACGCTGCAGGGCAGCTTTCCGCGCCATTGCCGCGCTGGCCGCTACCTCGGCCTGTTCGACGCCGCCGACTTCGCCGACCGGCTGGTGCGCGCGCTGTGGCTGGAGCTCGGCGGCAGCATCGCCGGCGCCACGCGCGAAGCCGCCACGCCGGCCGGCGCCGTCCTGCTGGCCGAGACCCAGTCGCCGCCGCTGGGCGAGCTGATCCGCGACGTCAACAAGCTGTCGAACAACACCATGGCGCGGGCGATCTACCTGACGCTGGGCGCCGAGCGCCAGCGCGCGGGCCTCGCCGGCAGCGCGGCCGACAGCCAGGCCGCGGCCGAGCAGGCCGCGCACGACTGGCTGGCCCGGCGCGGCCTGGCCTTCCCCGAGCTGGTGATCGACAACGGCGCCGGCCTGTCGCGCAACGCCCGAATCAGCCCGCGCCACCTGGCCGCGGTGCTGGCGGCCGGCCGAGCCGGTGCCTTCGCGCCCGAATACGCCGCCAGCCTGCCCATCGTCGGCCTCGACGGCACCATGCGGCGGCGGCTGGCCGACAGCCCGCTGGCCGGCATGGCGCGGATCAAAACCGGCACGCTTGACGAGGTGAGGGCGGTGGCCGGCTACGTGCGCGACGCGGCCGGCCGCGACTGGCTGGTGGTCGGCATCCTCAACCACGGCCGCGCCGGCGCCGGCCAGCCGGTGCTCGACGCGCTGCTCGAGTGGGCCGGCAGCAGTACGGCGCCCTGAGCGCGTATACTTGCAAACGTGCATGTATTCGTTAACGTGGAGCTGGCCATGAGTATCGCCATCGAAGACATCGTGCCATTCAGCCAGGCTCGAGCCCGCCTGACCGAGCTGGCCGAGGAAGTCCGCAACGGCGCGGAGAAGATCGTCACCAAGAACGGCGAGAGCTACGTCGCCTTGATCGACGCGCGCAAGCTCGCCTACTACCACCGGCTCGAGCGCGAGCGGATCAACCTGCTGCTGCTGGAAGACGTCGAACGCGGGTTGGCCGATGTGGAGGCCGGTGCCGCGCTGCCGGCCGAGCAATGGCTGGCCGATCGGCTGCAACGGCGCGAGCGCGAATAGATGATCCGCATCCGGGTCACCCGGAATTTCGACGCCAACGTCGATCGTATCGAGGCCTTCTGGCAGGGCCTGGGACACGAGACGGCGGTCGACCGATTGCTGGTCGTGATCCGCGACGAGGTGGTGCCGAACCTGGCCCGCTTTCCGCGGCTCGGCCGGGCCGCCCGGCTCGACGCGGTGGAGTCGGTGCAGGGGCTGGCCGCCTGGGGCAGGGTACGTAGGCGCCTGGGCTCGGGCGAACTGCGCGAATACCTGTTCGACGACTACCTGCTGCTCTACCTCTACCGCAACGACGAAATCCACCTGCTCGCCATCCGCCATGCGCGAGAGGCGGGATTCGACCTTCAACTCGCCTGATTCGAAATTCCCCCGCATGAAATACCACGACCTCCGCGACTTCATGGCCCAGCTCGAAACGCTGGGCGAGCTCAAGCGCATCCGCCAGCCGGTGTCGCCGCATCTCGAGATGACCGAGATCTGCGACCGCGTGCTGCGCGCCGGCGGCCCCGCGCTGCTGTTCGAGAACGTGCCGAGCCCGCGCATGCCGGTGCTGGGCAACCTGTTCGGCACGCCGCGCCGGGTGGCGCTGGGCATGGGCGCCGAGGACGTCGGTGCGCTGCGCGAGATCGGCCGGCTGCTGGCCTACCTGAAGGAGCCCGAGCCGCCCAAGGGCCTGAAGGATGCCTGGGAGAAATGGCCGATCCTCAAGCAGGTGCTGAACATGGCGCCCAAGGTGGTCAAGCGCGCGCCCTGCCAGGAAGTGGTGGTGGAGGGCGCGGCGGTCGATCTCGACCGCATCCCGATCCAGCACTGCTGGCCCGGCGACGTCGCGCCGCTGATCACCTGGGGCCTGGTGGTGACGCGCGGGCCGCACAAGGCGCGGCAGAACCTCGGCATCTACCGCCAGCAGCTGATCGGCCGCAACCAGCTGATCATGCGCTGGCTGGCCCACCGCGGCGGCGCGCTCGATTTCCGCGAGCACGCGGTGCGCCATCCGGGCCAGCCGTTCCCGATCTCGGTAGTGCTGGGCTGCGACCCGGCCACCATCCTCGGCGCGGTCACGCCGGTGCCGGACAGCCTGAGCGAATACCAGTTCGCCGGCCTGCTGCGCGGCAGCAAGACCGAGCTGGTGCAGTGCCTGGGCAATACGCTGCAGGTGCCGGCCAGCGCCGAGATCGTGCTCGAGGGCCATATTGCTCCGGCCGAGCGCGGCTGGAGCGGCCGCAGCGAGCGCGGCGTGCCGATGAAGGAGATCGGCGGCTATCTGCACGCGCTCGAAGGCCCGTACGGCGACCATACCGGTTACTACAACGAGCAGGACTGGTTCCCAGTATTCACCGTCGACCGCATCGCCAGCCGGCCCGACCCGGTCTACCACAGCACCTACACCGGCAAGCCGCCGGACGAGCCGGCCGTGCTCGGCGTGGCGCTGAACGAGGTGTTCGTGCCGATCCTGCAGAAGCAATTCCCCGAGATCGTCGACTTCTACCTGCCGCCCGAGGGCTGCTCCTACCGCATGGCCATCGTCAGCATGAAGAAGGCCTACGCCGGCCATGCCAAGCGGGTGATGTTCGGCGTGTGGAGCTTCCTGCGCCAGTTCATGTACACCAAGTTCATCGTGGTGGTGGACGACGACGTCGACGCGCGCGACTGGAAGGAAGTGATCTGGGCGATCACCACCCGGATGGACCCGTCGCGCGACACGGTGCTGGTCGACAGCACCCCGATCGACTACCTCGACTTCGCCTCGCCGGTATCGGGCCTGGGCTCGAAGATGGGGCTGGACGCCACCAACAAGTGGCCCGGCGAGACCAGCCGCGAATGGGGCGTGCCGATCGCGCGCGACGAGGCGGTCGCGCGGCGGATCGATGCGTTGTGGGGGGAGCTGGGGCTGTGAGCGGGCTGGCCCGAGAAGCGTTGAGGCTGCGGGCGGGTTGGCCTGCGAACGATGGATATTGGACATATGTAGATTTGCGGACCGGTCTTGTCTAGATAGGCGTTCTTCTTTGAAATATATATTCCGTAGCGGTTTGGATGGGCCAAGAGAGGTGTCGTGATGAACCAACACTTGGATACAGAATGTTGCAAACCTGTATGGAAAAATTGCTTGGGCGAGCGCGATGTAAGTAGGATCCCTAACACTTTCGGGGGTGACTGCCGGCTAGAGCCTGGCACTGCTCGACCGAATCCAGGAATGCGCCGTACGGTGGCGTGTTTGCGATAGCGGGGCTTGGCGGGTTTACAAATCGAGCTGGGCCAAGGCTGCTGTTTCGATCAAGTTTGGGGAGATTTACGGCATGATGAAAATGAATCGACTGGCATTTGCACTTGCCACGATGGGTCTGGCTGGCTTTGCCATCGGCGCTTCTGCTGCGGAAGAGATCAAGGCAGAACGCATCGAGGTGACTGGCTCCAGCATCAAGCGTGTCACGGCCGAAGGTCCGGCACCGGTTGAGGTGATCACCCGCAAGGATATCGAGCGTACCGGCGCGACCACGACCAACGAGCTTTTGAAGAGCCTGTCGACCATCGACATCTTCGATCAGGGCGAATTAGCTAGTAACAGTCCGTCGGGCTCGGGTACCGGCAATATCCAGATTCGCGGCCTGTCCGAAACCGATGTGCTGGTTCTATTGAACGGCCGCCGCCTGCCGGTTAACGCCCTGCACGATGGTTCGGGCGCGGGCGCTGCAGTCGACATCAACATGATCCCGATCAGCGCGATCGAGCGCGTCGAAATCCTGAAGGACGGTGGTTCGGCCATTTACGGCGCCGACGCTGTCGCTGGCGTGATCAACTTCATCACCAAGAAGAACTATCAGTCGATCGATGTCCGTGGCAAGTACGGCGTTTCCAGCCGCGACGACGGCCAGGAGAAGAGCGCGAGCGTGACCGCGGGCTTCGGCGACATCCAGGAGCAAGGCTTCAACGTGCTGGCCACGCTCGACGTGTTCAAGCGCGACCCGATCTATCGCAAGGATCGCGACATCTCGAAGTCGGTCGATTTCCGCCGCCTGGGCGGCTCGGATGGCCGTAGCTCGTTCTCGCCCTACGGCAACATCCTGAACGATGACGGCGCCTTCACTGGCGAGCAGGTTCGTCCGTGCCCTGCCGATCAACTGAGCGGCACGCGCTGCCGCTACGACTTTAATGCCAGCTTGCTGACCGCATACAACGGCGCCGATCGCCAGAGCGGCCTGCTGCTGGGTACCGTGAAGATCACCAACGATATCCGGGCCTATGTGCAAGGCTTCTATTCGAAGTCCGAGGACCACTTCGAAGCGCACCCGGTACCTGACTACTTCCTGCTGCCGGATGGCCGCTACTACGCCGGCCGCTTCATGCAGGGCGGCCCGCGGATCACCGATCGCAAGTCCACACTGTCTCAGTTCGTCGCGGGCGTCGAGGGCTACACCGCCAATCTCGACTGGTCCTTCGTGGTCGGTCAGGGCGATGGCAAGGTGACTAATAGCGACAAGAACTACTACAACGCAGACCTGTGGGCGGATGCGCTGGGTAGCGGGCGGATCGATGCCACGGTCAACACCAACGATGCTGCCTTCGTGGAAACCCTGAAGGTCAAGCCGGTCCGTAAGGGCGAATCCAAGAATACCTTCGTCGACGGCAAGATCAGCGGTGAGCTGTTCGAACTGCCTGGCGGCCCGATGGGCTGGGCGGTGGGCGTTTCCCACGTGAAGGAAGAGCTGACCGATACGCCCGATGCCCTGACCCAGGCGGGTAAGGTCGTCGGCAGCATCCAGCAGGCTGCCGTTTCGGCAGACCGGAAGGCTCTCGGTTACTTCGTCGAGTTGCAACTGCCCGTCCTGGACAAGCTCGAAGTGCAGGCCGCGATCCGTTATGACGATTACTCCAGCAGCGCCAAGGGCTTCAAGGACAACGACGCTTCGAAGGCCTCGCCCAAGCTGGCGTTCTCCTATCGCCCGACCAAGAACTTCATGGTCCGAGGCTCCTATAGCGAGAGCTTCCGGATGCCGACGCTGAAGCAATTGTTCGGGGCGTCCGATCAAGGTGCGATCGACGTCGAAGGCGCCGCGGAATGTACCGGTCTCGGACTGCCGGCCAACTGCGAAATCCCGGCGTACCAAGTCGGCGGCAGCAACTCCGCACTGAAGCCAGAAAAGGGCAAGACCTACAACTTGGGTCTCGTGGCCGATCTGGGAGCGTTCTCGGGCTCGATCGACTTCTGGCGCGTGGAGAAGGACAACGCGATCGATCAACCGACCATCCTGGATGCCATCCGGGCCGGCAGCTGGTCGCAAGATCCGACCAACAATCGTTACCTGATTTTCACCAACCTGCAGAACATCTCCCAGGTTGAATCGCAAGGTATCGACCTCGATGCGCAGTACGGCCTCAAGCTGCCCTTCGGCAAGCTGGTGATTGGCGATACCATCACCTACTACCAGAAGACTCGCGAGCGGAAGGCCGGCGAATGGGAGAGCACGCTGGGCATCTATGCCAGCCCGCGTTACCGCAATACGGTCAAGGCTGAACTCGACGCCGGCAAGTGGGCGGGTTCGATGGCGGTCCGGACGACCGGCGGTTTCTACGACACCGACGAGCAGCCCAGCGCCAGCAATCCGCTGCCGGCCGGCACGCGCAAGGTGCCGAGCCACACCGAGACCGACATGATGGTGAGCTTCACCGGGATCAAGGGTCTGCGCCTCGACTTCGGCGTGAAGAACCTGTTCGACCGCATGCCGCCGTTCAGCAACCAGAACGCTTCCGACAACACCTATACTCAGATGGGCTTCGCCGAGCTGTACAGCAGCCGTGGCCGCTTCTATCAACTGGGTGCGCAGTACACCTTCAACTAATCGGTTCGTTTCTTGCTCTGATGAAATGCCCCGCCATGGCGGTAATGCTGTTCACTTAAGCATTTGAGCATCAGCAGATGCTTCTCCGAAAATCCGATGCCAGACCTTCTGGCATCGGATTTTTTCATGACCTTCCAACAGCATCTGCTCTTTCATGTCCTTCCAACAGCATCTGCTCGATCTGGGTGACCTGTTCAACTTCTCCAATCTGAGTACCTTCACCCAGAACATCCCGGTCGAATGGGTGGAATCTGCGCTGCACCTTTCTAGTCAGGCCTTGGCAGGACCTGCAGGTGTTCGCCGTGGACGGTGCGCTGCCGCGCACGCTGGATAGGCCTCAATTCCGAGCGCACTTCGGTTCCGGCAATACCGTCACCGAACGCCAGACGCCGTTTCACATGATGCATCGGGTGGCGTTGATGAACGTGCGCTCCCGACTGATCTTGGATGACCAGCTCAGCCCCTATCGCCGAAGCGAGATACGCCTGGCCCATACCATTCTCCAGCAGATTCCCGATCACACCCTCGCCCTGTTCGACAAAGGCCTCTGCAGCGCCGACCTGCCGCTGAACCTGAACACGCATGGTCAGCACCGGCACTGGCTGATCCCGGCGCGCCAAGGCTTGGTCGGCGAGGAAGTGATCCGTCATGGCGAGCGGGACCGCCTGCTGCGAATGAAGGTTTCACCGCGGGCGCGAAAGCGCAACCCGACACTGCCCGCCTACTGGGAGGTACGCGAGGTCAGCTACGAATGGCAGGACAAGGTCAAAACCGTACTGACCTCGCTGCCGGCCGATCGCTACAGCGCCCGCGCCGTGGCCGAGCTGTACCAGTAGTGCCGGGGGATCGCGCTGGGCTTGCGGGATATCAAGAGTTGCATGCAGCAGGATGCAGTGATCCTGCGCAGCAAGAAGGCCGAGCTGATCTACCTGGAGGTCTGGGGGGCTGGCTTACAACGTGATTCGCCGCGAGGCGGGGCTGGCCACAGCGAGCTTGGGGCGCTTGCCATCCGAGATACGCTGCAAACCGGCGTGCCAATCCATTCCGGCGCAACTGATCGTCATGGCGGCAGCCAATCCGGTCTCGGCAACCGGCTGACGCCTGTCAGAACTGCGGACGGGCGTAGGCGGACTGTTCCTGGCTTACCGCCCCAGGCCCTCAAGACCCAGGACGGTGAGGATCTCCAAGACCCGCTATCCGGTGGACTTCAAGGCTGCTCGGCTTAAGTGAACAGCATTACGCCATGCGGGCCTTTTTTACTTTTGCCGGCGCCCGGGACTGGGTCGCCGGTTTGCGGGAGCATGATCGGACGCAGGCCCGTAGCCGACGGTCCATGTGCCGGGTGTTGTTGTATTGAAACATTCAGGGGCGGCATGTTGCATATGTGCCGGGAAGAATTGCTGCGGTAAGCCTAGTGTCAGTAGGATTCGAAACACTTTCGGCGGTGGTTGACTAGACCATATCGGTTTGTGCCCCCACTCGTTGAAGCTAGGAAGCGCCTTACCGGGTGCTTATACGGAATAAGTACTTAGGGCCGACAAGTGGCTCAGGTGTGACCGTACCGATCCAAGTCTTGGGGAGATTCAAAGCATGATGAAAATGAAGCGACTGGCCTTCGCAGTTGCCACGATGGGCCTGGCGGGCTTCGCCGTTGCGGCGCACGCGGCAGATGAAGAGCGGAAAGTCGAAAAGATCGAAGTGACCGGTTCGAGCATCAAGCGCATCGCCAAGGAAGGCGCCTTGCCCGTACAGACCTTCAAGCGCGAGGACATCCAGCGCTCGGGCGCGACCAGCGTGCAGGATCTGGTGCAGAAGCTGCCGTCGATGCAAGGCTTCACCGCACCGGCCGTGTCGGTCGGCGGTGGCGGCGGTGGCTTCTCGGGCGCATCGATCCACAACATCGGCGAAGAGCACACCCTGGTTCTGCTGAACGGCACTCGCGTGGCCAACTGGGCCGGCAACTCGTTCCAGAGCAGCGGCGGCGTCGACCTGAACACCCTGCCGGTCTCCGCGATCGAACGCGTCGAAATCCTGACCGACGGCGCTTCGGCTATCTACGGCTCCGATGCGATCGGTGGCGTGATCAACTTCATCCTGCGCAAGAACGAAACCGCCGGCGAAGTCACCCTGACCGGCACCGTGCCGTCCAAGCAAGGCGGCGCCGACTACAAGGTCAGCGTGACCAAGGGCTTCGGCGACCTCAACAACGACGGCTTCAACGTACTGCTGGGCTACAGCCACGACGAACAGAAGGCCATGAAGGCCACCGATCGCGAGTTCGCCAAGAGTGGCCTGATCGACTTCGAGCACAACGGACGGAAGCTGCGCTTCTTCAACGGCTCGATCAACTCGATTCCTGCCAACCTCGAGGTCTATCGCGAGTCGATCGAAGACGATGCCTACTTCGGCACGCCGTACTACGACATCAACGGCAAGTGCGCCCCAGCCCACGTGTTCCGTGGCGGTGCCTGCCGCTTCGACTACACCTCGACGATCGAGATCAATCCCGAATCGAAGCAGGACAGCTTCGTCGGTTCGTTCAGCGCACGTCTGGGCGGCGACCATACGCTGTATGGCGACCTGCTGCACTCTAAGTTCAAGATGACCTCGCGGATCGCGCCGGCACCGATGTCGGGCTTCGCCATCAACAACGGTACCGCGGGCTGGAACAACGCAATGGCCCAGGCTCACGCGGCCGATCCGACCTTCGTGGCGGACGCGGACGATCAGGCCATCATCTATTTCCGTGCGCTTGATGCCGGCAACCGCACCACGCTGGATGAAACCACCGCCACCCATGCCACCCTGGGCCTCAAGGGCGTGCTGGTAGGCTGGGACTACAACGTCGGCTACACCCATTCCGAGAGCAAGTGGGACGAGTACTACACCCGCGGCTGGGTTTCGGCCAACAAGATCCAGGCCGCTCTCGACAACCTGGTCATCGACCCCTTCAAGCTGCCCGGTTCGAACGTAGCCGCATTCAACGATATCCAGTTCACCGGCCTCTACAAGAGCGCCAAGTCGACGCTGGATTCGGTCGACGTACGTGGTTCGCATGAGCTGTTCGAGATGCCTGGCGGTTCCGCCATGCTCGGCGTCGGCGCATCGTTCGTGCGTGAAGCGCAGAATTACAACCCATCGTCGACCGCGCGCGGTGTGGGCGACCAGATCGCCGGCGACTCGGCGACCGAAGTGCCGTTCGATGTCAGCCGCAATGCCTGGGGCGTGTTCAGCGAACTCGCACTGCCGGTGGCCAACAACCTCGAACTGACCGGTTCGGTGCGTCATGACAGCTACGACAAGGTGAACGACGGCTCGGCCACGACGGCCAAGGTGTCGGCCCGTTGGCAGCCAGCCAAGACCATCCTGGTGCGCGCTTCATACGGTACCGGTTTCAAGGTCCCGACCGTCACCCAGACTCAGGACGGCTTCGTTCAGCAGTTCGGTGTGACTGGCGGTACCCACCCGGCTTGCCTGGCCGTACCGGCCGGCGATCCGCTGTCGGGCGTCTGCTACCCGTCGGCTACCCAGTGGACGCAGTTCAACGCGACCAACGCCGACCTGCGTCCCGAGAAGTCCGAGCAATGGACCATCGGTTTCCGCGTCGAGCCGACCAGCAACTTCTCGATCGGCGTCGATCTTTGGAACGTCAAGATCGACGATCTGATCGACTCGGTGGATGAGGACACGGCCTTTGCCGATCCGGCCACCTACCGCAGCGCCTTCAGCAGCTGGTACAACCCGCAGTCCCGCAAGAACGAGCCGATCTTCCTGGCCAAGCTGTTCAACATGGGCACCACGGTCACCCGCGGTCTGGACATCGACGGCCGGCTCGGCTTCAAGACGCCGATCGGTCGCCTGACGACTCAGCTTGGCGCGACCTACATGCTGAAGAATGACTACCAGACCATCAAGGGTGGCGATTTCCACAGCAATGTCGGCAAGTATGAAGATGGCGAAGTTACCTTCCGCTTCATCAGCAAGCTGAGCGCGACACTCGAAAGCGGTGCCTTCACCCATGTCGGTACGCTCAACTACAAGTCGGGCTACCGCGACGTGGTGCAGCGCGCCGACGATCCGGCCGGTTGCGCAGTGCGTTCGGTCAATGCCGATGGCACCACCGGTGGTTGCGTGACGGTGGACGATCATCAGGTCGGTTCCTACACCACCTTCGACTGGCAGACCCGCTACCAGCTGAACAAGTCGCTGGCGCTGACCTTCGGCGTGCTGAACCTGTTCGATCGCGATCCGCCGTTCACCATCCGCAACAGCGGCCCGCACCAACTGGGCTACGACGCGCGCTATACCGATCCGCGCGGCCGTGCCTACAGCCTGAGCGGCAGCTTCAAGTTCTAATCGGCTGTCCGGTGCAAGAAAAAGCCTGCGGTGAGAACCGCAGGCTTTTTTCTTTGTTGCCGCATTCGGAAATGCGACAGATCCTGCATGGGATGTGTGCCGTGCCTTCGCCGGATCTGCTGGCTAGCTGAAGAACTTGTTGGTGATCGGATAACGCCAATCCTTGCCGAAGCTGCGCGGCGTGATCCGCGCCCCCACCGCTGCCTGCCGGCGCTTGTACTCGTTCACCTTCAGCAGCTTCACCACCCGCAGCACATCCGCCTCGGCGTAGCCGGCCCGCACGATGTCGGCGATCGACTGGTTGCGCTCGACGTAGCGCTCCATGATCGCGTCGAGGATTTCGTAGGGCGGCAGGCTGTCCTGGTCGAGCTGGTTCTCGCGCAGCTCGGCCGACGGCGGCCGCGTGATGATGCGCTCTGGGATCACTTCCGACACCGTATTGCGCCAGCGCGACAGGCGGAACACCAACGTCTTGGCGATGTCCTTGAGCACCGCGTAGCCGCCGGCCATGTCGCCGTACAGCGTGGCGTAGCCGGTGGTCATCTCCGACTTGTTGCCGGTGGTCAGCACCAGCCGGCCGGTCTTGTTCGACAGCGCCATCAGGATCACGCCACGGGTGCGCGACTGCAGGTTCTCCTCGGTGGCGTCGACCGGCAGGCCGTCGAACTGCGGCGCCAGCGCGGCCAGGAAGGACTGGAACATCGGCTCGATGTCGATCTCGTCGTACTGCACGCCGAGCCGCCGCACCATCTCGCGCGAATCGTCGAGGCTGATCTGCGCGGTGTAGCGCGTCGGCATCATCACCGCGCGGACCTGCTCGGCGCCGAGCGCGTCGACCGCGATGGCCAGCGTCAGCGCCGAATCGATGCCGCCGGACAGGCCGATGATGGCGCCGGGGAAGCCGTTCTTGCGGATGTAGTCGCGCGTGGCGAGCACCAGCGCGGCATAGATGCTCTCCTCCTCGCTGCGCGCGGGCGCTTGCGGGCCGGGCAGCAGGTCGCCGTCGTGGAATTCGAGCACGGCGGTCGCGGTCTCGAAGGTAGGCAGCTGCGCGACGACTTCGCCGGCACGGTTCATGGCGAAGCTGCCGCCATCGAACACCAGCTCGTCCTGGCCGCCGACCCAGTTGCAGTAGACGACGGGCAGGCCGGTTTCCTCGACGCGCTGCCGCACGATGGCTTCGCGCACGTCTTCCTTGCCGCGGTGGTAGGGCGAGGCGTTCGGTACCAGCAGGATCTGGGCGCCGAGCTCGGCGGCCTCGGCGGCCGGCTCCAGGTGCCAGATGTCCTCGCAGATCGGCACGCCGACGGTGACCACGCTGCCGTCATGGCAGCGCTGCTCGAACACGCAGGGCGAGGCGCCCGGCGTGAAATAGCGGCACTCGTCGAACACCTCGTTGTTGGGCAGCACCATCTTCTGGCCGCGGCCGAGGATATGGCCGTCGCGCATCACGGTGACGGCGTTGAAGCGCTCCTCGCCCAGCATCAGCGGATGGCCGACCACCAGGGTGACGTCGTCGGCGACGTCGAGCAGGCGGTCGAGCTGGGCATTGCAGGCGGCGTAGAAGCTCGGCCGCAGCAGCAGGTCCTCGGGCGGATAGCCGGCGATGGTCAGCTCGGGCACCAGCAGGATGTCGGCCCCGGCGGCGCGCGCTTCGGCCAGGAGGCCGATGACCTGGTCGGTATTGCCGGCGAGGTCGCCGACGGTGGCGTTGAATTGGGCTACGGCGATTTTCATATGCGAACGGGTTACGTTTTTTCTTCAACTAACCGACGAGTTCCAGCCGACGCTCGACGCGACCAAGGCGTTGATCCACATCGTCGATCCGTTTGTGGGTAATGGCCAGGTCGCCGTGCAGCAGGCTCAGATCGCGCCGCATGCCGGCGATATGCTCTTCGAGCGAACCAACGCGCAGGGTCAGCCCTTCCAGGGCCTTGGTGTTAGCCGCCATTTCCATGCGAATCGCCTTGAGGTGCTCGAGAACCAGATTTTCGATTTGTTCAGCCATGATTTTCCTCCTTGGGGGCCTGAACTCATTGTATCCGCTCTCCGATGCCGGTATTCCGCGGCGCGCTTCAGCGCCCGGCGTAGAGCACGAACATGGCCGGTCGCTTCTTCAGCTCGGGCCGTGGCTGGGCCTGCCAGCGCGCCAGCGGCTGGGACACGATCAGCTCTTCGGCGGTGGTCAGGTTGCGCGCCACTGTCAGCCAGGTGTCGCGGCGGCAGGCCTGCAGCACTGCGTCGACCATCGCGTCGTTACGATAGGGCGTCTCGATGAACAGCTGGGCCTCGTCGTGGCGAGCCGAATCGCGCTCGAGCTCCTTCAGTCGCTCGAGCCGCGGGCCGGCCTCCACCGGCAGGTAGCCGTGGAAGCGGAAACGCTGTCCGCTGGCGCCGGCCGCCATCAGCGCCAGCAGGATGGACGAGGGGCCGACCAGCGGCGCGACGCGGATGCCGCGGGTGTGCGCCAACCGCACCAGCTCAGCGCCCGGGTCGGCCACGCCGGGACAGCCGGCTTCGGAGATCAGGCCGACGTCGTGGCCGGCTTCGAGCGGGGCCAGCAGCGCGGCCAGCTCGGCGGCGCGGGTATGCTCGTTGAGCGCGCTCATCGCCAGCTCGGCCATCATGCGCTCGGGTCCGTAGAGCTTGAGGAAGCGCCGCGCGGTCTTGGGGTTCTCGACCACCCAGTGGCCGATACGGTTGGCGATGCCGCGCACCTCGGCCGGCAGGATCGCCTCGAGCGGGCCGTCGCCGAGCGGGGCGGGGACCAGGTAGAGCGTGCCGGCGCTCATGGCAGCGGATGGCCTTCTTCGCGCAGCATGCGGCACAGCTCGATCAGCGGCAGGCCGATGATGGCGGCCGGGTCGCTGCCTTCCATGGCGGCGATCATGGCCACG
Organism: Chitinimonas koreensis; assembly: GCF_014353015.1. NCBI lineage: Bacteria > Pseudomonadati > Pseudomonadota > Betaproteobacteria > Neisseriales > Chitinibacteraceae > Chitinimonas > Chitinimonas koreensis. The sequence goes on from NZ_CP060704.1 coordinate 1,414,510, forward strand.
CCGAGGCCCTCGGTCTTGGCGCTGCCGGCGCAGTCGTAGGGCTGCTCGCGCTCCAGGTAGCGGGCGATCTCGCCATTGCTGTAATCGCGCATGGTCACCCGCCACGGCACCACCACTTCCCGGGTATTGCCGCTGGCCGCGTTGTGCAGCGCCAGCGCAGTGTGGAACACCACGGTGCGCCCGCGCATGGCTTGCAACTGGGCGAAGGCGCGCTCGAAGTTGCCGGGCTTGCCCAGTTGCACGCCGTCGAGCAGCGCCACCTGGTCCGAGCCGATGATCAGCGCGGCCGGGAAGCGTGCCGCCAGCGACTGCGCCTTGAGGCGGGCCAGCCGCGTCGCGGTGGCGGCGGCGGTCTCGCCGGCCAGCGGGGTTTCGTCGCAGTCGGGCGCGGCGACGTCGAAGGAAATGCCGAGGCGTTCGAGCAGCTCGCGCCGGTAGCGCGAGGTGGAGCCGAGGACGAGTTGGGGCGTGCTCATGGTCGGTGGGAAATCCTGTTTGCCTGCTGTTGCGGCAAGGCCGCGGCTCATGCCGAAAAGGCAGTTTTCTTTTGACGATTCAACGGCCCGAAGTATATCATTCACCGTTTATGTCCAACCCCGTCTTCGACAACGGCGAATTCGCCCGCAACCGCCGGACGCTGCAAGGCGAGCTGAAGCTGGCCGACCTTCCGCGCATCGGCGGCGAAGTGCTGGCCGCCACGCCGATCGGCTACGCGCTGGCCGGCGGCATCGACCGCCTGCAACGGCCGACGCTCGACCTGGCGCTGAACGGCGAGCTGCAGCTGAAGTGCCAGCGCTGCCTCAAGCCGGTGTCGTTCGAGCTCGACGTGGCGACGCGTTTCACGCTGTTCGCCGACGAGGCCCGGATGAATGCCGCCGAAGCCGACGACGAGGACCTCGAAGGGCTGCTGTTCGAACACGAGTTCGCGCTGATCGGCCTGATCGAGGACGAAATCCTGCTGTCGCTGCCCTACGCGCCGGCGCACGATGCGTGCGAAGCCGGCGATGGTGCGGCGGCGGACGCGGTGGCGACACCGCAAAAGCCTAACCCGTTTGCCGTGCTGGCGGATCTCAAGGGCAAGTTGAAGCGCGGCGAACACTGACTTTTTCGTATTTTCGAGTTTGATCCAGGAGCAAAACCATGGCCGTTCAACAGAACAAAAAATCCCCGTCCAAGCGCGGCATGCACCGCGCCCACGACTTCCTGACCGCTCCCGCGCTGGCCATCGAGCCGAGCACGGGCGAGGCCCATCTGCGTCACCACATCAGCCCGAACGGCTTCTACCGTGGCCGCCGCGTGATCAAGGCCAAGGGCGAGTAATCTCCCTTGCCGTCAGGGCAGTCCCTTTCGGGAAAGGCGCACTCCTTGCGAGTGCGCCTTTTTCATTTCGAGCTAGCGCTTGGCGCAGGCCAACATTAACCTCCGCGGCATGGAAATCACTGTTTCGATCGATGCGATGGGCGGCGACCACGGCACGCACGTGACCGTTCCGGCCGCCCTCAAGTTTCTCAAGGCCCACCCCGACGTGAACGTGGTGCTGGTCGGCCTGGCCGATGCCATCGAGGCCGAGCTCAAGGCACGCCACACCAAGCCCGGCCCCCGCCTGCGGGTGCACCCCGCCAGCGAGGTGGTGGCGATGGACGAGGCGCCGCAGTCGGCGCTGAAGAACAAGAAGGACTCGTCGATGCGGGTCGCCATCAACCTGGTGAAGACCGGCGAGGCGCATGCCTGCGTATCGGCCGGCAACACCGGGGCGCTGATGGCCACCGCCCGCTTCGTGCTGAAGATGCTGCCCGGCATCGAGCGGCCGGCCATCGCCAAGATGCTGCCGAGCCAGCGCGACGCCACCTGCGTGCTCGACCTCGGCGCCAACGTCGAATGCTCGCCCGAGCAGCTCTACCAGTTCGGCGTGATGGGCGCGATGCTGTACGGTGCGCTGCGCCACAAGGAGCGGCCGAGCGTCGGCCTGCTCAACGTCGGCTCGGAGGACATCAAGGGCAACGATACGGTCAAGCAGGCGGCCGAGCTGTTCAAGGCGTCCCGGCTCAATTTCCACGGCAACGTGGAGGGCAACGACATCTACAAGGGCACGGTCGACGTGGTGGTGTGCGACGGCTTCACCGGCAACGTCGCGCTCAAGGCCTCGGAAGGCATCGCCAAGCTGATGGCCGAGCTGCTGCGCGACGAGTTCAGCCGCAGCTGGTGGCGCCAGCTGGTCAAACTGGTGGCGGCGCCGGTGCTGCTGAGCTTCCGCAACCGCATGGACCCGCGCCGCTTCAACGGCGCGAGCCTCTTGGGCCTGCGCGGCATCGTGGTAAAGAGCCATGGCGGCGCCGACCGCTTCGCCTTCTACTGCGCGCTGGAACAGGCGCTCGAGGAGGCGCGTTCGGGCGTGCTGCACAAGATCACCGCGACCATGGCCGAACACGTGACGGCGATGGAGGAGGGCGACGACGCCTGAGCGCCGTCGGCGCCGATTTCCGGATCGGCGCAATGGTTTCATCCGCAGGACTGCCTGCGCTACAACGACCCGCGCGACCATGAGCGCGCGGGCGATCCCCAAGCGAAGCGCCGCCACGAGCGGCGCGATGGAGACCGAATTGCCGCATTCCCGCATCGCCGGTACGGGCAGCTACCTGCCCGCCCGCATCCTCGACAACGCCGAACTGGCCCGGCAGATCGACACCTCCGACGAATGGATCGTCAGCCGCACCGGCATCCGCGAGCGCCGCATCGCCGCGGCCGACGAGACCACCAGCGACCTGGCGCTCAAGGCCAGCCGCGCCGCGCTTGAAGCGGCCGGGGTCGATGCGTCCGAGCTCGACCTGATCGTGGTGGCGACCGCCACGCCCGACGTGGTCTTCCCCAGCACCGCCTGCATCCTGCAGGACAAGCTCGGCGTGCACGGCTGCGCCGCCTTCGACGTGCAGGCGGTCTGCGCCGGCTTCGCCTATGCGCTGGCCACCGCCGACCAGTTCGTCCGCGGCGGCATGGCGCGCACCGCGCTGGTGGTCGGCGCCGAGGTGTTCTCGCGCATCCTCGACTGGAACGACCGCAAGACCTGCGTGCTGTTCGGCGACGGCGCCGGCGCGGTGGTGCTCAAGGCGTCCGAAGAGCCCGGCATCCTGGTCACCAAGCTGCGCGCCGACGGCCGCTACCGCGACATCCTGTGCACGCCGGCCTCGGTCGCGCACGGCGGCGTGGTCGGCACGCCCTTCCTGCACATGGATGGCCAGGCGGTGTTCAAGTTCGCCGTGAAGGCCTTGGCCGAGCTGGCCAGCGAGACGCTGGAAGCGGCCGGCCTGCCGCAGAGCGAGCTCGACTGGCTGGTGCCGCACCAGGCCAATATCCGCATCATCGAATCGACCGCGCGCCACCTCGGCCTGCCGATGGACAAGGTGGTGGTCACGCTCGACCGTCACGGCAACACCTCGGCCGCCTCGATCCCGCTGGCGCTCGACGAGGCGGCCCGCGCCGGCAAGTTCAAGCCGGGCGAATTGCTGATGCTCGAGGGCATCGGCGGCGGCTTCGCCTGGGGTTCGGCGCTGCTGCGCTGGTAGCCGTCCTGCTGGCCGCCGGTCGTGCATCTGGCTCGAACAAGCGACCGCTTGCTGGCAAGAGCAGGCGTCCACGCGTAATATTCGCCGGCATTTCGCGGCAAATTCGCCGAATTTCACAGGAGTTGGCCATGTTCAAACTGTACGGCTCCCCGTTTTCGAACTACCACAACAAGGTCAAGCTGGCGCTGCTGGAGAAGGGCGTCGCCTTCGAGGAGATCGCCGCCGGTCCCTCGCAGGAAGCCGACTACCTGGTGCGCTGCCCGACCGGCAAGGTGCCGTATTTCGAGGTCGATGGCACGCTGTTCTGCGAATCGCAGGCCGCGCTCGAGTACCTCGAAGAAGTCTACCCGGACCATCCGCTGCTGCCGGCCGAACCGCTGGCGCGCGCCCGGGTGCGCCAGCTGGTGCAGATGCTGGAGCAGGACGTCGAGCTGGTCGCGCGCCGGCTGCTGCGCCATGCGCTGTTCGGCGCGCCGCTCGACGAGGGCGTGAAGGCCGAGGTGGCGACCCAGCTCGACCGCGGCCTGGCCGCTTTCGCCCGGGTGGCGAGCTTCTCGCCCTGGCTGGCCGGCGACCGTTTCACCATGGCCGATTGCGCCGCGGCGGTGCATATCCCGCTGGTGACGCGCCTGACCCAGGCGGTCTACCAGCGCGACTGGTTCGCCGATCTGCCGGTCGCCGCCTACCTCGAACAGCTCAAGCAGCGCCCCGCCTACCGGCGCGTGCGCGACGATCTCGAAGCTGCCCGCGCCGCGCGCGGCCAGTGAACCCGGAGGAATCCACCATGAAGCTCGCTTTCGTCTTTCCCGGCCAGGGCTCCCAGGCCGTCGGCATGCTCGACGCCTTCGCCGACCTCGACGTGGTGCGCGAGACCCTGGCCGAAGCCAGCGCCGCGCTCGGCCAGGACGTGGCCACGCTGATCGCCGCCGGCCCCAAGGAAGCGCTCGACGCCACCGTCAACACCCAGCCGGCGATGCTGGTCGCCGGCGTCGCGGTCTACCGCGCCTGGCTCGCCCGCGGCGGTCGCCAGCCCGATTTCCTGGCCGGCCACAGCCTGGGCGAATACAGCGCGCTGGTCGCGGCCGGCGCGCTCGGCTTCGCCGACGCGGTCCGCCTGGTGCGCCTGCGCGCCGAGGCGATGCAGGACGCCGTGCCGCAAGGGCAGGGCGCGATGGCTGCCATCCTCGGCCTCGACGACGATTCGATCCGCGCCGCCTGCGCCGAAGCGGCCCAGGGCGAGGTGGTCGAGGCGGTCAATTTCAATACCCCGGGCCAGGTGGTGATCGCCGGCGCCAAGGAGGCCGTGGCGCGCGCCTGCGAGCTGTGCAAGCAGAAGGGCGCCAAGCGCGCGCTGCCGCTGCCGGTATCGGTGCCCTCGCACTGCGCGCTGATGAAGCCGGCGGCCGAGAAGCTCGCCGCCGCGCTCGCCGCGATCGAGATCCGTACGCCTGTCATCCCGGTGCTCCACAATGCCGACGTCGCCGCCTACGCCGATCCGGCGCAGATCCGCGACGCGCTGGCGCGCCAGCTGCACAGCCCGGTGCGCTGGGTCGAGACGATCGAGCGGCTGGCCGCCGACGGCACCACCGTGGTGGCCGAGTGCGGACCGGGCAAGATCCTGGCCGGCATGAGCCGCCGCATCGTCGACGGCCTGCAGTCGTTCGCGCTGACCGATCCGGCCGCCTTCGACGCGCTCGCCGCGGCGGTCTAAGAATCCAGAACTGGAGCACAAGAGCATGTCCCTGCAAGGCAAAGTCGCGCTGGTCACCGGCGCTTCGCGCGGCATCGGCCGCGCCATCGCCGAGGCGCTGGCGCGCGATGGCGCGACCGTGGTCGGCACCGCCACCAGCGAGCGCGGCGCGGCCGACATCGCGGCCTACCTGGCCGAAGCCGGCGCGACCGGCACCGGCCTCGCCCTCGACGTGAACGATCCGGCCGCGATCGAGGCAACGCTGAACGAGATCGAAAAGGCCTACGGCAGCGTCGCCGTGCTGGTCAACAATGCCGGCATCACCCGTGACCAGCTGCTGCTGCGCATGAAGGAAGAAGACTGGGACGCCATCATGGATACCAATCTGCGCTCGGTATTCCGGCTGTCCAAGGCCGTGCTGCGCGGCATGATGAAGGCGCGCTGGGGCCGCATCGTCAGCGTCGCCTCGGTGGTCGGCAGCACCGGCTCGGTCGGGCAGACCAACTATGCGGCGGCCAAGGCCGGCATGATGGGCTTCACCCGTTCGCTGGCGCGCGAGGTCGGCAGCCGCAACGTCACCGTCAACTGCGTGGCGCCGGGCTTCATCGATACCGACATGACCGCGGTGCTGGCCGACGAGTACAAGCAGAAGCTGCTGGGCCAGATTCCGCTCGAGCGGCTGGGCCAGCCGCAGGAGATCGCCGACGCGGTCGCCTTCCTCGCCAGCGAGCGGGCAGGCTACATCACCGGCAACACGCTCCATGTGAACGGCGGTATGTACATGAATTGATGGGGATTTCCCCGTTTTAAACTTGCGCCCGGTTTTTTTGCTAGAATGCGGGCGCTTTTGACCATCCAATACGAAAGGTTTGGGTTCAAGAATGGAAAACATCGAACAACGCGTGAAGAAGATCGTCGCCGAGCAACTGGGCGTCAACGAAGCCGATATCAAGATCGATTCGTCCTTCGTTGAAGACCTGGGCGCCGATTCCCTCGACACCGTTGAACTCGTGATGGCGCTCGAAGAGGAATTCGAGTGCGAAATTCCGGACGAAGAAGCTGAAAAGATCACCAACGTTCAGCAAGCCGTCGACTACGTCAAGGCACACGTCGGCAAGTAATGCCCGCTGGACCGGCCGCCCGCGGGCGGCCCGACGAACCCGCAAGACCCCCGTGCGTCGTTTTCGCATGGGGGTCTTGTCGCATATACGTTCCGATTTGAGCAGTTGCTTGTTCGAGTTCGCCGCACCGTCATCGAGACGCGCTAGGCTGGCGCGATCGGAACCGCAGTAGAAGGAAAGACACCATGTCCAAACGCAGAGTCGTCGTCACCGGCCTGGGCCATGTCTCGCCGGTCGGCAACGACGTCGCCACCGGCTGGGCCAACCTGCTGGCCGGCCGTTCCGGCATCGCCACCATCACGCGCTTCGATGCGTCCGATCTCGCCTGCCATATCGCCGGCGAGGTCAAGGGCTTCGACGTGACCCAGTACATCAACGCCAAGGACGCCCGGCGGATGGATCTGTTCATCCACTTCGGCATCGCCGCAGCGCTGCAGGCGATCGCCGACGCGGGGCTGGACGACGCCGGGCTCGACCGCGAGCGCGTCGGCGTCAACATCGGTTCCGGCATCGGCGGCCTGCCGCTGATCGAGGAGACCGGCGTGGCGCTGATGCAGGGCGGTCCGCGCAAGATCGGCCCGTTCTTCATCCCCGGCTCGCTGATCAACATGATCGCCGGCCACGTGTCGATCCTGAAGGGCTACCAGGGCCCGAGCTACGGCATCGTGTCGGCCTGCACCACCGGCGCCCACTGCATCGGCGACGCGGCGCGCATCATCCAGTACGGCGACGCCGACGTGATGGTGGCCGGCGGCGCCGAGGGCGCGATCGCTCGCCTGGGCATCGGCGGCTTCGCGGCGATGCGCGCGCTGTCGACCCGCAACGACGACCCGGCCACCGCCAGCCGGCCGTGGGACAAGGGCCGCGACGGCTTCGTGATGGGCGAGGGGGCCGGCGTGCTGGTGCTCGAGGAATACGAGCACGCCAGGAAGCGCGGCGCCCGCATCTACGCCGAGCTGGCCGGCTTCGGCATGAGCAGCGACGCCCACCACATGACCGCCCCGTGCGAGGACGGCGACGGCGCCGCGCGAGGCATGCGCAATGCGCTGCGCGATGCCGGCATCAACGCCGACGAGGTCGACTACATCAATGCCCATGGCACCTCGACGCCGCTGGGCGATGCGGCCGAGACGATGGCGGTGAAGCGCTGCTTCGGCGACCACGCCAAAAAGCTCGCGGTGAACTCGACCAAGTCGATGACCGGCCACTTGCTCGGCGGCGCCGGCGGCGTCGAGGCGGTCTACTCGGTGATGGCGCTGCACGAGCAGAAGAGTCCGCCGACCATCAACCTGTTCGAGCAGGACGTCGACGGCGGCTGCGACCTGGACTACGTCGCCAACACCGCGCGCGACATGCCGATCCGGGTGGCCATCTCCAACTCGTTCGGCTTCGGCGGGACCAACGGCACGCTGGTGTTCAAGCGCGCCTGAGCGGTCGCACCGAACGAAAGAGGCCGTCCTTCGGGGCGGCCTTTTTCGTTCTTGCGCAACCGTGCACATCCCGGCCGGCTGCATTCCATCGCGGCCTGGCGTCGCCCGGTCGGCCGCCGGCGCATTCCGGCACACCTGCCTGCCTTGCGGCGCCCGCCCGGTGCTATACCGGCCGGCGCGCCGATCGGTGGCGCACCACGAGAGAGGAATATCACGATGCGAACACGGCGATGGAAGTGGCTGGCCGGACTGGGGCTAGCCGCGGGATTGACGGCGCTGCCGGCGCAGGCCGCCGGCTTCGCGCCGTGCGGCGACGCCGGCGACTTCGCCGAACTGGCCGGCTCGCAGTGCGCGGCGATGGACGTGCCGCTCGATCACGCCCGGCCCGACGATGGCCAGCGCCTGCAACTGTTCGTACGCAAGTTCCCGGCCGAGGGGCGGCGGCGCGGCGCGATCTGGCTGGTGGCCGGCGGGCCGGGCGAATCGGGGGCCTCGTTCTACCCGCTGCTGCCGACCCTGCGGCGCAGCTTTCCCGGCCTCGACCTGCTGGTGCCCGACCATCGCGGCACCGGCCTGTCGGGCCGGCTCTGCCCCGACGAGGAAGCGGTCGCCGGTGCCGGCGGCGCGGCGCTCGAAGGCGCCGAGTGGGGCAGTTGCTTCGGCCGCCTCGGCGCCGATCCGGCTCGGGCGCGCGCTTTCGGCATCGGCAATGCCGCCCGCGACCTGGCTGGCCTGATCGGCCATTTCCGCGACGACGGGCCGGTCTACCTGTACGGCGTCTCCTACGGCACTCAGCTGGTGCTGCGCACCCTGCAGCTGGGCGACCAGGGCCTGCGCGGCGTGATCCTCGATTCGCTGGTGCCGCCCGAGACCGATCCGCGCTGGGATCTGAGCCGCCGCTCCGAACTGGTCGATGCGGTCGGCCGCCAGGTGCTGGCCGCCTGCGAGGCCGAGCCGGCCTGCCGCGGCGGGGCCGAGGGCAGCGCCGAGGCGCGCTACCGCCGCGTGCTGGCCATGGCGGCGCAGCAGCCGGCACCGGCCTGGCGGGCGCAGATCCCGGGCCGCGATCCGCGCGCCTTCTTCGGCAGCCTGCTCGACGTGCCCGAGCTGCGCCGCAGGCTGCCGGCGCTGCTGGCCGATCTCGACGCCGGCCGTGGCGAGGTGCTGCAGCAGGTGCTGGCGCGCCAGCGCGCGATCGGCGAGGCCATGGGCCGCTATCCGCAGTCGCCGCTGTCGATCCCGCTGGTGCAGATCGTCAGCGCCTCGGAGAACACGCTGCGGCCCGGGCTGACCGCTGCCCAGGTCGAGCAGGAGGCGCAGGGACTGCTGTTCACCAGCGTGCTGCCGGGCCTGCTGGCCGAACCGAGCCTGCCGCGCTATCCGCGCGACGCGGCCTGGGGGCGTCAGCCGGACCGACTGCCGCCGACCCTGGTGCTGCACGGCACGCTCGACCCGAAGACCGCCTGGCCCGGCGCGCAGGCCCACGCTGCGCTGCTGCGTCCGCACGGCCGGCTCGGCCTGCTGGCGGTCGAAGGCGCGCCGCACTTCATCCTGTGGGCGGCGCCGGACTGCTTCCAACGCGCGGCGCGCGCCTTCGTCGCCGCCGGCCGGCCGCGCGACGGCCGGTGCAGCGCCGCGGCCGGCTGATCGGCACGCTTGCCAAGCGAAACGCCGCGCGGGAGACTGCGCGGCGTTTCGTTTCCTGCCCCTTGCGATGCCAACCCTGTCGCTCCCGTCCGCGCCCGATCTCCTGGCGCTGGCCGCGGCCTATCCGGCCGATTTCCCCTACCTGCTGCAATCGGCCGGCGACACCGGCTGGGACATCCTGTTCGCGCTGCCCGAATCGGTGCGCATCTACGGCGCCGGCGAAGGCGCCGCGCTGCAGCGCGACCTAGCGGCGATCGCCGTGGCGCCGGCGGCCGATGCGAGCGGCCTGCCGTTCACCGGCGGCTGGTTCACCTACCTCGGCTACGAGTGGCTCGAAACGCTGGAATCGACCGTGCCGCCGCGCCACGACGCCGGCTTCCCGCTCGGCCTGCTGGCCCGGGTGCCGGCTGCGCTGATCGTGGCGCGCGAGGACGGCCGCGCCACGCTGGTGGCCGAGACCGCAGACCAGCTGGCGCGGCTCGAAGGCCTGCTGGCCGGCGTCGATGCGCCGTTCGCCGGACAGCCCATCGTGCTGGCCGGCCTGACCGAGGACGAGCCGCAGGCCTTCCTCGACGGCACGCTGCGCTGCAAGCAGTACATCCGCGACGGCGACGTGTTCCAGGTCAACCTGTCGCGCGGCTGGGACGCGCAGCTGGCCGGCGGCGCCGGGCCGCTCGACCTGTTCGCCCAGCTGCGCCGCGCCAATCCGGCGCCGTTCTCGGCCTATGTCGACTTCGGCGACGGCCGCGCCATCGTCAGCTCTTCGCCCGAGCGGCTGGCGCGCATCGACCGCACGGGCCGGGTCGAGACCCGGCCGATCGCCGGCACCCATCCGCGCTCGCCCGACCCGGCCGAGGACGCCGCCCAGAAGGCGCGGCTGATCGCTTCGACCAAGGAGCGCGCCGAGCACATCATGCTGATCGACCTCGAGCGCAACGATCTCGGCCGCATCGCCCGGCCGGGCACGGTCAGGGTCGACGCGCTGATGGACGTGACCAGCTACACCTACGTGCACCACATCGAGTCGACGGTCAGCTGCACGGTGCGGCCCGGCCTGTCGGTGGCCGACGCGGTGCGCGCGCTGTTCCCCGGCGGCACCATCACCGGCTGCCCCAAGGTGCGCTGCATGCAGATCATCCGCGAGCTGGAGGACCGGCCGCGCCGCGCCTATACCGGCAGCCTCGGCTACATCAACCGCGACGGCTCGCTCGACCTCAACATCCTGATCCGCACCTTCATGCAGGACGGCGCCGCGCTGTCCTTCCGCGCCGGCGCCGGCATCGTGGCCGACAGCGACCCCGAGCGAGAGCTGGGCGAGACCCGCGCCAAGGCGCGCGGCCTGCTGCGCGCGCTGGGCCTGGCCGACCGGTAGGGCAGGAGGGCGCATGCGGATCCTGGTGAATGGCAGCGAAGCCGGCCTGGTCGACGCGCGCGACCGCGGCCTGGCCTATGGCGACGGCGTGTTCCGCACGCTGCGCTGCGAGGCCGGCCGATTGCTGGCCTGGCCGCGCCACTACGCCCGGCTGGCGGCCGACTGCGCCGCGCTCGGCATCGCCTGCCCGGCCGAGGCCGACCTGCTGGCCGACCTGGCCGCGCTGGCGCCGCACGACGCGGCGGTCAAGCTGACGGTGACGCGCGGCGTCGGCGCGCGCGGCTATGCCTGCGCGGCCGAGGTGCCGGCCACCCGCATCGTGCAGGCCGGACCGCTGCCGGCCTACCCGGCCGGCCTGCGCGAGCACGGCGTGGCGGTGCGGCTGTGTGACTGGCCGCTGGCCATCCAGCCCGGCCTCGCCGGGCTCAAGCATCTGAACCGGCTCGACCAGGTGATGGCGCGGCGCGAGTGGGACGACCCGGCGCTGTTCGACGGCCTGATGGCCAATGCGCGCGGCGAGCTGGTCGAAGGCGTGATGACCAATCTCTACCTGCTGGCGGGCGGCACGCTGCTGACCCATCCGCTGGCCGACTGCGGCGTGGCCGGCGTGACGCGCGAGCTGGTGCTGGAATGCGCCGCGGCGCTCGGCATCGCGGTCGAGCTGCGCGCCTTCACGGCCGAGGCGCTGGCCACGGCCGACGCCGTGCTGCTGAGCAACAGCCTGGCCGGCGTGCTGCCGGTGGCGCGCTGCGGTGCGCGGGCATGGCATGATTTCGCCTTCGCGCGGCGGCTGCACGACGCCGTCGCCCTCCTGGCCCGACAAGAAAGCCGACCATGCGTCATGCCCTGATCCTCGCCGCGCTGCTGGCCCTGCCGGCGCTGGCCGCCAAACCCAAGCCCACTCCGGAACCGATCACGCTGCCCGACAAGTACTCGCCGATCTTCTACGAGCACCTGACCGGGCCGGAAAAGACGCGCTGCGAGAAATACGTCGACGAGCTGATGCTGATGGAAAAGCGCCAGCGCATGGGCGCGACCAAGCCGTGGGACCTGGAGAAGATGAAGGCCAAGCGCCAGCGCATCGATGCCGATTACGACAAGTATTGCCTGCGGATGATCAAGTAGGCCGCCGCAAGGCGGTGCGTCCGTTTCGCGGCAGCGGTTGCAGGAACGGTTTGTAGGAGCGGCTTCAGCCGCGAATGGCCTCGGTCGGGCGAACACTGTCGCCGATCGGCCATTCGCGGCTGAAGCTGTTCCTGCATGTGCAACAAGCTTGCGCGGCGCATCCTGGTAGGTCGGGCTTTACGCCCGACAACGCCATTGATCGAGACGGCCGTCGGGCGTAAAGCCCGACCTACGAAGACAGCAAGCAGCTCGGTAGGTCGGATTTCAGTCCGACAGCGCGCCGATGAAGATCGCTGTCGGGCATAAGGCCCGACCTACAACCCCATCCACGGCCGTATGCCCCTGATTGGCGCGATCAAGCCACCGCCGGCGTCAACGTTGCCGTGCGCCGGTTGATGCGCAGCACCACGATCGCGCTGACCAGGCACAGCCCGCCCGAGATCATCGTCGCCGCCGTGTAGCTGCCCAGGCTGTTGCGCAACAGGCCCGCGCCGAGCGCGGCGAAGGCGGCGCCCAACTGGTGGCCGGCCACGATCCAGCCGAAGATCACCGGCGCCTCGCGGCTGCCGAAGCGGTCGTTGGTCAGCCGCACCGTCGGCGGCACGGTGGCCACCCAGTCGAGACCGTAGAACAGCGCGAACAGCGGCAGGCCGAAGAAATCGAAGCCGAAGGCATAGGGCAGGTAGATCAGCGCCAGTCCGCGCAGGCCGTAGTACCAGAACAGCAGCACGCGTGCGTTGTAGCGGTCCGACAACCAGCCCGACAGCGTGGTGCCGGCCAGGTCGAACACGCCCATCGCGGCCAGGATGCCGGCGCCGCGCACCGGCGTGATGCCGTAGTCGCCGCACATGGCGATGAAGTGGGTGCCGATGTAGCCGTTGGTGCTGGCGCCGCAGACGAAGAAGCTGAAGAACAGCAGCCAGAAGTCGCGCGACTTGGAAGCGCGCGCCAGCGCTGAGAAGGCGATGGTGATCGGATTGCCGGTCGGCGGCGCGGCGGCGGGGCATCGTCGGCCTCGCCGTAGGCGCGCAGGCCGACCGCGCCGGGCCGCTCGGGCAGCAGCCAGGCGACCAGCGGGATGACCACCGCGGCCGCCGCGGCCACCAGCAGCACCACCGGCCGCCAGCCCTGCTGCTCGGTGATCGCGGCCAGGAGCGGCAGGAACACCAGCTGGCCGGTGGCCGAGCTGGCGGTCAGCAAGCCCATGGCCAGCCCGCGCCGCTCGACGAACCAGCGGTTCACCACCGAGGCGCCCAGCGTCATCGCGGTGGCGCCGGTGGCGCAGCCGACCACCAGGCCCCAGATCAATTGCAACTGCCAGGTCGACTGCATCCGGCTCGACAGCGCGACGGCGCCGGCCAGCACCGTCAGCGCGGTCAGCACCGTGCGGCGCAGGCCGAAGCGCAGCATGGCGGCAGCGGCGAACGGGCCCATCAGGCCGAACAGCGCCAGGTTGATCGACAGCGCCAGCGAGATGGTGGCGCGGCTCCAGCCGAGTTCCTGCTCGAGCGGCACCATCATCACGCTCGGCGTGGCGCGGGTGCCGGCGGTGACCAGCATCACCAGGAAGGTCACGGCGATGGCGATCCAGCCGTAGTGGAAGCGGCCGCGCGCCCAATTTGCGAGTGCCTGCATGGCGAATGTCCTCGAGCGGGATTGATGTGACAGGTCGGTAACAACGATTGCGGATGCTATGTACCGAGCGGTAACATGTCAAGCATGGAAACGGATACGGGAAGCAAAAATACGTCGGCGAACGACGTGACGGCGGCCGGCGAGGGGCGGGCCAGGCTGCGCCGCGCAAGTCGACGACGGGCAGCGAGGCCTCGGCGCGCATCCTCGACGCGGCCGAGCAGCTGTTCTATCGCGAGGGCGCGCGGGCGGTCGGCGTCGACGCGGTGGTCAAGCAGGCCGGCGTCAACAAGATGAGCCTGTACCGCCAGTTCAATTCGAAGGACGAGCTGCTGCGGCAATACCTGGTCCGGCGCGACGCCAAGTTCTGGGGCTATTTCGAGGGCAGCGTGGCCAGGCACCCCGATGACCCCGCGGCCGGCCTGGTGCAGTTCTTCGCCGACCTTTCGGTGCGGGCGTCGGCGCTGGACTACCGCGGCTGCCCCTTCGTCAACGTGGCGGTGGAATTCGCCGACCCCGAGCACTTCGCCCGTCGCCACGTCGCCGAGGGCAAGCGCCAACTGCTGGCGCGGCTGCACGAGCTGGCGACCGCCGCCGGCGCCGCCGAGCCGACCGCACTGGCCGAGGCGCTGGCGCTGCTGATCGAGGGGGCCTATGCGGCCAGCCAGACCTACGGGCCGGGCAATACGCTGATGCTGGCCTTGCCCGGCGTGGCGCGGACGATGGTGGAGCAGGCGGTGGGACGGGAAGTCTTGCGGTGATGGGGTGGGAAAGGAGAAGAGGGAAGGGTGGTCCTTCCCCTGCGACGGATTCAAGCCTTGGGTAGGAGAGCCTGTAGAAGTGACTTTGGCCGTGAATGACGGTTGTGGCAGGAACGGCGATTCGCGGCTGAAGCCGCTCCTACAAAAGCGTCGACCGCCGAGCGACGCTTCCCTTCACCCTTCACCCTTCACCCTTCACCCTTCACCGATCTAAGCCCGCCGATTCCGCTCGCGATACGCCCCCGGCCCCTCGCCCTGCCAGCCCTTGAACGCGTGGTGGAAGGCCGCCGGGTCGCGATAACCCAGTAGGTACGCGATCTCGCCGATCGGCAGCGCCGAGCTGTCGAGGTAGTGGCGCGCCAGCTCGTGGCGCGTGCGGTCGAGCAGGTCCTGGAAGGCCAGGCCGGCCTCGCCCAGGCGGCGCTGCAGCGTGCGCGTCGACAGGTGCAGCGCGTCGGCCACCTCGGCCAGCCGGGTCGCGCCGCCTTCGCCCAGGCGCGCCAGCAAGAGGCTGCGCACCTGGCCGACGATCTCCGGCTCGCGCCGGTGCCGCTCGCGCAGCAGCGCTTCGGCATGGTTCTGCAGCAGCGCCAGCAGCCCGTTGTTGGCCTGCGGCACCGGCCAGTCGAGCAGCTCGGCCGGGAACAGCACCCGGTTGGCCGCACAGCCGTGCCGCACCGGCACGCCGGCCAGTTGGGCCAGTGCGGCGCTGTCGCCGGCGTGGGCGAATTCCAGCTCGAAGCCTTGCAGCGGCCGGCCGGCCAGCCACTCGGCGCAGGTACGGATGCCGGCGAACACCGACTCGGCCAGCGCCGCCGCGGCCGGGTGGCCGCTCCAGTCGTTGCGCCAGCCATAGACCCACAGCTCGCCCTGCCGCGACAGGCTGGAGCGGCCCAGGTCGTGCACCAGCGCCTCGAAGCGCAGCACTTGCTGCAGCG
Source organism: Chitinimonas koreensis (assembly GCF_014353015.1). Lineage (NCBI taxonomy): Bacteria > Pseudomonadati > Pseudomonadota > Betaproteobacteria > Neisseriales > Chitinibacteraceae > Chitinimonas > Chitinimonas koreensis. The sequence goes on from NZ_CP060704.1 coordinate 1,429,786, forward strand.
CCTCGCCCAGCGTCGGGCAGGACAGCAGCAGGATGCCGTTGACGCCATAGGTGGTCGGCTTGGCCGCCTGGCCCAGCCGCCAGCCGAACGCGGGGCCGGCATGCGCCACCGCGCGACGCAGCAGGTCGAGGTAGGCGGCGACCGGCACGTCGGCCTCGCCGCCGGTCGGTACGCCGCTGGCGGCCAGCTCGGACGCGGGCAGGCCGGCGGCCAGCGCGGCCTCGCGCAGCGTGCTGGCGTAGGGCGACACCACGCGCGGATTTGGCGCGATCGCGCAATCGATTGGCAGCATCGCGAAGTGGCTGTTCATCATCGAGCGACTACAGTTTCCCTATTGCAGTGCTGGCCGATACCACCGGCGCGCGTCAGCGCGCTTCCCCGCCGCGGCGGGGCGGAGGGGTGGAATCAAAACAGCAAAGGACGGGTGAAGATTCCTCGGACGGTGAACGCCCTGCTTGGCCGGGCGCTGGACCGAAGATCCGTTGGCACTTCCCTATCGAATTTAAAGCCGCGACGCGCGGCACCGGGAGCATAAGCCATGCGACGCTGGAATGGCTGGGGCGACGACGCCACCAGCATGAGTCTGAACGATGCCGCCCTCGCCATGCTGGGCGAACGCCTCGGCCCCGGCCGGCCGCCGCGCGACGTGGGCCAGGCCGAGCTGCTGTCCGCCGTGCCGGCCTCGCGCCTGCCCGAACACCCGCTGATCCGCCGCGACGCCGCCAGCCGCTTCGGCGCCGCGCTCGGCGAGAGCTACCCCGATTGGCTGCGCAAGCGCTGCGGTCCGCTGCCGCCGGTGCCGGACGGCGTCGCCTTCCCGAGAGCAGCGAAGACGTGCGCACGCTGCTCGACCTGGCGCAGGCCCACGGCTGGATCGTCATTCCCTTCGCCGGCGGCACCAGCGTGGCCGGCCATCTCGACTGCCCCTTGGGCGAGCGGCCGGTGCTGTCGCTCAAGCTCGAGCGCATGAACCGGCTGCTGCATCTCGACAAGACCAGCCGGCTGGCCACCTTCGGCGCCGGCACGCCGGGCCCGCAACTGGAAGCCCAATTGCAGGCCGAGGGCTACACGCTCGGCCATTTCCCGCAGTCGTTCGAATACTCGACCGTCGGCGGCTGGGTGGTGACGCGTTCCTCCGGCCAGCAGTCGCTGCGCTACGGCCGCATCGAGCAGCTGTTCGCCGGCGGCCGCATGGAGACGCCGGTCGGCCGGCTCGACCTGCACACCCTGCCGGCCTCGGCCGCCGGGCCCGATCTGCGCGAGCTGGTGATGGGCTCGGAAGGCCGCTTCGGCGTGCTGACCGAGGCGGTGATGCGGGTCAGCCCGCTGCCGGGCCACGAGCGCTTCCACGCGCTGTTCTTCCCGAACTGGGATGCCGCCGAGGCCGCCGTGCGCGGCATGGTGCAGGACCGCCTGCCGCTGTCGATGCTGCGGCTCTCCAACGCCGGCGAGACCGAGACCAACCTGACCCTGGCCGGCCACGCCAATCTGATCGCCTGGCTCGAGCGCTACCTCGGCTGGCGCGGCTGCGGCGAGGGCAAGTGCATGCTGATGCTGGGCGTGACCGGCACGGCGGGCGACGCCGCCCGCGCGCTGCGCCAGGCGCGCCGGCTGGCCGGCCGCCACGGCGGCGTGCATATCGGCACCGTGATGGGCGACAAGTGGCGCGCCAACCGCTTCAAGGGCCCCTATCTGCGCAATGCGCTGTGGGAGCGCGGCTACAGCGCCGACACCATCGAGACGGCGGTCGACTGGCCGCGCGTCAAGCCCTTGATGGAGGCGATGGAGCAGGCCGCGCGCGACGCCTTCGCCGCGACCGGCGAGCGCGTGCACGCCTTCACCCACCTGTCGCACCTGTACGGCCAGGGCTGCAGCATCTACTCGACCTTCGTCTGGCCGACCGCCGACGGCGGCTTCGAGCCGAACATGGAGCGCTGGCGCCGCTACAAGGGCGCGGTGTCGCAGGCCATCGTCCGCCACGGCGGCACCATCAGCCACCAGCACGGCGTCGGCCGCGACCATGCACCCTTCCTGCTGGCCGAGAAGGGGCCTCTGGGCATGGCCACGCTGGCCGGGCTGTGCCGCCATTTCGACCCCAAGGGCATCATGAATCCCGGCAAGCTGCTGCAGGACGGCAGCCGCTGGGGCCATGCCTCGCTCGAAGCGAACGCCGCCGATGCGCGCGGCTGACGCCCGCGCCGCCAGGCTGGCCCGGCTGGCGGCCGAGGACTGGGACATCCTGGTGATCGGCGGCGGCATCAGCGGCGCCGGCGTGCTGCGCGAAGCGGCCCGGCGCAGCTGGAAGGCCGCCCTGGTCGAGCAGCGCGACTTCGCCTGGGGCACCTCCAGCCGCTCGTCCAAGCTGGTGCATGGCGGCCTGCGCTACCTCAAGGAAGGCCAGCTGCGCACCACGCTGCACTCGGTGCGCGAGCGGCAGCGGCTCTTGGCCGAGGCGCCCGAGCTGATCGAGCGGCAGAGCTTCCTGTTCGCCGACCGCCGCGGCCGCAAGCCGGGCCGCTGGCTGTTCCAGCTCGGCCTCGCGATCTACGACCGCATGGCCGGCGAGCGCAGCCACGCCTACCACGACGCAGCCGCCACGCTGCGGCTGGCGCCGGGGCTGTCGACCGCGGATCTGCGCGGCAGCATGGTCTACCGCGACGCCAAGACCGACGACGCGCGGCTGGTCTGGCGCGTGCTGATGGAGGCCGAGGCCGACGGCGGCCTGGCGCTCAACTATGTGGCAGCGCGCGCGCCGGTGCTGGTCGACGGCCGGGTGGCCGGGCTGGAGGTGCAGGACGCCGAGACCGGCATCCGCTACGACTTGCGCGCGCGCGCCGTGGTCAACGCCACCGGCGTCTGGGCCGACAAGCTGCGCGGCGCGGTCGGCGGCCGGCCGATGCTGCGTCCGCTGCGCGGCAGCCACCTGGTGCTGCCGGCCTGGCGTCTGCCGGTGGCGCAGGCGATCAGCCTGATGCACCCGCACGACGGCCGGCCGGTGTTCTTCTATCCATGGGAGGGCGCCACCCTGGTCGGCACCACCGACCTCGACCATCGCGACGGGCTCGAGCGCGAGGCCGCCATCACGCCGGCCGAGGTGGCCTACCTGCTGGCCGCCGTCAACGACCAGTTCCCCGGCCTCGCCATCGGCCCGGCCGACGTCGCCGCCAGCTATGCCGGCGTGCGGCCGGTGCTCGACGACGGCACCGCCAACCCCTCGGCCGCCGGCCGCGACCACGTGGTGCTGGACGAGCGGGGCCTGATCAGCGTGACCGGCGGCAAGCTCACCACCTTCCGGCTGATGGCCGAGGACGCGCTGGCGCTGGCCGCCGGCCGCATCGGCAAGCCGTTCGCGCGCGATGCCGGGCCGGTGTTCCGGCCGGCCGCGGCGCTCGATGCGCGCTTGCCGGCCGCCTTGCGCCATCGCCTGGCCGCCCGTTACGGTGCGGCTGCCGCCACGGTCCTGGCCGAAGCTGCGCCGGCCGAGTGCGAGCAATTGCCCGGCAGCGACGGCTACTGGCTGGAGCTGCGCCGTGCCGCGCGAGCCGAGGCGGTGGTCCACCTCGACGACCTGCTGCTGCGCCGCAGCCGCATCGGCATCCTGCTGCCCGAAGGCGGCCGCGCGCTGCTGCCGCGCGTCCGCGCACTGTGCCAGCCGGTGCTGGGCTGGGACGACGCGCACTGGGATGCCGAGGAGGCGCGCTACCTGGCGCTGATCGCCAACCATTACAGCCTGCCGCCGCTGGAGGCGATTCCGGATTGGCAGGGGTATCTGGGTGGGGAGGGCGGGGCGCCGGTCAGCACGACGTAGGTCGGAATTCATTCCGACAGCGCCCTTTCCATCGTCGCTGTCGGGATCGGCCAGCACTACTCATTTCGACTCACCGAGCAGGCGGGTGAGCGCACTGCCGTATCAAGCCCCTCTCCCCCGGAAGAGGGGTGGGGGTGAGGGCGCAGCGGTTCAGGATGAAATGCCGGTCATTGATTGCTCCTCCGGCGCTCCCTCACCCCAGCCCTCTCCCGGGGGAGAGGGTGCGGACTGTGCATTTCATTGGGCCGCGAGTCACTGAAGGGGCGTGGCCATTTCTAGTCCCTCTCTCAAAGGGAGAGGAAACGCGGCTTTCCAGCCATAACTAGACGTCCGCCCCGCCGGTGCGGAACAGAACAAGCAGCACCAAGGACACCCCGCGATGAGCAACGACTACCTGCTGGCCATCGACAACGGCACCCAGAGCGTGCGCGCGCTGCTGTTCGACCTGCATGGCCACCTGGTCGACAAGGCCCAGGTCTCGATCGACTACGCCGACAACCAGCCCGGCTGGGTCGAGAACGACCCCGAAGCGTTCTGGCAGTCGCTGTGCCAGGTCTGCCAGCGGCTGTGGGCCAACACCCCGGTGCCCAAGTCGGCGGTGCGCGGCGTGGTCATCACCACCCAGCGCGGCACGGTGGTCAACCTCGACCGCGACGGCAATCCGCTGCGCCCCGCCATCCTCTGGCTCGACCAGCGCCGCGCGCGCAAGCTGCCGCAACTGCCGTGGTGGTGGCGCACCGCCTTCCGCGCCATCGGCATGCGCGACACCGTCGAACATTTCCTGCACGAGGCCGAGGCCAACTGGATCGCCCAGGAGCAGCCTGAGATCTGGGACCGCACCCACAAATACCTGCTGCTGTCGGGCTACCTCAACTACCGCTTCACCGGCCGCTACGTCGATTCGACCGGCAGCCAGGTCGGCTACGTGCCGTTCGACTACAAGCACGGCCGCTGGGCCGCCGGCCACGACTGGAAGTGGCAGGCGCTGCCGATCCGGCCCGACATGCTGCCCGAGCTGGTGGCGCCGGGCACCGTGATCGGCGAGGTCGGCCGGGAGGTGAGCGAGGCGACCGGTATCCCGATGGGCCTGCCGGTGATCGCCGGCGCCGCCGACAAGGCCTGCGAAGTGCTCGGCGCCGGCTGCCTGAGCCCCGAGGTGGCCTGTCTGTCGTTCGGCACCGCGGCCACCATCAACACCACCACCCGCCGCTACGTCGAGGCCACGCCCTTCGTGCCGCCCTACCAGGCCGCCGTGCCGGGCCACTACAACACCGAGGTGCAGATCACCCGCGGCTTCTGGATGGTGAGCTGGTTCAAGGAGCAGTTCGGCCTGCACGAGCAGCAGGAAGCGGCCGCGCTCGGCGTGAGCCCGGAAAGCCTGTTCGACGCGTTGGTCGAGGCGGTGCCGCCCGGCGCGCAGGGCCTGATGCTGCAGCCGTTCTGGAACCCCGGCATCAAGGTCCCCGGCCCCGAGGCGCGCGGCGCGGTGATCGGCTTCAGCGACGTGCACACCCGTGCGCACTTGTACCGCGCGATCTTGGAAGGCCTGGTCTACGCGTTGCGCGAGGCCGGCGAGCGGATCGAGCGGCGCAGCGGCACGGCGATCGAGACGGTGCGCGTCTCCGGCGGCGGCTCGCAAAGCGACGCGGCGATGCAGATCACGGCCGACATCTTCGGGCGACCGAGCGAGCGGCCGCACCTGTACGAGACCAGTGGCTTGGGGGCAGCGATCATCGGCTCGGTGGGGCTGGGGCTTCATGGCGACTACCGCGCGGCGCTGGCGGACATGACGCGGGTGGGAAGGCGGTTCGAGCCGCAGCCCGAGCATGCGGCGCGGTATCGGCGGCTTTATCGGGAGGTGTATTGCGGGATGTATGAGCGCTTGCGGCCGTTGTATCAGTCGCTGCGGGAGATCGATGCGGCGGGGTGAGGGTTGCTCGGAAATCCGTAGCTTGGGTTGAGCGCAGCGAAGCCCGACATGGATCGACCCGACATGCGCCGAGCTTGCCGGGTGTCGCTGCTCGGCCCAAGCGACGAACCCGGTGGCCTGCCAAGTTTCAATGCACTTCGAGCGTCACCTTGCGCCCGGCACGAGCCGCCAGTGTCACCAGCATGTCGAGGCTGAACTTGTCGTGCTTTCCCCGCATCAGGTCGGAGACGCGGGACTGCCCGATATTCAGTGCTTGCGCGGCCTCGACCTGGGTCCAGCCGCGGCGTTGGATTTCCTCGCGCAGCCGGGCCATCAGCTCGGCCCGCATGGCCAGGATCGCGGATTCCTCGGGCGAGAAACCGAGGTCGGCAAATACATTCCCGCTCGATTCGACGATGGGTTCGGGTTCCATGCTTCAGCCTCCAATCTGGCGGTAACGACGGGCGGCAAGTTCGATGTCTTCCTGGCGGGTCTTCTGCGACTTCTTCTGGAAGGCATGCAGCACATATACCGCATTGTCGAACTTCGCCACATAGAGCACTCGCCACTCGCCCAGCACATGCACACGTATCTCATAGCAGCCTGGTCCCACGTTGAGCATCGGCTTGAAATCGGACGGCATGAAACCGTGCTGGACGGCGCTCAACTCGAAACCGGCGGCGCGCCGCGCTTCCGCGGGGAAATCGCGCAGATCGTCCAGGCTGGAGCCGAGGAAGCGGAGTGCTTTCATGAGGGAACAGTATGCGCGATCCCGGTGGTTTATCAAAGTAGGTTGATAATTGTGAGACGTGAAGCGGACTGAGCGGCGTTGGGCAGTGACCAGATGTTGCTGGGCTGAATGAAATGAAGCCCAACGTTCACCACGGCAGACGTTGGGTTTCGCTACGCTCAGCCCAACCTATGCTAGCTGCAAGCGTTGGCCATTTCTGCTCCGATGATGCTCAGGAATTTTTGAAGTTGAGGCTGTTCGATGGTGGCAACGAAATTCGGAACTTCATTGCGATGGCGTCGATCGTTGAAAGTAAATTGTCCATTCGACGAAATCACGAAGTCCGCATGGGCGATTGCATTGCGAAGATGGCGAATCAATTGTTCGGTTGGCGATGGCGGGGCCATAAATGAGAAGAATTTCAATGGGTCATGTTTTTCGAGCTGGGCGAGTAATTGAGGTGACCAATATGATTCACGCGGTACTACGATAAGGCAATACAGCAAGCTTATGGTATGAGCAGGGCCGAATGCGCAATAATTCTCCAAGCCGTATTGGGCGGAAATTGCCGCAAGAGACGGGCGGATCTGCCCCGATTTGATCGCCAAGTGAAGTACTTGAGCATCGATGAATGCTCGTCGAGGCACTTCGTCTTTAAGGTCATCGATAGCCACGAAGTGTCTTCCTTGGTTATTGGCCGTTCAGATGCGATAGCTTAGGCTGAAATAACGATGCACGGCGTTACCGACCATCGCTACGTCTAGTTCGACCTATCGGATTGCACGAGTTGGCCGAACTGCCGATTTTGCGCAAGCGGGCGCAAAGTCGGCCTGCATCTGCTTGATCCAGGGCTGGTCGCCATCGTCGAGTTGGCGAAGCATGTCGATGATTTCTCTGGCTTGGTCGGCAGGTCTGGCCGAGTTGGTTCGATGAAGGCCAGCTAGTCCGACGGCTGTGGTATGCGGGCGCAGCTCATGGGTGTTGCGATGGACGGAGTAGGCGAAGAAAGGGCGAGCCGATTCACGGGGATGGCTACCCCGTGGATTTCGGTAGGGTAGATCATTGCGACGGGACGTCAGGCCGGCAATGCGCAGGCCGCTCGCTGGGACGCACAGGCCCGGGCCAGAAAGGCGCGCATCTGGTCGTCGTTGTCGAAAACCCGCTTCGGAATCAGGGCCAGGAGCTGATTACCTTCCTTCAGGGTGCTTTCGATCCAGTCGGAATCGTCCACGATGACGTCCAGGTCTGCCCTGGTCGATTGGGATTGGGTCGAACTGCCCGCCGTCGCACTGGTTTTCGTCCAGACGCCTTCTTTCCGCAGCTCGATTTCGCAATCGATGCCGTTCGTCTTGCCGTATTTTTCGACGACCAGCTTGCGGGTGCGTTTCCGCCAGAAATATGGATGCAGATACCAGGCGAGTATTGCGCCGATGAGGCCGGCCGATATTCCCGCAATCAGGCGGGCGCGGAACGGTTGCGGAAGCACGGCGAGACACAAGGCAGGATTGACCAGTGCGACCAGGATGGGGCCTTGCCAGCGCCGCACCACGTTCGAGTTTTTCAGTTGGTGAAGGCTGATCGTGGTGATTTCGTCGATCGAGGCGTGAAATGCAATTCGCACGGTGCTTCCGATGGGATTGAAGTCTGCAGGTATGGGTTTGCGCCGGCCGGTTTCGCCGGCACGGGAATTCGGGATGGCGTCGAGCGGACCGGAAAATGAGATACGGTGCATGGCGTGACCGGGGTGTCGCCAATCCGGGCCGCTACCGCTAGGAGAGTGCGTAAAGGTCGGCCAGGATATGCGCGAAGATGGCCGGCCACAGTTTTCTGAAGCGCCAGTAGAACGCTGTGATGACGACGCCGAGGCCGAGTATCAGGATGGCGCCGAGCGGGCCTTGATAGATATGGCACAGGGTCCGGACCAGCGCGCTCGCGCCGAGCGCGACCGCCGCGCCATGCTTTGCGAATGCCTCGACGAGGTAGCGGCAGAAGAAGAACTCTTCAAATATGCCATTCACCACCGAGACGGTTACGGCGAACGGCAGCGAGAGGAAGATCGATTGCCCGAATCGGCCGAGAAATTCCTGGCCTCCGATCATCCGGCCGAGCGTATCCCAGAGGGCCATTTCGACCACGATGGCCACGCCGAACAGCAGGACACCCGCGAAGGAATACAGCCAGCTGGGCTGGATGCCGAAGTCGTGCAGCTTCCAGCCCCGGAACCTCAGCACGGCGAACCCGGCCAGCAAGATCAGGCATTCGGCAAGGAGCATGATCAGCGCTTCGTCATCGGTGAAACGCGGCACGGGAAAACCCGACAGAACCGACTGGATCGATGCATAGACGGGCCATCCCGCAAAGATCGCCACGATGAGGACGATTTCGGGATAGATGTGGGTTGGCGGGTATTGGGCGACATGGGCGGAGTCTTCGATGTTCGTTTCGAGCGGGTCGCCGCAGGTCGGTCCGTTCGCGGAAAAAGGTCGGCACCTTAGCCCGGATCGCATCGAAATGAAACTCGCCGCCGGACGTATCCGGTCCATGGCGTTCAGTGCGTTGCGCCCTGCGCCTTGGGGGCCGGTACTACGATGGATGGCGCCAGTCCGTAGCTTGGGCTGAATCGAAATGAAACCGGCGGGCCGGCTCGACGTTCACCGCGGCGGACGTCGGGCAGGCTCGCTGGGCTCAGACCGACCTACAAGCTGTATTAATTTGGCGAGATCGAGAGACCGGGCCAAACACATGACCATACGGCCCGATCCGGATTCGCCGCCTTGAACGGCTTCAACCGTCAGTGCGCATGGCGCACGCCCATCATCACCATGAATACATAGCCATTGCCGGTCGGTGCCCGATAGACCCCGTGCCCACCCAATATCTCGGCCGCGATGCCCGCCATGTACCAGCCGTCTTCCTCGTCAGCAGTCCATAAGGGAACGGTGAGATACGGGTAGTCATGCGCCTCGCCATGCTCGCGGACGGCGGCGATGCGCGAGCGGACGGCCGGCAGCAGGCTGAAGTTCGCCCAGGCCCACTTCCAGGTATTGCCCGCGGTCGACAGCGTGCCGGCGAATTCGATGTCGAAGATCAGGTCGGGAATGTCGGCACCCGAGAAGACGAGCTGCGCCGTCGGCTGGTCATAATCCCAGCGAGGATAGCGGTCGAGCTGAAAACGCTCGTTCAGGCCGTTCTGCTTTTCCTGCAGCAGGCGGAAGCACGCGTCGGCATGGTTCCCCAGAGTTCCTGCGCGTTTTTGTCGGGCCAGTCGACGCTCTGGGCGTGCAGGTCATCGTAGCAGCCGCTGCAGAGCAGCTTGATATCGGCGACCCCTTCGTTGTTCTCGTTCCATTCTCCCTCGCGTTCGAAGGCGACATTGCATTCGTCGCACCACGCATCGGGCCATGGATTGGCCTCCTCGGGGCAGCGGCAATGCCATCGCTGCACGGGTTTTCGGCCAGGTGGCGGCAGACGAAGGCCATCTGGCTGCTGCCGTGCGTCGAGCAGTTCACGGTGTCGTTTTCATCGTCGGTATCGATGGCGGGGGGCGCAGATGTTTGGTCAATGTTTTCCGAATTCATTTTTCTACTTTGATTTCGATACGGGAATGATTGGAATGGGTCTCGGGATCGAGGCGACGTTCTTGCTCGGATAAAGAGATATAGGGCCTGGACTGATCTGACGTGGAGATTTCACGCCCATGCGATTGCTATGCTGTTCGCGAGTCGTACACCCACCTCCGCACCTTGCTTGCCGTAATTCCACCCACCCCCGGATGCCGCGGATTCACCAGCACATTGCATTCCTCCGGTACCACGATGGACGGCACCAACATTACTGCCGACCGCATGCCGCGGACCCAGGCCTCGCCATGGTCCAGGCTGGTCTTCCCCGCCGGCAACGCATCCCACCCCACCAGCGCCGCTGCATCGACCCGTTCGGCCGCGTCCCACAGCGCATCCGGAATCTCGATCCGTACCAGGTAGCGGTTCAGCGGCAGTCCGCCGCCGCGCAGGTGCACCAGCGTCTCCAGGCAGGCCAGTGCGATGCTGTCGGCGCAGTAGAGCATCGGCGTGCCGGCGCGGTTCCAGCGGCCGCCGCTCAGTTCCGCCCCTTGCCGCTCAGGTCGTCCGCGGCGAAGGACGGCGCCTCGGTGGCGATGCGCCAGGCGCTCAGGCTCACAGGTAGCTGCCGCCCTGCATGGCCGCCAGCACGCGGGCGACCAGGCCGAAGCCTTCGGCGGTGTCCATGTAGTCGGCCGGGCGCTGGTTGCCGAGCGCCGGGTTCGGTTCCTCGAGCCAGTGCGCCAGCCAGCGGGCGGCGTCGAAGCCGGCGGCGTCGCCGGACTGGGCGACCATCGCCTCGACCTGGCCGATCAGCATCGACATGCCGATGGCGCGCTCGCTTTCCTCGAGCGACAGCGTTTCGTCGCGCGATGCCTTGCGGTTCACCGTGGCCACCGGCAGGCGGATCACCTTCAGCATCGCGTCCTGCGGCGCGCCCATGCGGCGCACCATCTCCTTCACGTCGCGTGCCGGCACGCCGCGGCGAATCAGCGCGATGCGCTCGGTGACGGGCAACTGGTAGATGCCGGCGAAGTCGACCAGCGTGACCTTGCCGTCGCCGGCGGGCTCGACCTGGGCGGCGCTGCGCGACTTGGCGCGCGGGTTGATCACGTAGGCGGGCGCAGCGGGCTCTTGCGTCTTGCCGCTTGTCTTCATGGCTTGCTCCTTTGAGCTGGAATTGTAGCTCAAGTGAGTTGAGCCGGCTGGCCCTGGGGCAGGACGCGAGCACCAGGGCTCGGGCCGGATGCTTGGAGCCGCCTGGTCGCCTTTGGCGCACCGGAATGGTGAAGGCTTGTGGCCGCCCGCTACTGCGGCCGGGCGCGACGCTGGATCTAATGCCTCGCGGCTCCCGCCGGTGGCTGCGGCCTGGCCGGTCGGTGCCCGTAGCGGGATCGTCCGGGCCGAGAATGCATCCAGCCCGGCATCGCGCGTCTCAACCTCGCACCGCCGCCTCGATCGCCGCGATATCGATCTTCCCCATCTCCATCATCGCCGCGAACGCCCGCTTGGCCGCCGCGCGATCAGGACTGGCGATCGCCTCCGTCAGCACGCGCGGCGTGATCTGCCACGACAGGCCCCACTTGTCCTTGCACCAGCCGCAGGCGCTTTCCTGGCCGCCGTTGCCGACGATCGCGTGCCACAGCCGGTCGGTCTCGGCCTGGTCGTCGGTCGCGACCTGGAACGAGAACGCCTCGTCGTGCTTGAACGCCGGGCCGCCGTTGAGGCCGAGGCAGGGGATGCCCATCACGGTGAACTCGACGGTCAGGACGTCGCCCTCCTTGCCCGAGGGATAGTCGCCCGGCGCGCGGTGGACCGCGCCGACCGCGCTGTCCGGAAAGGTCCTGGCGTAGAACTCCGCGGCTTCCAGCGCGGCGTTGTCGTACCAGAGGCAGATCGTGTTCTTGCTGGCCATCTTGGTGCTCCTGTGTGTCGAGTCGAAGGGGAGGGCGGACGTGGTTGCGCGTCGCTGCCGGCATGCCGCCGATGCGATCGTCGCGGCGGGAGGTGTATGACCGTCGAAGCGGCCGTGGGTGTCGGGATAGCTCAAATCCCCGCATTCCGCCGCGATCTTTCGGGCCGTGGCCGCGGCTGGAACCGATCCGCCCCGTTCCTGCCTTGACTTGGATCACAGAATTTCTTAAATTTCCAAAAAATTCTGGAAATTAAAGAAATGAACCTCACCCCCTGGCAGAACGCTTCGTCCTCCACTTCGGCGAGATGGGCTCGCGCTGGGGGGTGAACCGCACCGTCGGCCAGATCTACGCGCTGCTCTACATCAGCGGCAAGCCGCTGTGCGCCGACGAGATCGGCGAGACGCTTGGCTTCTCGCGTTCCAACGTCGGCATCGGCATCAAGGAGCTGCAGAGCTGGCGGCTGGTGAAGCTGATGCACGTGCCGGGCGACCGGCGCGATTTCTTCGAGCCGCCCAAGGACGTGTGGGACATCTTCCGCGTGCTGGTCGAGGAGCGGCGCCGGCGCGAGATCGAGCCGACGCTGTCCATGCTGCGCGAGGCGCTGCTGGAAAAGCCCGACAACGAGGCCGACCGCATCGCCCAGGCGCGCATGCGCGAGATGCACCAGCTGATCGACCTGACCACCGGCTGGCTCGACGAGGTGCAACGCCTGTCGCCCGACACGGTCATCAATCTGATGCGGCTCGGCGCCAAGGTGCAGAAGCTGCTGGAGTTCGCCGACAAGCTCAAGCTCGGCGGGCGCGACGAATCGTCACGCTGAGGCCCCGACCATGGACGACGACCCCGGGCGCGGACGCCCGCCTTACCCTACCGCCAATACGCCGCCGGCCCGTCAGGCCACGGCGCCGCGGCCTACCTTCTGGTCGCGCTACCGGATCGAGATCACCGCGGTGGTGATCCTCAAGATCGCGCTGATCTTCCTCGCCAGGCAGCTGTGGTTCAGCGAGCCGGTGGCGCGCCATATGCGGGTCGAGCCGCAGCGGATCGAACGGCAGCTGCTCGGCAGCCCGATGGCCGGCACGGCGCCCACCGCCACCGGGCAGGCGCCCGCCGCCGTACAGAAGGCCGATGCGACCGCTGCCGATGCCGCGCCGGGCCGCCCCGTTGCGCCGCCTGGCGATGCCGGCGCCGCGGCCGTGCCCCGCGCCGAAGCCGCCGATCCCGCCTCGCGCGGCGATGCCGCCGGCCCCGACCGAATCCCTCTTTCCACTCCCCGGAGCCCGTCATGATCTCCCCCGACGACGTGGTCACGCTGTCGCGCCTGCAGTTCGCGCTGACCGCGATGTTCCACTTCCTGTTCGTCCCGCTCACGCTCGGCCTGTCGTGGATTCTGGTGATCTGCGAGGCGGTCTACGTGATGACCGGCCAGCAGGTCTACAAGGACATGACCCGCTTCTGGGGCAAGCTGTTCGGCATCAATTTCGCCATGGGCGTGGCCACCGGGCTGACGCTGGAATTCCAGTTCGGCACCAACTGGGCCTACTACTCGCACTACGTCGGCGACATCTTCGGCGTGCCGCTGGCGATCGAGGGGATGATGGCCTTCTTCCTCGAATCGACCTTCATCGGCCTGTTCTTCTTCGGCTGGGAGCGGCTGAGCCGGGTGAAGCACCTGATGGTGACCGCGCTGCTGGCGCTCGGCACCAACCTGTCGGCGCTGTGGATCCTGATCGCCAACGCCTGGATGCAGAACCCGGTCGGCGCGGTGTTCAACTACCACACCATGCGGATGGAGCTGTCCAGCCTGTCGGCGGTGTTCTTCAACCCGGTGGCGCAGGCCAAGTTCGTCCACACCGTGGCGGCCGGCTACGTCTGCGGCTCGATGTTCGTGCTCGGCATTTCGGCCTACTACCTGCTCAAGGCGCGCGACACCGCCTTCGCGCTGCGCTCGTTCGCGGTGGCGGCGGGCTTCGGCCTCGCCTCGGCGCTGTCGGTGATCGTGCTCGGCGACGAGTCGGGCTACACCACCGGCGAGGTGCAGAAGGTGAAGCTCGCCGCCATCGAGGCCGAGTGGGAGACCCATCCGGCGCCGGCCGGCATCACGGTGTTCGGCCTGCCCAACCAGGAGGCCGAGCGCACCGACTACGCGGTCAAGATCCCCTACCTGCTGGGCCTGATCGCCACCCGCTCGGTCGACGAGAAGGTGACCGGCATCAAGGAGCTCAAGCGCGAGCACGCCCAGCGCATCCGCAACGGCATCGAGGCCTATGCGGCGCTGACCCGGCTCAAGGCCGGCGACGAATCGGAACAGACCAAGCGGCGCTTCGCCCAGTACCAGGGCGACCTCGGCTACGGCCTCTTGCTGAAGAAGTACACGCCCGACGTGGTCGATGCGACCGAGGCGCAGATCGCCCAGGCGGTCGAGGACACCATTCCGCGCGTGGCGCCGCTGTTCTGGGCGTTCCGCGGCATGGTCGGGCTCGGCATGCTGTTCCTGTTCGTGTTCGGCGCTAGTTTCTGGTTCCTGGTGCGCAAGCGGCTGGCGCCGCAGCGCTGGCTGCTCAGGCTGTGCGTGTTCTCGATCCCGCTGCCTTGGGTGGCGATCGAACTCGGCTGGTTCGTCGCCGAGTACGGCCGCCAGCCGTGGAGCATCAGCGGCGTGCTGCCGACCCACCTGTCGGTGTCCAGCGTCGACGCCAGTCAGGTGTGGACCAGCCTGGTCGGCATCGGCGCGATCTACCTCGGCCTGTTCGTGGTCGAGATGTACCTGATGCTCAAGTACATCCGGCTGGGGCCGGCGAGCCTCGGGACCGGGCGCTATCACGGCGAGAACGAGGCGGAGGCGGCGGCATGAACTTGCATGCATCCATCCCGTGGCCGCGGCGGCGCATTCCTGTAGGAGCGGCTTCAGCCGCGAACAGCGCCGGTGAGAGGCACGCCGATTCGCGGCTGAAGCCGCTCCTACGGTGCATCGGCGTAGGTCGGGCTTTACGCCCGACAGCGCCGCCAATCGAGGCCGCAGTCGGGCGTAGAGCCCGACCTACCGCGCACTCCCACTCATTCGTCCACGAGGATTGAGCCATGCTCGACTACGAAACCTTGAAGCTCGTCTGGTGGGGCCTCCTGGTGGTGCTGCTGATCGGCTTCGCCCTGATGGACGGCTTCGACATGGGCGTCGGCATGCTGCTGCCCTTCGTCGGCCGCAGCGACGGGGAACGCCGCGTCGCCATCAACGTGGTCGGCCCGACCTGGGAGGGCAACCAGGTCTGGCTGGTGCTGGCCGGCGGCGCGGTGTTCGCGGCCTGGCCGCTGGTCTACGCGGCCGGCTTCTCGACCTTCTACTTCGCCCTGGTGCTGATGTTGTGCGCGCTGTTCCTGCGCCCGGTCGGCTTCGACTATCGCAGCAAGCTGGCCGATCCGCGCTGGCGCGGCGCCTGGGACTGGGGTCTGTTCGTCGGCGGACTGGTGCCGGCGGTGGTGTTCGGCATCGCCATCGGCAACCTGTTCGTCGGCCTGTCGTTCCGCTTCGACGACAGCATGCGGGTGACTTATGGCGGAGGCCTGCTGCAGCAGCTCAATGCCTTCGGCCTGTTCTGCGGCCTGGTGTCGGCCACCATGCTGGCGCTGCACGGCGCGACCATGCTGGTGCTGCGCACCGAGGGCGCGGTGTTCGAGCGGGCGCGGCGCTTCGGTGGCGTGCTGGGCCTGGCGCTGGCCGCGCTGTTCGCGCTCGGCGGGCTGTGGCTGGCGCGGATGGACGGCTTCGCCGTGCTGGCGCAGGGCGACGCGGGCCTGGCGCTGTCGCCGTTCGACAAGACGGTGGTGCTGGCCCAGGGCGCCTGGCTCGGCAACTACGCGCGCTGGCCGTGGCTGTGGACCATGCCGGCGCTGGGCCTGGCCGGCGCGCTGCTGGCTGCGGTGGCGGCCTGGCGCGGCTGGCGCTGGCCGGCCTTCCTCGCCAGCGGCGCGGCCGTCGTCGGCATCCTGCTGACGGCCGGGCTGTCGCTGTTCCCCTTCGTGCTGCCGTCGCGGCTCGATCCGCGCAGCAGCCTCACGCTGTGGGACGCCAGCTCCAGCCACGCCACGCTGTGGGCCATGCTGCTGGTGACGGTGGCGCTGCTGCCGGTGGTGATCGCCTACACCGGCTGGGTTTACCGCGTGCTGCGCGGGCCGGTGACGGTGGAGCGGATCCGCCGCGAGGACCATACGGCGTATTGATCGGGCCTTGGGCCGGCAACCTTGGCCCGGCCCCGCGGACAGCAGCAACGATCGGCGCGCAGGCGCCGGAGAGGAAAACGGAGATGTGGTACTTCACCTGGATACTGGGCCTGGGCCTCGCGCTGGCCTTCGGCATCATCAACGTGATGTGGCTCGAATCGAACTACGCCTTCGGCCAGCGCGACGAGGAGGAGACGCGGAAGCGCTTCGAGCGCTTCCGCGAGCCGGACTGAGCGCCTGGGCGGGCCGCGGCCGCCCGTCGATGCGCGCGGCGCGCTCCGCTACAATGCAGTGCGATTTCCCAATTCCCACACTATGCCGATCTCCGCTCCGTTCGCCGCCTGCCTGGCCTGGTTCCGTGCCCACGAGTCGTGGGCGCTGGGCCTGGTCGCCGCTGCCGGCTTCGTCATCGCGCTGGCCGCGATGAACCAGCGGCCGGGCCAGGCCCAGGCCCTGATCGACCATGCCATCGGCCTGCCGCATCCGCAGGCGCAGCGCGACGGCACGGTGGCCTGGCCGCTGTTCACCGCGGTGACGCTGCGCCTGCACGACGGCGTGTTCCAGCCGGTGTTCGGCGCCGGGCCGAGCGCGCTCGAGGGCCGCGTCATCAACGTCCAGGGTTATTTCGAACCGCTCGAGGCCGGCAGCCGGCACAGCCATTTCCTGCTGGCCAAGGACTCGCCCACCTGCCCGTACTGCCTGGCCGACGGGCCGGACCAGATGATGGAGGTCTATGCCGCCGAGCCGATCGCGCCGAGCCAGGACGCCATGGTGCTGAGCGGCCGGCTGACGCTGCTGCGCGAGGCCGGTTCGGGGCTGTACTACCGCCTCGACCAGGCGCGGCGGGTGGACTGAACGGCCGCTTCAGGACGAGTCGTCGCCGGGCGGGTCGAGCAGCTCGGGAAAGTCGGCGAACATCGGCCGGATCTCCTCGAGCGCGTCGTCGATCGAGCCCGGCAGCGTCTTGGCCAGCACGTCGAGGATCACCAGCGCATTGACCGCGCCGTCGAGCTCGCAGGCGCTGCGCAGCCGGTTCGCCATGCTGCGGTTGACCATCTGCAATTCGCGGTAGGCCGCCTTCAGCGCGTCGAGGCTCCAGTCCTGCGGCCGGCCGGCCTGCTGGCCGAAGTAGCGCGCCAGGAGGAAGGTGGCCGTGGCGCGGTAGATGGTCTCCTCGATGCTGGCGAAGGGCAGGTGGAAATGCGCCATCGGCCGCAGGAAGCGCGTGCGCGGGCAGTCGCTGGTGGCGGCCAGCAGGCCCATCAGCGAGCTGAACGCGCGCTGCACCGAGGTCTCCTTGCTCACCGTGCGCTGCGCCGTCTCCACTTCGACCTGCAGCGCGGCGAACGAGGGCAGGGCGTGCGACAGCCGCACCAGCTCGACGAACTGCAGCGCCATCGGGCAGTGCGGCGCCTCGCCGGGCGTGAGCGGGCAGTTGGGGCACTGGTGCTGTTCGAGCCGGGTCCAGCCGGGCAGATCGTCCGAAGGCCCGGCCGGCTGGGCGAATGCCGCCTCGACGCGGATCGACTCGGCCCGGCCGTCCGGCAGATGGAAGTGATAGACGATGGCATCCATGGCGGTGGCCGGCTGTCGCGCTGACTTCGTGATAGCCGGCGGGTGGGCCGGCTGCAATACCGGCGGGCACAAGCACGCCGGCGCAGGGATCACGGCGAATGGGTAGACCGGGCTTCATGCCCGGCTGCGCTGCCGATCGAGGTCGCTGTCGGGCATAAAGCCCGACCTACGAGGGTCGCGACCGGCAGTGAGCGGATGGCGATCGGTGGATGGGCGCTGCAACCGACGGCGCAAGCCACGGGCGATTGCTGCGCCGTGGGTAGAAGCACGGTCGAGTCTGCGCCGATGCACGAGCGTCTTGCTGACGAGCCTCAGCGAGGCCCCTCTGGACCACCCGCGAAGTCTTCGACTTTCGCGGCGACCCCGGTGGCGGCGAGGGGGGGGGAGCAGGAATGAATCAAGGACCGCCGCTGCCCGAGCCCGCTCCAAACGCAAACGCCCGGCTGTGCCGGGCGCTGCGCTACCGCTTCGAATCTCTGCGTACGAGTTCCAACCCCATGGCGGTCACAGGCGGAAGCGCGAAATCGCCTGTTCGAGTTCGCCCGACAGCCGCTCCAGTTCGTCCACCGTGCCGCTGCTGCGGCCGATCGCGGCATTGGTCGCCTCGGTCATGTGGGCGATCTGCTCCAGGTGCTGGGCGATCGACTGGCTGGCGCTGGTCTGCTCGCGGTAGACGCCGGCCAGTTCGCCCAGCTCGCTGCTGGTCACCTCGGAGCCGGCCTTGAGTTCGGCCAGTGCCGGCAGCAGCGCGCGCACCGTATCGGCGCCGTTGGCGACCTGGGCGCTGCTCTGCCGCATGTCGCCGGCGGCCTGGCTGGTTTCGCGCTGCACCAGGTCCAGCGCGGCCATGATGTCGGTGGTGGCGGACGAGGTCTTCTCGGCCAGCTTGCGCACCTCGTCGGCCACCACGGCGAAGCCGCGGCCCTGCTCGCCGGCGCGCGCCGCCTCGATCGCGGCGTTGAGCGCCAGCAGGTTGGTCTGGTCGGCGATCTCGCGGATGGTGCCGGCGATGCCGCCGATGCTCTGGGCGTGGTCCTCGAGCCGGTCGATGGTGGCCTGGCTCGCGCGCACCGCCTCGGCGGCGCGGCCGATCTCGGCGCTGGCGGCGTCGGCCTGGCTGGCGCCGGCCTCGGCCAGGTGCCAGCCGCGCTCGGCCTGGCTGCGCACGTCGCCGCTGCGCTGCGAGACGTGGTCGAAACTGACCGTCATCTGCTCGACCGCCGCGGCGATCGAGGAGCTGGCCTCGCTCTGGCGCGACGAGCCGTCGCTGATCTCGGCATAGGCCGCGCGCAGTTCCTGCGCCGCGCCGTCGAGCTGGCGGCTCGATTCGCCGATCGCGGCCATCATGGCGCGCAACTGGGTGCGCATCGCTTCGAGCGCCTTGCCCAGCCGGCCCATCTCGCCCTTGTCGTTCAGGGCCACCGGCTTGTCGAGCTCGCCGTCGGCGATGCGGCCGGCCAGCCGCACCGCGGCGTCGATCGGCGCCAGCACCGAGCGGATGATGGCGACCGACAGCGCTACCGCCACCAGGACGCCGACCAGCACCACCGATCCCAGCACGCCCTGCAGCTTGGTGCCGGCCGCGCTGGCCGATTCGTAGGCCTGCTTCGATGCCTCGCGCTGCAGCGCGATCCACTCGCCGAGCGCCTTGTTGGTGGCCTCGAACGGCGCCTTCACCGATTCGCGGTAGGCCTGGCCGGCGGCCGTCATGTCGCCGGTCATCACGACCGCCTGCAGCGCCTTGCGGTTGTCGTCGTACTGCTTGTAGGCCGCCGCGAAGGCATCGCGCGCACGCGCCTCGGCCGGGTCGAGCGCGGTCTTCTCGGCCAGCGCGGCGCGCACCGGCGCCTCGAGCTTCTCGATCTCGGCGAAGTGCTGCTTGGCGACGTCGGGGAAGGGCGCATCGAGCGCCATCAGGAGGAATGCACGGCCTTGGTGCAGCCGGTCCATGCGATCGGCCAGCTCGACCACCGGCGCGGTGCGCTTGCGGTAGATCGATTCGAGTTCGGCGTTGCCGTTGCGGATGCCGGCCATGCCCAGGAGGCTGGTGCAGATCAGCAGGGCCAGCAGGACGGTACTGAGCAGCGCCAGGCGGCTGCGGATCGAGAGCGAGGCAAGCATGGGCGGGGGGACCTTCCGGAGCGAAGCTGGGATTCAAGCATAGACTGCGCCGGCTTGTCCCGGACGGGGCGACATCGGCTTGCGGCGTTGCGCCATGGTGAGTGGTGTCGTTCACACAGAGGGGGAAGGGAGAGAGTGAAGGGGAAGGGGAAGGGGGAAGGGGGAAGGGTAACCCATCCCCCTCCCAACCTCCCCTTGAAGGGGGAGGAGCGGGGCAGCGATGGTTCCATCGCCTGCGATCGTTCAAGCACGCGCGCCGTACTCCCTCCCTTCAAGGGAGGGCCGGGGTGGGGATGGGGTTACCCTTCCCCTTCACTCTTCCCCCTTCCCATGAAAAAAGCCCGTTCAAGGAACGGGCTTTTTTCACATCAGTTCGACAGCGCCAGCATCAGCCCATTGAGCCGCTTGACGAACCCCGCCGGGTCCTCGAGCGTGCCGCCCTCGGCCAGCAGCGCCTGGTCGAACAGGATGTGGGCCCAGTCGCCGAAGCGCTCGCCGCCGAGCTCGGACCGCAGCTTGGCCACCAGCACATGGTCGGGGTTGATCTCGAGGATCGGCTTGCTGCCGGCCACGTCCTGGCCGGCCGACTTGAGGATGCGCTCGAGGTTGCCGCTCATGGCGTGGGCCTCGGCCACCAGGCAGGCCGGGCTGTCGGTCAGGCGGTGGGTGACGCGCACTTCCTTCACCCGCTCGCCCAGCGCGCCCTGCACCGCGCCGACCAGGTCCTTGAACGCGTCGGCCTTGGCTTCCTGTTCCTTCTTCTCGGCCTCGTCCTCGAGGCTGCCCAGGTCCAGGCCGCCCTTGGCCACCGAGACCAGCGCCTTGCCGTCGAACTCGGTCAGCGAGGAGGCGAACCACTCGTCCACGCGGTCGCTCAGCAGCAGCACCTCGATGCCCTTCTTGCGGAAGATTTCGAGATGCGGGCTGTTCTTGGCCGCGGCGAAGGCGTCGGCGGTCACGTAGTAGATCTTGTCCTGGCCTTCCTTCATGCGGCCGATGTAGTCCTTCAGCGAGACGGTCTGCTCCTCGCTGTCGGTCAGCGTGCTGGCGAAGCGGCACAGGCTGGCCACGCGCTCGCGGTTGGCGTGGTCTTCGCCGACGCCTTCCTTCACCACCCGGCCGAATTCCTTCCAGAACGCGGCGTAGTCCTCGGCGCGGTTCTCGGCGATGTCCTCCAGGAGGCCCAGCACCTTCTTCACGCAACCGGCCTTGATCGCATCGATGTCCTTGCTGTGCTGCAGGATCTCGCGGCTGACGTTGAGCGGCAGGTCGTTGCTGTCGATCACCCCGCGCACGAAGCGCAGGTACTGCGGCAGCAGCTTCTCGGCGTCTTCCAGGATGAAGACGCGGCGCACGAACAGCTTCACGCCGTGGCGGCGCTCGCGGTCGTACAGGTCGAACGGCGCGCGGCGCGGCACGTAGAGCAGCTCGGTGTATTCCTGCCGGCCCTCGACGCGGGCGTGGCTCCAGGCCAGCGGCTCGTCCCAGTCGTGCGAGACATGCTTGTAGAAGGCCTTGTACTCGTCTTCGCTGATGTCGTTCTTGCTGCGCGCCCACAGCGCCGAGGCCTTGTTCACGGTCTCGAGCTCGTCGGAGACGATCACCTCGCCGTTCTCGCCGTAGCTGTTGCTCTTGCGCATGCGGATCGGCAGCGTGATGTGGTCGGAGTACTTGCGGACGATGGACTTGAGCCGCCAGTCGTCGAGGAACTCGTCCTCGCCGTCCTTCAGGTGCAGCACGATCTCGGTGCCGCGGCCGTCCTTGGCGACTTCTTCCAGCGTGAAGTCGCCGGCGCCTTCGCTCTCCCAGCGGGTGCCGCCGGTCTCGCCGGCGCGGCGGGTGGTCAGCGTGACGCGGTCGGCCACGATGAAGGCCGAGTAGAAGCCGACGCCGAACTGGCCGATCAGGTGGGCGTCCTTCTGGGCGTCGCCCGACAGCTTGCCGAAGAATTCCTTGGTGCCCGAGCGGGCGATGGTGCCGATGTTCTGCACCACCTCGTCGCGCGTCATGCCGATGCCGTTGTCGCGGACGGTGATGGTGCGCGCGTCCTTGTCGAAGGCGATGTCGATATGCAGCGAGCCGTCGCCCTCGTACAGCGCATCGTTGTCGAGCGCCTCGAACTTGAGCTTGTCGCAGGCATCGCTGGCATTGCTGACCAGCTCGCGCAGGAAGATCTCCTTGTTCGAGTACAGCGAATGGATCATCAACTGCAGCAGTTGTTTGACTTCGGTCTGGAAGCCGAGTGTTTGCTTGCTCATGGGCATCACCTTGTTCTGAACAGGGTTTTGGATGGATGAGCGAGCAGATGGGGGCGGGATGGTGGGTTTCAAGCGGGGCTTGGAGAGGGAAGGGAGAAGGGAGAAGGGAAACCCCATCCCCTGCCTACGCCGGCCGCCCCAGCCTCCCCTTGAAGGGGGCGGGGCAGGATCGCGATGCCTCCAAAGTCTGTGATCGTCATGATGTCGCTGCACGAACTCCCTCCCCTTCAAGGGGAGGGCTGGGGTGGGGATGGGGTTACCCTTCCCCTTCCCCTTCCCCTTTCTCTCTTCTCATCTTCTCTCTTCTCATCTTCTCTCTTCCCCCTTCCCTCTACAGAATTCCCAACGCCACCAGGCACCGCCTCCCCAGCGCCACCCGCTTGTCGCCGCTGCCCTCGGGCAGGTCGACGTTGAGCGCGAACGCGTACGTCTTGCCGCTGCGCTCGACCCAGCCGACCCACCAGCCGATGTCGGGGTCGGTGTTGGCGGCCCAGCCGGTCTTGGCGAACAGCGCGTACTCGGGCGTGCGCTCGATCTGCATGATCTCGCGCGTCAGCGCCATCGCCCGCGGCGAGAACGGCAGCCGGCGTTCGGCCAGCCGGGCCAGGAAGCGCACCTGCTCGGCCGGCGAGATCGCCAGCGGGCCGTCGAGCCAGAAGCGGTCGACCACCTGGCCGATGTCGCCGTTGCCGTAGCCGACCGCGCCGATATAGCCGCGCATCCGCTCGAGCCCGACCCGGCGCGCCACTTCCTGGTAGATCGGCACGCTGGAGATGCGCATCGCCTCGCGCAGATTGGTGTCGTGCTCCCACTCGGCCCGCCACTGCGGCTTGCCGCCGTAGGGCAGCACCTCGTCGGCGTCGCGCACCGCGCCGCTGTCGAAGCCGGCCAGGCTGTTGAACACCTTGAAGGTCGAGGCCGGCGTGAAGCGCGTCTCGGCGCGCTTGCGGTCGTACACGGTCATCCGGTCGGCGCCGGCGTCGTACAGCACGAAGGTGCCGGCCAGGCCGGCTGCCTGGAACTGGCGGCCCAGCTCGGGCTTCTCGATCCACTCGGTGGCGTGGGCGGCGGCGGCCAGCAGCAGGCTGGCCAGCAGGGGGACGATGCGTCGCATCGGGTTCTCCTCGGGTTTGCGGGTGATGAAAATGCCGTGGCGGTCGAGTGCGGTCATGTCGTGCGGGTCTGCCCCGCTTGAACGGGCATTCCGGCAGCGAGGCTTGCCATGGGCCTTGCCGGAATGAATTCCGGCCGACCTGGGGAATTCCGGCCTGCATGGAATGGCAGCCGACCCGCCGGCATCGGCGTTCAGGCACCGCCATGCTAGGCCGCCCGCAACCGCCCGCCGAGCGCGCCGGCCGCCACGGCGGCCACCGCTGTAACGGCTGTAACCGGCCGCGCCCGCGGCGATGAATCGCGGCACAATGCGGCGCCCCGATCCCGCCTCCACGCCATGTCCGAACCGCTCCGCATCGAACTCGCCGCGCCGCAGACCGTCGCCGGCCGCCGCGCGTCCTACCAGTCGCTGTGGCTGCTGGTGCGGCTGTGCCATGCGCGGCGTAGCGGCGGCGACGGCCTGGTGCGGCTGGCCGAGCTGCGCCAGCAGTTCCCCGACGCGCGCAGCCTGCGCATGCTGGTCAGCCGTGCCTACCGCGATTTCGCCGGCTGGGGCGTGCGTGCCGGCTGGGGGGCCGATCCGACCCGCGATCCGCGCTTCCTCAACCCGGACGGCCGCAGCCAGGGCCCGTTCTGGCTGCCGGCCGACGAAACCGCGCGGGTGGCGATCGAAGTCGAAGGCCGGCCGGCGAGCGCGACCGAGCTGGCCGACTTCCTCGGCTTCGGCCGCCCCCTGCCGACGGCCGGCGGATCGCCGCCCGATGGATCGCCGCCCGACGGATCGCCGCTCGGCCCGATCGATTTCTGGGCGACGCTGGCCTCGGCCCAGCAGGACCTGCGCCAGGGCCGCCTGCTGGCGCTGCTCGACGCCGGCGGCGGCGCCCTGCAGCGCGGCGCGCTGGCCGGCTTCAAGGCGGCCGCCGAACTGGCCGACGACGGCCTGCAGCAGGCGCTGGCGGCGCTCGGCGAGGCCAGCGTCTGGCGCCGGCTCGACGACCTCGGCGCGGCGCGGCAGACGCTGGCGCAGCTGCGCCGCGCGCTCAAGGACGGCGGCGCCGGCGAGAGCGGCTACCTCGACGCGATGGAGCAGATCCTGTCGGCCTGGGTGGCCTGGGGCCAGCGCGAGGCCGGCCAGGCCGAGGCGATCCTGGCCGGCATGCGCTCGGCCGAGCCGCGCGCCTCGGTGGTGCGCCACCATCCGCGCATCCGCTTCGAGTGGTACAACCTGTCGGCGCTGATCGCCCGCGCCCGCGCGCTCGGCGGCCACGGCCCCGACGTCGCGTTGCGGCGCTGCCACGCCGTCGGCGCGCTCGAGCACTTCGCCCGGGCGCTGGAGGCGGCGTTCGAGTTCGGCTCCTTCGACGCCGCCCAGCAGGTGGCGGCCAATACCGGCATGGCGATCTGGCTGTTCGCCGGCGAGGGCCTGTGCGGCGAGCCGGCCGAGGCCGGGCCGGAGGCGCTGCGCTGGCTGCTGCTGTCGGAACGGTTGTGCCGCTGCGCCGGCGGCGGCGGGCAGTCGGCCTGGAACGCGATCTACCTGATGCGCATCGCGCGCGGCGACTGCCCGCGCCAGGTGCAGCCCACGCTGGCCGAATTCCGCGCCTACCGGCCGATCCAGCCGGCCGAGCTGAAGGCGCGCGCGGGCGACTGGCCGGGGCTGGACGGCGCGATGCTGCTGCCGCCGAGCTGGCTGGCGCTGGCCGACTCGCTGCTGGCGGCCCAGCGCGAGGGCCGCGCGCGCTACAGCCTGCTGCAGCGCTGCGGGCTGTGGCTGGAGCATGCGTGGTATGCGCTGCACGACGGCCAGCGCGCGGCCGCGGCCGAATCGCTGGCGCGGCTGGAGGCGGAGGCGGCGGGACTGCCGGCGAGCGACCGGGCGTTCTTTGCGGAGGCGCGGGGGATGTTGCCCGAGGTGTGAGGGGCTAGGTGTGAGGTGTGAGGTGTGAGGTGTGAGGTGTGAGGTGTGAGGTGTGAGGGGTGAGGGGTGAGGGGTGAGGGGTGAGGGGTGAGGGGTGAGGGGTGAGGGGTGAGGGGTGAGGGGTAACCCCATCCCCCTCCCAGCCTCCCCTTGAAGGGGGAGGAGCAGGGCAGCGACGGCTCCACCGCCTGCGATCGTTCAGGCTTGTACGGCCCACTCCCTCCCCTTCAAGGGGAGGGGCGGGGTGGGGATGGGGTTACCCCTCACACCTGACACCTCACCCCTCACTCAAAAAAGCCACATCCCCGCCCATCCCCCCGCCACACCGCCACCGCGCCCCCTGCTGCGTCGCAGCACGCTGCTAGAATCGCCCCGACCAATATTCCGGGGGCATGGCCATGAAGCGCGTCATCTTCAATCAGAAGGGCGGGGTCGGTAAGTCGACCATCGCCGTCAATCTCGCGGCCATCGCCGCCTACGAGGGCAAGAAGACGCTGCTGATCGACATCGATCCGCAATGCAATTCCAGCCGCTACCTGCTGGGCGATGCCGCCAAGACCGCCAGCCCGACGCTGGCCGAATACTTCGAGCAGACCCTCAACTTCAGCCTGTTCGCCAAGCCGGCCGCTTCCTTCGTCCACGCCTCGCCGTTCGAGAACCTGGCGGTGATCCCGTCCCACCCCGCGATCGGCGAGCTGCAGTCCAAGCTCGAGTCGCGCCACAAGATCTACAAGCTGCGCGATACCCTCAACGAGCTGGCGCGCGACTACGACGAGATCATCCTCGACACGCCGCCGGCCTATAACTTCTTCACGCAGTCCGCGCTGATCGCGGCGGACCGCTGCCTGATCCCGTTCGACTGCGACGATTTCTCGCGCCAGGCGCTGTACACGCTGATGGAGAACGTCGGCGAGATCCGCGCCGACCACAATCCGGCGCTCGAGATCGAGGGCATCGTGGTGAACCAGTACCAGTCGCGCGCCAGCCTGCCGGTGCGGCTGGTGGCCGAATTGAAGGACGAGGGTCTGCCGGTGCTGGACAGCAAGCTGTCCAGCTCGGTCAAGATCCGCGAATCGCACGACCGCGGCCTGCCGATGATCCATCTCGACGCCCGCCACAAGCTCAGCCAGGAATTCCTGGCGCTGTACCGGGAATTGCACGGCGATTGAGCGGCAGAGGGGAAGGGCGCCAGGCCGGAAAGGGGACGAGATGAATCGGCGCGTGCCTTGGGCGCTCGCAATCGTGCTGGTCGGCCTCGCGCTCACCGCCGCGCTCGACCAGTGGCGCGCCTGGCGCATCGAGTCGGCCGCGCTCGAGCATTACCGCCAGCTGGCCGAGGCGCGCGTCGGCGCCGGCGCGGCCGATCTCAACCGCGCGCTGCAGGCGCTCGAGGCGTTGCAGGCGCTGTTCGACAGCAACGACGAGCCGGCCGCGGCCGATTTCGCCCGCCTGTCCGAGTCCTTCGGCCAGGTGCCGGGCGTCTCCTCGCTGCTGGCCGCCCGGCCGGTCGGCGCGCTGCAGCGGCCCGAATTCGAGGCGCACTGGCGCACGCGCTATCCGGGCTTCGTGATCCGTTTCCGCAATCCCACCGGCCAGCAGATGCGCTCGCCGAGCCGGATGGCCTACCTGCCGGTGATCTACGGCGAAGCGCGCAGTCCTTCGCGCTTCGCGATCGGGCTCGACCTCGGCGCCGACAAGCTCCTGCGCGGCCTGCTCGAGACGCGGCGGCCGGGCGTGATGCTGTCCGCCCCCTACCGCGACGACGGCGGCCAGGTCAGCGTGCTGGCGCTCGGCTGGCAGCGCGGCGGCGAGCACCTGTTCGGCCTGGTGCTGTCGCCGACCGAGCTGTTGCACAGCCTGCCCGGTGGCGGGCCGCTGCGCGACTACTGGTTCGACGTCACCGACGCCGGCCGCGCCGAACCGCTCTACCCGAGCGATTTCGACAATGCCGAGCTGCCGCTGCGCCGGCTGGCCAGCCGCGAGGTCGGCGTGGCCGGCCGGGTCTGGCGGCTCGAGGCGCGGCTGCCCGAGGCCGGCATCGCCGACGCCTCGATGCTGGGGCGGCTGGAGACCTGGCTGGTCGGCATCCTGGCCACGCTGGCGCTGGCCGGCTGGTCGCTGCGGCCGAGCAGCCGGGCCGAGGCGCTGGTCGGCTACCTGCAGGCCGAGTCGGGCCGGCTCAACGCCGAGCTCGAGGCGGTGCGCGTCGACCTGGCCGCCGCGCGGCGCGACGGCCTGAGGCTGCAGACCATCCTCGATACCGCCAACGAGGCGGTGGTGCTGATCGACGGCCAGGGCTGCATCGAGCTGTTCAACGCCGCGGCCGAGAAGCTGTTCGGCTACCGCGCCGACGAGGTGCTGGGCCAGGACGTCGCCACCCTGATGCCCGAGTCCTACCGCGGCCGCCACGACGAGGCGCTGGCGCACTACCAGCGCACCGGCCTGTCGCGCGTGATGGGCACCAGCCGCGAGCTGCTGGCGCAGAAGAAGGGCGGCGCGCTGCTGCCGGTCGAGATCTCGCTCAACGAATTCCGCCAGGGCGAGGGCCGCTACTTCGTCGGCGTGATCCGCGACGTGAGCGACCGCAAGCGCGCCGAGCGCATGCTGTTCGAGAGCGAATACAAGCACCGCGCCATCCTCGACGCCGCCCACATCGGCATCTACGTGCTGCAGGAAGGCCGGCTGCGCTACGTCAACCCGGCCTTCGCCAACTACTTCGGCCGGGTGCCGGCCGACCTGATCGACAACGCCAGCCTGCAGGATCTCCTGGCGCCCGACTGGAGCGAGGCGCTGGCGGTGGCGCTCGACCCGGCCCGCTCGGGCGGCCGGCCGGCCGAGATGCTGATGCAGCGGCCCGACGGCAGCCGCTTCTACGCGCTGATCACCGCCAAGCCGATCATCTTCGACAACCAGCCGGGCCTGGCCGGCTCGCTGCTCGACATCGCGGCGCGCAAGGCGGCCGAGGAGGCGATGCTGCGCGCCGAGATCCGCAACGTGGCCATCCTCGAGGCGATCCCCGACCTGATGCTGCAGCTCGACGCCGCCGGCACCGTGATCGACTGCCGCGGCCAGGCCGGCGGCACCGAGTTCGGCCTGTCGCGCGACGCGATCGGCCAGCACTACTGGCAGGGCCTGCCGCCGATGCTGAGCGAGCCGCTGGGCCAGGCGCTGGCCGACGTCGGCGCGACCCGGCTGCGCAGCTTCGAGTACAGCCTGCGCGTCGGCGGCGGCCAGCGCCATTTCGAGGGACGGCTGACCCCGGCCAGCGAGGGCGAATGGCTGGTGATGGTGCGCGACATCACCGAGCGCAAGCTGATCGAGGCCGAGCTGATCCGCCACCGCGACCACCTGGCCGACATGGTGCGCGAGCGCACCGCCGAGCTCGACACGCTGTTCGCGGCGAGCCCCTTGCCGACCGCCTTCGTCTCGCACCGCCGCATCGTCGAGGTCAACAACGCCTTCGAGACGCTGTTCGGCCATCCCAAGACGCTGCTGATCGGCCAGTCGATCCGCATCCTGCTCGACAGCGACGAGGCCTTCGACAAGCTCGAGCAGGACGCCTACCGGCCGCTTCTGGGCGGCGGCGTGGTGCGCATCGAGGTGCGCTACCGCACCGCCGACGGCCGCAGCGTGCTGTGCGAGGCCTTCGGCAAGGCGATCGACCCGGAGAGCCCGATGGCCGGCACCATCTGGGTCTACCAGGACATCGGCGAGCGGCGCGCCGCCGAGGAGGCGCAGCGCCATGCGATCGAGCTGGCGGAGGAGGCCAACCGCGCCAAGTCCGAATTCCTCGCCAACATGTCGCACGAGCTGCGCACCCCGATGCACGCGGTGCTGAGCTTCGCCGAGCTGGGCGAACGGCGCACCGCCGAGGGCAGCTTCGACAAGTCGGGCCACTATTTCAACCGCATCCACCAGAGCGGCCAGCGCCTCTTGCAGATCCTCAACGACCTGCTCGACCTGTCCAAGCTCGAGGCCGGCAAGATGCGCTACGAGATGCAGCCCCTGGACCTGCGGCTGGTGGTGCACGACGTGGCCGAGGAATTCGTGCCGCTGGCGCGCGCGCGCGCGATCCGCATCGAGACCAGCCTGCCGTCGTCGCTGCCCTCGGTGCGCGGCGACCCGCTGCGGCTGGGGCAAGTGCTGCGCAACCTGGTGTCGAACGCGCTCAAGTTCAGCCCCGACGGCGGCTTCATCCACCTCGAGGTGGAACATGCCGGCGATCTGGTGCGCCTCCGGGTGCAGGACGAGGGCGTCGGCATTCCCGACGAAGAGCTGGCGGTGATCTTCGACAAGTTCGTGCAGAGCTCCAAGACCAAGACCGGCGCCGGCGGCACCGGCCTTGGCTTGGCCATCTCGCGCGAGATCGTCGAGGCGCACGGCGGCACCATCACCGCCGGCAACCGGCAGGACAGCGGCGCCTGCTTCGAGGTCTGCCTGCACGCGATGGCCTGACACGTCCGGATGGCCGGCGGCGGCGGCGCATCGTATACACTGGTATCGGCCATCCGGATGTCATGATTGGTGCGGATCAGACAATCGCCGGGTGTCCGGTCCGATCTCGATTTATGCTTATGGAATTGAACGGGTGGCGCCGAATTGGATGGAGAAGGCGGCACCGATCGACCGTAGCGACTGGCTGGGAAAGGCTGCGAGTGGGGCGCGGCCACGGCGTCGATGCCAAGGCATCGGCTGCTTATCCACAGCCGGCAGGTTACATGGCGATGAATCGATACATCGGTATCGCCTAATATGCTTATAGCGCTGCCATGCCGGCCGCGCTTCCAGGAGTCACAGATGGCCTCGGCCCCGCATCCCCAATCCACGCTGCTGCTCGTCGACGACGAACCGTTCAACCTCGAGATCCTCGCCGAACACCTGACCGAGGCCGGCTACGCGGTCGAGACCGCACTCGACGGGGAGCAGGCCTGGGCTGCGCTCAACCGCGGCGGCGAGCGCTACGACGCCGTGCTGCTGGACCGGATGATGCCGGGCCTGAACGGCATGGAAGTGCTGCGCCGCATGCAGGCCAGCCCGCAATTGTCCGAGCTGCCGGTGGTGATGCAGACCGCGGTCGGCTCGGCCGATTCGGTGCGCGAGGGCATGGAGGCCGGCGCCTATTACTACCTGACCAAGCCGTTCGAGCGCGACATGCTGCTGGCCATCGTGGCGGCCGCGGTGGCGCAGCACCGCGCCAGGCTGTCGGTGCGCATGGTGGCGGCCCACCCGCTCGATGCGCTGGCGGCGCTGACCGAGGCGCGCTTCAGCTTCGGCACGCTCGACGAGGCCCACCGCGTGGCCGGCCTGATCGCCCGCCTGGCGCCGCGGCCCGAGCGCGTCGCGCTGGGCCTGACCGAGCTGATGGTGAACGCGATCGAGCACGGCAACCTGGGCCTCGGCTACGGCGACAAGAAGGCGCTGATGCATTCGGGCCGCTGGCGCGAGGAGATCGACGCGCGCCAGCAGCAGGCGGAATTCCGCGAGCTGCGCGTCGAGGTGGCGGTGCAGCGCCAGGGCGATCTGCTCAGCGTGACGGTGCGCGACCAGGGCGCCGGTTTCGACTGGCAGGAATTCCTCGACTTCGACCCGGCCCGCGCCTTCGATCCGAACGGCCGCGGCATCTCGATGGCGCGGGCGATGAGTTTCGAGAGCCTCGATTACCGCGGCTGCGGCAACGAGGTCGAGGCGACGTTCAGGCTGGTCTAAGCGTACCCCTCCGTCGAAGCCCCCTTGCAGGAGCGGCTTCAGCCGCGAATGGCCGGTCGTTCACCGATCGCCATTCGCGGCTGAAGCCGTTCCTGCGCTGCCATGTCTATGGCCCGCATCCCCCGCTGCCTGCGCATTCCTCCCGTAGGTCGGACTTCAGTCCGACAGCGATCGCGAGGGAGGGCGCCGTCGGACTGGAGCCCGACCTACCGCGCGCCTGCCGGCATCGAGGGCGCCGCCGGGCGTTCGCCGTGCCCGCCTGATCCGATTTCGCCGAATCGGCCGCCGGCCAGGCCGGCCTCTCCCTCAGCCAGCGTCGACCAATAGCGCGGATGCCGTACCCGCCAGCGCTCGGCCCGCCAGCCGTCGCGGCCGAAGCGCACCGTCACCGCGCCGTCGCGGTCGCTACGCCAGACCGTGGCGCCGGCCGCCTCGTAGCGCGCCACCACCTCGGCACGCGGATGGCGGAAGGCATTGCGGTAGCCGCTGGTCGCCACCGCCAGCCGAGGCGCTGCCGCCGCGACGAATTCCGGCGACGAGGAGCCGGCCGAGCCGTGGTGCGGCATCGCCAGCACGTCGGTGCGCAGCGCGGCGGCCGGCAGGCCCGCCTCCTCGGCGCGGCCGATGTCGGCCGGCAGCAGCAGGCTGCCGCCGGGGCCGCTGATCTTGAGCACGCAGCTCCGGGCGTTGTCGCTCGCCTGTGGGTCGGTCGCGGCGTCGGGAAACAGGATTTCGAAGTCGACGCCGTCCCAGCGCCAACGCTGGCCGGCGCGGCAGGGCAGGGGCGGCGGATGGGGCGGCAGCCCGGCGGCCGGCGCTCCGGCGGCCGGCGCCCCGGTGGCCGGCACTCCGGCGCCGGGATCGGCCGGCGGCGCCACCCCGAGCAGCGCCGCCACCGGCACGCTGGCGAGCACCGCCGGCGCGCCGCCGATATGGTCGCGGTCGTCGTGGCTCAATACCAGCAGGTCGAGCCGCCGCACGCCGAGCGCGCGCAGGCCGCCCGGCAGCACGCGGCCGCCGCCGCCCTCGGCCCCGGTGTCGAACAGCAGGTCGTGCCGGGCGGTGCGCACCAGCACCGCCAGGCCCTGGCCGACGTCGAACAGCGTCGCCTCGAATTCGCCCTGGCCGCGGCCGGGCCGCACCGGCAGCAGCAGCGGCAGCAACAGCACGCAGCTCGCCAGCCGGCCCGGCACCCCGCGCGGCAACAGCAGCAGGGCTACCGCGGCGCAGGCCGGCAATAGCGCCCAGGCCGGCGGCAGCGCCTGGCTCCAGACCAGCTCGCCGCGCGCCAGCGGTTCGATCAGCCGCAGCGTGAACGCGAGTACCGCGTGCGCCAGCCGCAGCAGCAGGCCGCTCGGCTCGAGCGCGCCGGCCAGCGCGAGCGGCGTGACCACCGCGCTGACCAGCGGGATCGCCAGCGCATTGGCCAGCGGCGAGCTCAGCGGCAATTGCTGGAACAGGATGGCCAGCAGCGGCAGCGAGCCGAGCGTGGCCGACCACTGCACCGCGCCCCACTGCGCCAGCCGCGCGCGCCAGCCGATCGCCGCGCCGTGGCGGCCGGCCAGCGCCCACAGCATGGCGCCGACGGTCAGGTAGGACAGCCAGAAACCGGCCGACAGCACCGCCCACGGATCGAGCGCCACGGTGATGCCGAGCGCCGCCAGCCAGATGGTCGACACCGCCGTCGCGCGGCCGCCGAGCAGCGCCAGCGCGGCGACCGCCAGCATGAAGAAGGTGCGCTGGGTCGGCACCGAGAAGCCGGCCAGCAGGCTGTAGCCGAGCGCGGCCGCCACGCCGGCCAGCAGCGCGGCCTGGCGCGCCGGCAGCCGCAGCGCCAGCCGGGCCGAGCGGCGCCAGGCCCAGCCCGCCAGCGCGCCGGCCAGGCCGGCCACCAGGGTGACGTGCAGGCCGGAGATCGACACCAGGTGGGTGATGCCGCTGTTGCGGAACAGCGTCCACTGCGCCGGCGGAATGCCCGACTGCTCGCCGACCACCAATGCGACGATCACTTCGGCGTAGGGGCGCGGCCCGAGCGCCGCGCGGATATGGCCGGCCAGCGCCTGGCGCGCGGCATGCAGCGCGGTGGCCGGGGTGGCGACGAAGGGGCGGAGCAGCTGGCGGCCCGGCCGCGCCACGCTGCCGCTGGCGCCGATGCTCTCGCCGAGCAGCCAGGCCTCGTAGTCGGTGCCGCCCGGGTTGGCGCTGCCGTGCGGCCGCTTGAGCCGCACCGTCAGCCGCCAGCGCTGGCCCGGCTGCCAGTCGGCGGCCGGCCGCGCGTAGTCGTTGAGCAGCAGCAGCGGCGGCACGCCGGCCGGCGCGCGTTCGACGGCGAAGCGGAAGCGCGGGCCGTAGCGGCTCGGTTGCGGCAGGCCGGCGACCAGGCCTTCGATCTCGAGCGGGCGGGTTTCCAGCCCGGCGGGCAGCCATTGCGCCAGCCGGGTTTCGGCGCGCCAGCCGGCATAGGCGACGCCGAGCGCCGCGGCGACGATCAGCCAGGCCGGCCGCCGCCAGCGCGGCAGCCAGGCGGCGCAGGCCAGGGCCGGCAAGGCCGGCAGCAGCGCGCCGTGCAGCGGCGGCAGGCTGGCCTGCCATTGCAGCCAGACGACCGCAGCGACGAATGCGATAATCGCCAGCCGCACGTTTCTCCCCCTGTTTTTTCGGCCAATGTAGCCGATGCGCCGGCGGCCGAGCCGCCGACCGTCGTACCGCCCCCATCCCCGATCCCGCCCATGCTGCCGCCCCTCGTCTGCCTCGCCCCCGAACGCCTCGACCACGCCCGCGCGATCGCCGGACGGCATGGCCTGGCGCTGGCCGATGCGCTGCCCGAGACCGGCCACGCGCTGGTGCTCGACGCGGCCGGCCTGGCGCTGCACAGCCTGGGCAAGGGCGCGCCGGGCCGGTGCGGGTCGACTTCGCCGGCGGCGCGGCCGAGTGGCGCCGCAAGCACGGCGGCGGCCGCGGCCAAGGCGTGGCGCGCGCCTGCGGGCTCAAGGGCGGCGCCACGCCGCGGGTGCTGGACGCCACTGCCGGCCTGGGCCGCGACGCCTTCGTGCTGGCCGCGCTCGGCTGCGAGGTCGACCTGATCGAGCGCTCGCCCTTGGCCGCCGCCCTGCTCGAGGACGGCCTGGCGCGCGCCGCGCTCGACGCCGAGGTGGCCGCCATCGCCGCGCGCATGCGGCTCTATCGCGGCGGTGCGGCCGAGCTGCTGGCGAACTGGCCCGGCGCGCGGCCCGAGGTGATCTACCTTGACCCGATGTTTCCCGACACTCGGCGCAAGTCGGCGCTGTCCAAGAAGGAGATGCAGGCCTTCCAGGCGGTGGTCGGCGCCGATCTCGACGCCGACGCGCTGCTGGCGCCGGCCCGCGCGCTGGCGCTCGAGCGGGTGGCCGTCAAGCGGCCGCGCCACGCGCCCTTGCTGGCCGGGCTGACGCCGGCCTACAGCCTCGAAGGCGACAGCGTGCGTTTCGACGTCTACCTGCCGGGTTAGCGGCAATGGCGTGGGCATCGCCGGGCGGTCGACAATCGATCGTGCCATGGTGTCGTTAACAGGGGCGGCGATCGTCCGCCCGCTGCGGCGGCCCGGTGCAATCGACGCCCGCGGGCGGGCCGCGGCGTTTCCCGCCGTGCATCCGTAGTCCGGCGCGATTAGACTACGCGCCACCCGAGCAGCCGGCCTCCCGCAGATGGGGCCGGCCCCCAATACGGCCGCCACGAGCGGCCGACGATCGAGCCGCCCACGACCGTGGCGGCATGGAGAAGACCAGCATGGCCATCAGCGTTTTCGATCTGTTCAAGATCGGCATCGGACCTTCGAGCTCCCACACCGTCGGCCCGATGCGGGCGGCGCGCCAGTTCGTCCACCGCATCGAGCGCGACGGGCTGCTGGCCCAGGTCGCCAGCGTGCGGGCCGAGATGTACGGCTCGCTCGGCGCCACCGGCAAGGGCCACGGCACCGACAAGGCGGTGCTGCTGGGCCTGCTGGGCGAGGAACCGCAGCTGGTCGACACCGACGCGGTGCCGGCGATGATCGCGGCGGTGCGCCACAGCGGCCGGCTCAAGCTCCTGGGCAGCCACGAGATCCCCTTCGTCGAGGCCGAGCACCTGGTGCTGCACAAGCGCAAGTCGCTGCCCTACCACCCCAACGGCATGATCTTCACCGCCTTCGACGCAGCCGGCGCCGAGCTGTCCAAGCGCGCCTACTACTCGGTCGGCGGCGGCTTCGTGGTCGACGAGCACGCGGTCGAGGGCGGCTTCACCCCGCCGACCGCGGCGGTGCTGACCCACCCGTTCAGCAGCGGCGCCGAGCTGCTGGCGCTGGCCGAGCGCCACGGCAAGTCGATCAGCCAGCTGATGCTGGAGAACGAGCTGGCCTGGCGCAGCGAGGCCGAGGTGCGCGCCAAGCTGCTGGAGATCTGGGACGTGATGCATGCCTGCGTCGAGCGCGGCTGCCGCACCGAGGGCATCCTGCCCGGCGGCATGAAGGTGAAGCGCCGCGCCCACGACATGCACCGCCAGCTGGCCGGCAAGCCCGAGGCGGCGCTGCGCGATCCGCTGACCGTGCTCGACTGGGTCAATCTGTACGCGCTGGCGGTCAACGAGGAGAACGCCGGCGGCGGCCGGGTGGTGACGGCGCCGACCAACGGCGCGGCCGGCATCATCCCGGCGGTGCTGCACTACTACGTCAACTTCGTGCCGGGCGCCAATGCCGACGGCATCGTCCGCTTCCTGCTCACTGCCGGCGCGATCGGCATCCTGTTCAAGACCAATGCCTCGATCTCGGGCGCCGAGGTCGGCTGCCAGGGCGAGGTCGGCTCGGCCTGCTCGATGGCGGCCGGCGCGCTGGCCGAGGTGCTCGGCGGCACGCCGGGCCAGGTCGAGAACGCCGCCGAGATCGGCATGGAACACAATCTGGGCCTGACCTGCGACCCGGTCGGCGGGCTGGTGCAGGTGCCGTGCATCGAGCGCAACGCGATGGCCTCGATCAAGGCGATCAACGCCGCCCGCATGGCGCTGCGCGGCGACGGCACCCACTTCGTCTCGCTCGACCGCGTCATCAAGACCATGCGCGACACCGGCCGCGACATGCACGCCAAGTACAAGGAAACGGCGCGCGGCGGGCTGGCGATCAATGTGGTCGAGGTGCCGGTCAACGTCGTGGAATGCTGACGGCTGCGTGAGCTTGCAGGTAGGAGCGGCTTCAGCCGCGAAGACGCCGGCGGCATGCGCCCGCTGCCTGCAAAGGATGCACCGCGGAGGACGCCGAGGACGCGGAGGAAAGCCGCAAGACTGGAGCTGCCTCCGCGTCCTCCGCGTCCTCGGCGGTGAGATTGCTTGCCGCCGGATGCCCGCAGCAGGTGCCAGCCGTTCGCGGCTGAAGCCGCGCCTGCCGGTCAGCGCCCCGTGCGCTCCATCGCGCCTTGCCGCAGATCATTCCGCCGCCGCTGCACTGTGTCGCAGCCGGGGAGAACCGGGTCGGCCGCCGTGCGAAGCTGGTCTCATCGCAACGCACGGGGAGAACCGAAATGTCGCAAATCCTGCTGGCCGACGAGGCCGAACAATCGCTCAAGAACACCGCCATGCTGGCCTACGTGCTGATCGGCGTGTCGCTGTTCACCGCGCTGCCGACCGGCCTGGTCGGCGTCATCATCGCCCACGTCAAGCGCGAGGACGCGCGCGGCAGCTGGCTGCAGACCCACTACGACTTCCTGATCTCGACCTTCTGGCTGTCGGTGCTCGGCATGCTGCTCGGCGGTGCGCTGTGCCTCACCATCATCGGCATCCCGCTGGCGATCCTGCTGTGGGCCGGCGTGTGGCTGTGGACGCTGTACCGCACCATCAAGGGCGCGCTGTGGCTCAACGACGAGCGTCCGATCGAGTCCTGAGGCCGGTCCGGTTCCAACCGCGGTCCGGCCGGGCGTACCATGCGCGGCGCGCGGCCGGACGCCCGGCCCGGAACCGGAAAGGATCGAAGCCTTGAGAATCGTGTTGCAACGCGTCGCCGAGGCCGCCGTGGCGGTCGGCGGCGAAACCGTCGGCCGCATCGGGCCGGGCCTGCTGCTGCTGGTCGGCGCCGAGGCCGACGACGGCGAGGCCGACATCGGCTGGCTGGTGCAGAAGATCGCCAAGCTGCGGGTCTTCGGCGACCAGGACGGGGTGATGAACCGCTCGGTGCTCGACGTCGGCGGCGAGGTGCTGGCGGTCAGCCAGTTCACCCTGTTCGCCAGCGTGAAGAAGGGCAACCGGCCGTCGTGGAGCCGGGCGGCGCCGGGACCGGTGTCGCAACCGCTGTTCGAGCGCTTCGTCGCCGCCATGGCGGCCGAGCTCGGCAAGCCGGTGCCGACCGGGGTGTTCGGCGCCGACATGCAGGTCAGCCTGGTCAACGACGGGCCGGTGACGCTGTTCCTCGACTCGCGCGTGCCGGAATAGCGGCGGCCGGCACCGCCGGCTGCGGTTGCAGGTCGGACTCCAGTCCGACGGCGATCCTGGCTCGAGGCAGGGGCGGACCGAAGTCCGACCCGCGCCGATCGAGTTCGGCAGGCGCGGCTTCAGCCGCGCATCACCACAGCCAGAACCACAGCGACCAGCCGTAGTCGACCAGCAGGCAGGCGGCCAGTACCGCGCACCAGGCGGCGACCCGCCGCGGCGGCGTGGCCGCGTGCCGGCCGCAGATGCGCCAGGCGAGGTACAGCGACCAGCCGGTCGCCGCCGCCAGCAGCGTCGCCCGCGTCGGCGACACCCATTGCAACGGCAGCCGCTCGCCCTTGAGCAGGGTGACGGTGGTGGCCGACAGGCCGAGGAACACGCCGGCGCCGGCCAGCGGCACCAGGCCGAGGCTCAGGTGGTGGAAGGCGGGGATGGCCTTGCCGGGGCGTCCGCCGCCCAGCAGGCGGCTCGCCAGCGCCAGCAGGCCGGCCACCGCGCCGCCGACCAGCAGCATGCTGGCCCCCATCCAGCCCAGCAGCAGCGCGCCGTCGAGCCACGAAAAGCTGTCGTTGACGGCCGGGTAGTGGGTCAGCAGCCACCACGGCGCATCGCTGTCGAGCGGCCAGAGGATGTCGCGCTCGACCAGCCATTCGGCGATCGCCTGCCTGGCCGCCACCAGCCAGGGGCTGGCCGACCACTCGAAGGCGCCCATCGCCAGGCCGATCATGCCGAAGATCACCAGCGCGCTCTGCCAGCGTTCGCCGTCCTGCGCGCCGCGTTCGAGGATCTCGGCATTGGGCGAGCGCGCCTCCAGCCGGATCGCGCCGCGGTGGCCGCTGCAGCGGCCGCAGCCGTGGCAGGCGCTGGCGCTGTCGAGCTGGCGCAGCGGCAGCAGCGGCGCGCAGTCGACCGAGGCCGCACGCGTGCCGATGCTGGCGCGCCAGGCCGCCTCGTCGGCGCGGTAGTGCAGCGGCGCGAGCTTGGCCAGCAGGCCGAACACCCCGTTGACCGGGCACAGGTGGCGGCACCAGACGCGCTTGCCGCGGGTATAGACCAGGCCGACCCGACCGCCGCCACGGTCGAGCCGCCGAGCACCAGCAGCACCGCCTGCGGATACTGGTAGACGCTGACCAGCTGGCCGTAGACGGTGGTCAGCGCGAAGGCGACGAAGGGCCAGCCGCCCCAGCGCAGCCAGCGCGGGATCGGCCGGCCGAGCGACCAGCGGCTGGCGAACTCGGTCAGCGCGCCCTCGGGGCAGAGCAGGCCGCACCAGACCCGGCCCAGGCCGACCATGCTGAGCAGCACGAAGGGCCACCACAGCCCCCAGAAAGCGAACTGGGCGGCCAGCGTCAGGTCGTTCCACAGGTGGGCGGTCTCGTCCGGCAGCGGCCGCAGCGCCGGGCCGATCAGCAGCACCGCGTAGGCGAGCACCACCAGCCATTGCAGGCCGAGGATGGCGCGGCGGTGGTCGCGCAGCCGGTCGCCGAGCCGGGCCAGCCGTCCGGCCGGGCGATGCGGATGGAAATGGATGACGTGCTGCTGCATCGGGCGGCCCGCCGCTCAGACCAGGGCCACGGCGGCGGCCGCCGGCCGCTCGGCGCGGCGCAGCGCCCACGGCAGCAGCGCCCAGTAGCCGGCCAGCGCCAGCACCATGGTCAGCGCCGGCCGCGCGCGGTAGCCGGTCAGCGCCGCCACCAGGCCGCCGACCGGGCCGCCGTCGTCGAGCAGCGCGCGGCTGTCCCAGGCCGGGTCGAGCAGGCCCGGCAGCCAGCCGAACGAGATCATCCGCTCCACGCTGCCGATCAGCAGCGCGCCGGCCAGCAGCAACAGCATGAATTCGGAAAAGCGGAAGAAGGCGCGCCAGGAGAACAGCCGGCCGCCCAGCTGCAGCAGCCAGAAGGTGGCCAGCGCCAGCGCGAAGCCGGCCAGCGCCGAGACGGCGAAGCGGGCGAGGTCGACGCCCTGCTGGGCCGAGCCCAGGCCCCACAGGAAGATCACCGTCTCGCTGCCCTCGCGCGCCACGGCCAGCGCCACCAGCGCCAGCATGCCCCACCAGTTGGACTGGCGCGCGCGCTCGGCCATGCCGCTCTCCAGCTCGCGCTTGAGCGTGCGGCCGTGACGGCGCATCCAGAACACCATCTGCACGATCAGCGCCGCGGCGGCGGCCATCATGGCGAGCTGGAAACAATCCTGCTGCTCGCCCTCGAACCATTCGGCGAAGCCGAGGATGGCGCCGCCGAGCGCGACGGCCGCCAGCAGGCCGGCGCCGACGCCGGCCCACAGGTAGCGGCGGCCCTGCGCCGCCTCGGGGTGGTTGCGCAGCCAGGCATGCAGGATGCCGACGATCAGCAAGGCCTCGACGCTCTCGCGCCAGACGATGAACAGGACTTCTCCGAGCATGGCTTCCTCGCGGTTACGGGGTCACGACCAACACGCCCTGGCCGGTGGCCTGGTGGTAGTCGTCGAAGAAGGTGTAGCGGCCGGCCGACGGCGAGCGGATCACCACCACCGAGTGCGCGCCCGGCGCCAGCACCTTCTCCTTGCGCAGCGAATTGCTTTCGAACTCGATCGGCGTGGTGCCGGCGTTGCTGATCTCGATGCGGATCAGCTTGCCGGCCGGCGCCGTGAGCGTGGACGGGTAGAAGCGGCCGTCGCGGGCGACCAGCTGCAGCGTCACTTCGTCGCCGGCCAGCGCCGGCAGGATCGCCGCGGCGAGCAGGGCCGGCAGCATGCGTGAGGTCATCTGAAGGTTCTCCGTATTCAGACCTGGGGAGGTGCGCTCGAGCGAAGCCAGGCTTCCCTCTGGACGACTACCCCGCTCAGTCCCTGGCTGCGCCGGGGCCCGCCATGGGGACCCCGGTAGCGGCGAGGGCAGGGGGAGTAGGCATGGATCAAGGGAGCGCCGACGGTCGGGTATTCCCGAGCGCAAACGCCCGGCTGTGCCGGGTGGCCGCAGCGGCGTTCGATCCGCAGGCCGCGGTTGCCGAGGCAGGCGCTCAATAGCCGCCCTTTTTGCCGGTACCGGCATAGGTGAAGTCGTAGTTCACCTCGATCGGCTTGAACCACGGACCGACGCCGGTCTCCTTGTCGACGTGGCGGCCGAAGTGGGCGTGCTCGTTGGCGCTCGGCGGCAGCACGGTCAGCTTGAGGTGGTACTTGCCCGGACCCTGCAGCTTCACGTTGTCGCCGTAGTGCGGGCCGTCGTCGGCCACCATCGGCATCAGGTCGCCGGCCTGCTTGGCGCCGCCGTTCTTCTGCAGCTCGTACTTCACCACCAGGTAGGGCATCCAGTCGCCCTCGGCGAAGCCGGTCGGGTTGTCCTTCACGGCGTGGATGTCGGCTTCGAGGTGGATGTCGGTCTTGTCGGCGTCGCGCATCATGCCGGCCGGTTCCATCTTGATCGGCTGCAGGTAGACCGCGGCGATTTCCATGCCGCCGGCGAGAACGGGCTTGCCGACCGGGGTCTCGGCGGCGAACGAGGGGACGGCCAGGCCGGCCAGCAGCAGGGAGAGGGCGATGCGCTTCATGCGGGGATTCCTCGGAACGGCGAAGGGGAAGAAGCGAGGGCGCCGGGACCGGCGCGCGCTCACGGACCTGTTAACGCGGTAGTGGGAATCGGGTTGACAATGATTCTCATCATTTTTCGCACTGACGCCGCGCTTGACCGCGCCGGGCCGTCGCGGCTACATTGCCGCCTAGCGCCGATTTGACCGATCCAGCTTGCGGGCGCTTAACAAATGCGGCTAAAGCGTGGTCCCTGTCGGTAGGCGCGAAGCGCCGAGACAGCCAACCCGCAGAGCCGCCCGGCTCGCGGGTTTTTTGTTTTCCACCCTTCTGGCCGGCCCGACTGGGCGAGCGCCGGCGAGGCGCCCTCCAGACCGCCCCACGAAGTCTTCGACTTCGCCAGGGCCGCCGGTGGCGGCGAGGGCAGGGGGCGTGGGATCAAATGGCGGGCAAGGGTTGTCCCCCGCTGCTGTTGAGCGCCCGGCTTTGCCGGGCGAGGAATTGAAGTACGAGCAGCTGAGCTGTTCCTGTTTGAACGCGCCGATTTAATCGACAACTTGCGGGGCGCGTGGCGATCGATATCGAAGTCGATGCGCCGAACCCAGAACCGCTAAAGCGCCGCCCGCCATCGGGCTTCGCTGTCGCCACCTGTTCCTGGAGAAGCCCATGTTCGACTGCATCGACACCCCCTACCCGAATTCGACACCCCCGCTGCCGACCAAGCCGGCCGCCGCGCCACGCCGGTCGCTCAACCGGTCGTACCGTCCGACGCCTTGGCGCGCCGCCATGCCGGCCGCAACTGGGCGCGCTTCGCCGCCCGGCCCGGCCGCCAGGCCGCGCTGGCGCGGCTGCGCGAGGTCGCGCTCTACCTCGATGCCCAGGTCGAGCGCCTGGCCGACGGCGGCGTGCTGGTGCTCGACCTGAGCCTCAACGAGACGCTGGCGCTGGTCGAACGCTTCGGCGCCGAGCTGGCGGTCGAGGCCGGCATCGCCGGCCATGGCTCGCATCCCTGAGCGCGATCCGTTGTCGGACGTCTAGGCCGGAATCCATTCCCGACAGCGCCGTCTATCCAGCTCGCTGTCGGAAATGAATTCCGAACTACGTTCCAAGCCGCGTTCGATCGAGACGGGCAGGCCGGCTTTATATCGCACCGAAACGGGGCAGGCGCGGCGAGCCAGGCGCTAGAATGGCCGGCCGGGTTCGCCCGCTTCCCGTCGTGTCGATCCATGCCGCTCCGCTTCTTCCGCTCCCCCGCCGTCCGCACCGAAACCGCCGCGCTGTGGCGACTGGCCTGGCCGATGCTGATCGGCCAGCTCGCCGCGGTCGGCATGGCCGTGGCCGACGTGGCCATGGCCGGCCACGCCAGCGCCAACGACCTGGCCGCGGTGTCGCTCGGCGCCTCGGTCTGGTCGATCGTCATCGTCACGCTGATGGGGGTGATGATGTCGGTCAACCCGACCGTGGCCCACCACGTCGGCGCCGAGGAATACCACCGCATCCCGCACCTGGTGCGGCAGGCGCTGTGGAAGGCGCTCGGCATCGGCCTCCTGGCCTTCGTGGCGGCCAACGCCTGCGCGCTGGTGTTCGACGGCATGAAGCTCGAGCCCGAGGTGCGCGAGATGGC
Source organism: Chitinimonas koreensis (assembly GCF_014353015.1). Lineage (NCBI taxonomy): Bacteria > Pseudomonadati > Pseudomonadota > Betaproteobacteria > Neisseriales > Chitinibacteraceae > Chitinimonas > Chitinimonas koreensis. The sequence continues at coordinate 1,472,169 of NZ_CP060704.1, forward strand.
CAAGCGCTTCCTGCACGTGGTCAGCTTCGCGCTGCCGGCCTTCTCCTGCTACCGCGTGCTGTACGGCTACAGCGCCAGCCTCAATCAGGTCAAGCCGATGATGGTGATCGCGCTGGCCGCGCTGGCGCTCAACATCGTGCTCAACTGGGTGCTGATCTACGGCCACTTCGGCCTGCCGCGCATGGGCGGCCTGGGCTGCGCGGTGGCCACGCTGGTCTGCGTCTGGTTCAACCTGCTGGCGCTGCTGGCCTGGATGCGCCGCGCGCCGGCCTATCGCCGCACCTGGCCGCTTGACCGCTGGGAAGGCCCGCACTGGCGCGAGATCCGCACGCTGCTGAAGATCGGCCTGCCGATCGGGGTGACCTACTTCGCTGAATCGAGCGCCTTCGGCTTGATCGCGCTCCTGGTGGCCGAATTCGGCGCGGCCCAGGTGGCGGCGCACCAGATCGCGCTCAACTTCTCCTCGCTGGTGTTCATGCTGCCGCTGAGCCTCGGCGTGGCGCTGATCACCCGCATCGGCCACGCGCTGGGCGAGGGCGATCCGGCGGCGGCGCGTTTCCGCGCCTGGGTCGGCGTCGGCCTGTCGTTCGGCTTCGCCATCCTGTCGGCCAGCTTCATCGCGCTGTTCAACCGCCAGATCGCCGCGGCCTATACCAGCGACGCCGCGGTGGCCGCGCTGGCGGCCCACCTGCTGGTGTTCGCCGCGGTGTTCCAGCTGTCGGACGCCACCCAGGTCTCGACCAGCTGCGCGATCCGCGGCTACAAGGTGACGCGGCCGCCGATGGTGATCCACATGACCGCGTTCTGGGGCTTCTCGCTGCCGCTCGGCTGCGTGCTGGGCCTGGCGCCGTCCTGGCTGCCGTGGCGGCCGGCCGCGCCGATGGCGGCCGAGGGCTTCTGGATCGCGCTGGTGGTCGGCCTCACCGTGGCGGCCGGCGGGCTGACCTGGTTCCTCGACCACCTGTCGCGCAAGCGGCTGGCCGGCCCGGCGCCGCTCGATCAGGCGCGGATGGCGAACCGCGCGGCGTAGCCGGCCGGGTCGCTGCCGTCCCAGACGCTGCCGTCGAACAGCGTGCCGCTGCGCATCGGCTCGGCCGGCAGCGCGATGCCGAGCGCCTGCGCCGCCTCGGCGTACAGGTCGATCCGGTTCACGGCGCGCGCCACCGCCAGGTAGTCGGGATCCGTCTTGAGCAGGCCCCAGCGCCGATGCTGGGTGAGAAACCACATGCCGTCCGACAGGTAGGGATAGTTGACCCGGCCGTCGTCGAAGAACTTCATGTAGTCCGGGTCCTGCCAGCTGCGGCCCAGGCCGTCGTCGTAGCGGCCGGCCAGCCGCTGTTCGATCGAATCCACCGCACAGTTCACGTAGGCCCGGTCGGCCAGCGTCTCGGCCACCCGGCGCCGGTTGGCCTGGGCGTCGATCCAGCGCGAGGCGTCGAGCAGCGCCATCACCAGCGCGCGCGCGGTGTTGGGGTGACGGCGGGCGAAGGCCGCGGTGGTACCGAGCACCTTCTCCGGATGGCCGGGCCAGATCGCCTGGCTGGTCGCCGCGGTGAAGCCGGCGCGCTCGGCGATCGCGCGCTGGTGCCACGGCTCGCCGGCGCAGAAGCCGTCCATGTTGCCGACGCGCATGTGCGCCACCATCTGCGGCGGCGGCACCACGATGGTGTTCACGTCGCGCAGCGGATCGATGCCGTGGGCCGCCAGCCAGTAGTACAGCCACATGGCGTGGGTGCCGGTCGGGAAGGTCTGGGCGAAGGTCAGCGTGCGCGGCGCGGCGCGGGCCTTGCGGGCGAGCCGCTCGCCGTCGGTCGCGCCGTCGGCCGCCAGCCGGCTCGACAGGGTGATGGCCTGGCCGTTCTGGTTCAGCGTCATCAGCACGTTCATGTCGCACTGCGGCCCGCCGATGCCCATCTGCACGCCGTAGACCAGGCCGTACAGCGCATGGGCGGCGTCGAGCTCGCCGCCGGCCAGCTTGTCGCGGATCGCGGCCCAGCTCGCCTCGCGCCGCGGCACGATGCGGATGCCGTACTTGCGGTCGAAGCCGAGCACGGCGGCCATCACCACCGAGGCGCAGTCGGTCAGCGGGATGAAGCCGACCTGGACCTCTTCCTTTTCCGGCCGGTCGCTGCCGGCTGGATGCATCACTTCGGCGGGCTGTTCCATGCGGTTTCCTGTGCTGTGTGCCGCCCGAAAAAAAAAACGGCGCACTCCGACCGGTCGAGCCAGCCAAAGGACGCCGTTGTCCCTGGGCGCAGACGGCGAACCGCCCGTGCCACCGGAGCTATCCGCCGGCGGTCGAAACCGCCGGCTTGGGCTCCCAATCAGACTCCCCAACGAATCTGTAGCGTGATCCGGCTCGCCATTGAGCCGCGCTTCGAGGGTCGATATAGCAGGAGCCGTGCCAGCCCGTGGCGGCACTTCCGCGGCCGGCCTCGCCGAGGCGAGCAAGCGATTGGTTCGAAACGGTTTTTGCGATCATGGCGAGGTCCGCGGCGATCGGCCGGCGCCGCCATTCCCGCCGGCCGGCCCGCCCTCTGCGGCGCGGATGCGGCGCCGCAGCACGAAGCGGCCGTTGCGCTGCACCGCGGCTGGGCGGCGAGCGGGCCGGCCGCCTCAAAACGGCGCGCTTGCCAAGCCGCGCGCGCGGCGGTTAGAGTGCGGACAGCTTCCAACCGTATGACGCATCGCAACACGCCATGATCCGCCGTCCCGCCATCACCATGATTAAACGCACCGCGACCAAATCGTCGCGGGGCGCGCTGTGGTGTGCGCGGAAGGGAAGCTAGAACGCAAGCCCCATCCGCCGAATACCCAGAAGCCCCCGAGTCCAGCAGACCGGGGGCTTCGTCTTTTCAGGCCCGCCAAGGCCGCATAACGGAGAAACACGATGCCCAAGCAACTGACCCTGAGCGTGGACAACAACAGCGATGCGCTCGAGCGCGTGCTGCGCGTGGTGCGCCACCGCGGCTTCGCGGTGCGCCGCATGGAGGCGACGCTGCCCGAGACCGGCGAGCGGATGGAGGTGCTGCTCGAGATCGACAGCCCGCGGCCGTCCTGGCACCTGGTGTCGCAGCTGGCCAAGCTCGGCGAGGTGCGCACGCTGGCGTTGCGCGGCGAGGCGGTCAGCGTGTCGCTGTAAGGCCGGCCGTGAACGTTGTTGCAGGTGTTGTCGTAGGAGCGGCTTCAGCCGCGAATGGCAGAGGAGCACCGCCGTTCGCGGCTGAAGCCGCTCCTACAGGGGGCAGGCGAGCGTGAGCTTGCTGGCAGGCAGCAAGATCCTCACAAGACGCCGAACAGCTTCAGGACGATGAGCAGGCTGAGCGGAACGCCCAGCAGCCAGAGGATGAACATTTTCATGATGTCGCTTCCTTGTGGTTCGGCAGGGTGCCGGTTGGGCGGATCGGAGCCGGGCTCCGGGCCTGACAAGGAAGTCCGCAGCTTGCGTGCCATCGTTCTTGATGGCGCAAGCAATTGATATTTATGGATTTCGTATTCGGGCCGATGAGCGTCGGCGCGGTAATGCTTACACCGGGTCGGTAAGCTCTACCGGCCGCGGCCCGGCGGTTCAGCCGAGCAGCTCGCTCGCCTCGACCAGCTGGCGCGCCACCTCGGCCAGTTTCACGCCGCGCGCCATCGCGGTGCGGCGCAGCAGCTGGTAGGCCTCGTCCTCGCCCAGGCCGCGCCGCTTCATCACCAGGCCCTTGGCACGGTCGATCAGCTTGCGGTCGGCCAGTTGGCGGCGGGTGTCGGCCAGCTCGTCGCGCAGCCTGCGTTCCTCGTCGAAGCGCGCGATGGCGACGTCGAGCACCGGCTTGAGCCGTGCCGGCGTCAGGCCGTCGACCACGTAGGCGGTCACGCCGGCGCGTACCGCGGCACGGATGTGCGCCTCGTCGCCGTCGCCGGTGAACATCACGATCGGCCGCGGTGCATCCTGGTGCATCACCGCGATGTGCTCGAGCACGTCGCGGCTCGGCGAGTCGGTGTCGACGATCACCGCGTCGGGCTGCAGCCGGGCCACCACCTCGGCCAGCTCGAAGGCCGACGCCACCTCGGCCAGCACTTCGAAGCCGGCCGCCAGCAATGCGTCGCGCAGCGCCCCGACGGTGCGCTCCGTATCGTTCACCAGTACCAGTCGCAGCGGCTTGCCCATGGGCCTCTTTCCTCGTTCGGACTGGCGCATAAGCAAGCCGTGTGCCGGATGCGGCGGCGGCCCCGGCCGGCTTCAGAGCAAGGGGCCGGCAGCGGCGTCGGCGCGAGCGGCAGCGTCACCCGCACCAGCAGGCCGCGGCCGGGCGGCGAGCCGGCCGCCGCGCCGTCTTCCGGGCCTGCGCCGTCCGACGGCGCGCCGCCCGGCGCCTCCAGCAGTTCGATCCGGCCGCCGTGGCGGTCGACGATCTCGCGCACGATGGCCAGGCCCAGGCCGCAGCCGTCGGCCTCGGTGCCGAGGATGCGGTAGAAGCGGTCGAACACCTTGTCGCGCTCGGCGGCCGGAATGCCGGGGCCGTCGTCCTCCACCTCGAGCACGAAACCGTCGGCCGCGGCGTGCGCGCGCACCGTTACGGTGCCGCCTTCCTGGGTGTAGCGCAGCGCGTTGTCGAGCAGGTTGACCACCATCTCGTGCAGCAGCGTGGCGTTGCCGACCAGGCTGGCGTCGTCCTGGTCGCCCTCGAAGCCCAGATCGATGCGGCGCCGGCGCGCCAGCGGCGCCAGCTCCAGCGTGGCGGCGCGGGCGATCTCGGCCGGCGCCAGCGGGCGCTGCCGGCGGCCGGTCGCCTCGGGCTGGGCGCGCGACAGCGCCAGCAGCTGGTTGGCCAGCCGCACGGTCTGGCGGGTGCGGCGCAGCAGCAGTTCGACCTCGGCCCGCATGGCGGCCGGGTCGTCCTGCCGCAGCGCGTGCTCGGCCTGGGTGTGCAGCACCGCCAGCGGCGTGCGCAACTGGTGCGAGGCGTCGGCGATGAAGCGCCGCTGCAGCTCGAACTGGTCGCGCAGCCGCGCCATGTGGTGGTTCAGCGCGGCGATGAAGGGGCGCAGCTCGGACTGCACGTCGCGGGTGTCGAACGGTTCGAGCGCGTCGGTGCGGCGCGCCTCGACCTGCTCGCCCAGCCGCATCAGCGGCCGCAGGCCGCGCGCCATGCCGACCACCGCCAGCGTCACCGCGGCCAGTACCAGCAGGCCCTGGTTGCGCAGCGATTCGGCCAGGATCTCGCGCGTCATCTCCTCGCGCGCGCGCAGCGTCTCGCCGACCTGGATCAGCACCGGGCCGACGCCGGCCGTGGCGTACAGCGGCTTGGAATAGGCGATCACGCGGATCGGCTCGCCCTTGTAGAAGGCCTCGTAGAAACGCGAATCGTGGGCGCCGAGCTTGTCCAGCGCGGCGTGCGGCGAGGCCGGCAGGTCCTGGTAGCCGGTGATCAGCCGGCCGTCGGCATGACTGATGCGGTAGTAGACGTGGTCGGGGAACTGCGACTGGAACATCTCCAGCGCCGAGTAGGGGATGTCGACCTTGACCGCGCCGTCCTCGACCGTGGTGTGGTCGGCGATGCCGAGCGCCGAGCCGAGCAGGATGCGGTCGTAGGCTTCGTCGGCGGCGGTGCGGGCGCCGCGCTGCGCCTGCCACAGGTTGACCGCGGCCAGCGCCAGCAGCGGCAGCAGCATCCACAGCAGCAGGCGCAGCCGCAGGCTGCCGCCGCGCGGCAGCAACGAACGCGGCATCGGCCGCTGCGGCGACGGCCGCCGCTCACGCCGCATCGCCGGCCTCGAGCAGGTAGCCCAGCCCGCGCAGCGTGACGATGGCGACCTCGCTGCCGGCCAGCTTCTTGCGCAGCCGGTGCACGTAGATCTCGATCGCTTCCGGGTTCATCTCCTCGTCCAGCGCGATGATCTTTTCGCTCAGCGCCTCCTTGCCCAGCGTGCGGCCCTGGTTGAACAGCAGCACCTCGAGCAGCGCGTGCTCGCGCGGGGTGAGCGCCAGCGGCTGGCCGGCCAGGGTGAACTGGCGGCTGCCGCTGTCGTAGCCGAGCGCGCCGCAGGCCAGGTGGTTGGCGGCATGGCCGGCGGCGCGGCGGATCAGCGCGCGGATCCGCGCTTCCAGCTCGCTCAGCTCGAACGGCTTGGTCAGGTAGTCGTCGGCGCCGAGGTCGAGCCCGCGCACCCGGTCGCCGACGCCGTTGTGGGCGGTCAGGATCAGCACCGGCGTCTTGTTGCCGCGGCCGCGCAGGCGCTTGAGCACGTCGAGGCCGGGCAGGCGCGGCAGCGACAGGTCGAGGATCACCAGCGCGTAGTCCTGCGTCAGCAGGAGGTGGTCGGCGTCGGCGCCGTCGTGCACGCAGTCGACGCTGAACTGGGCGCCGCGCAGTGCGCGGGCCAGCGAGTCGGCCAGCGGGCGGTTGTCTTCGACGAGCAGGATGCGCATGGGACGGGCCGGGAAGGGGAGAGCGGCCAGCTTAGGCCCGCGCGGTGGCGCGCCGCAACGGCCGTGGCGGCGTTGCCACAGCGCGGGCGGCGGCCTGCGCCGCTGAAAGGCGGCTGAAAGCCGGCGCGGTCTTGAATGCGCGACCGGCCGCCGTCGCGGCGAGCGGTACAACCAATAACGGAGAGACAACATGAAGCAGCTGATGCTGGTGGCCGCCGTCGCGGCCGCCCTGCCGGGACTCGCCCTGGCCGACGGGACGAGCGTCGAGATCTACGGCGCGATCGGGGTGATGACCGAACGCGTCGAAGCGCGCGGCGCGACCGATGCGAGCAAGGACCAGTCGGCGCGCCTGCGCGTGTCGGACATGAGCTCGCGCATCGGTTTCCGCGGCCGCGAGGATCTCGGCGACGGCCTGTGGGCGATCTGGCAGATCGAGCAGGCGACTCGCGTCGACGACGCCGCCTCGGCCGCCTGGGCCAGCCGCAACAGCTTCGTCGGCCTCAAGGGCGGCTTCGGCACCGTGCGGCTCGGCCGCTACGACATGCCCTACAAGGAGATCGGCGGCGATCTCGACGTGATGACCACGGCGCAGTTCAGCCCGATCAACGGCACCTACAGCCGCTTCGAGCAGCGCGCCGGCAACCTGGTGCAGTACGAGAGCCCGGCCTTCGGCGGCGTGAAGCTGCGGCTCGCTTACCAGCCGGACGAGAACAAGGGCACGCTGAACCAGCAGACGCTCGACGGCGCGGTCGAATACGCCGCCGGCGGGCTCAACCTGGCCGCCGCGGTGGAGCGGCGCGACGACGTGCGCGCGGTGATCGACAGCGGCGCCGCGGCCGGCGACCGCAGCACCGGCTACAAGCTGACCGCCCAGTACGCGACCGGCGCCTGGTACGTCGGCGGCGGCCTCGAGCGCATCGAATCGAAGCCCAACGCCGGCGCGAAGCTGCGCCAGGACGGCTGGATGCTGGCGGCCACCTACCTGGTCGCGCCGGCAACGCGGCTGATGGCCAGCTACAGCAGCGTCGGCGAGCTCGACGGCAAGGCCGCCGCGGCCGACTACAAGGCGAACCAGGCCTCGCTCGGCGCGACCTACGACTTCAGCAAGCGCACGCGCGGCTACCTGTTCTATACCCGCATCGACAATTCGGCGGCGCAGAAGCTGAACTTCTCGTTCGGCTCGCTGGCCGGCGTGGCGGCGGGGCGGATCCGACTTCGTTCGGGGTTGGCCTGCGGCACAAGTTCTGAGCGCCAGGCGACGGCTTGCAGACGCTGCCCGACGGCATCTTCGGGCGCAGCTTCGTCAGACCGTTCAGCTCTGCACTGGGTAAGGACACTGCCAACCCTCTCCCTCCGGGAGAGGGCAGGGTGAGGGAGCGGCGGTTCAGTAATTGCTGACAGTCGTAGCGTGCTTGGCGAGCCGACAGTGCTGGGCTGAACCGTCGCTCCCTCACCCCAACCCCTCTCCCGGTGGGAGAGGGCTTTAAAGCCGCCAGCATCTCTGCTTACAGCGCCCTGCTCCCGCAAGTGGACAAACCCGAAGCTCCCTGAAAGCCAACCGCAAGTTTCGATCCGCACAATGCACCGCAAGACGCGCCAAAGCGTCCGGACCCACAACGGAGAAGACATCATGAATCGCTTCAAGACCACCCTCGCGGCGGCCGCGCTGGCCGCAGCCGCCGTCCTGGCCGGCGCCGCGGTGCCGCCCGGCTATCCCGGCAGCTACCAGTCGACCATCGACGCGGCCGCCAAGGAAGGCAAGCTGACCATCTACGCGACCACCGACATCAAGCTGGTGCAGCCGCTGATCAACGATTTCCAGTCGCTCTACCCGGCGGTCAAGGTCGACTACAACGACGTCAACTCGACCGAGCTTTACAACCGCTTCGTCAGCGAAGTGGCGGCCGGCAGCGGCTCGGCCGACGTGCTGTGGTCGTCGGCGATGGACATGCAGGTGAAGCTGGTCAACGACGGCTACGCGCTGAGCTACAAGACGCCCGAGGCGGCCGCGCTGCCCGACTGGGCGCACTGGCGCGACGAGATCTTCGGCACCACCTTCGAGCCGGTCACCATCGTCTACAACAAGCGCCTGGTCGAGGCGGCCGAGGTGCCCAAGACCCATGCCGACCTGGTCAAGCTGCTGCAGAGCAAGCCCGACAAGTTCCGCGACAAGCTGACGACCTACGACGTCGAGAAGTCCGGCGCCGGCTTCCTGTTCGCCACCCAGGACAGCAAGATCAACCCGGCCTTCTGGATGCTGGCGCGCGCGCTCGGCGGCACCGGGGTGAAGCTGCAGAGCTCGACCGGCACCATGATCGAGCGCATCTCCTCGGGCGAGAACCTGATCGGCTACAACATCCTCGGTTCCTACGCGCTGGCGCGGGCCAAGAAAGACCCGAACATCGGCGTGGTGCTGCCGACCGACTACACGCTGGTGATCTCGCGGCTGATGATGATCAGCAAGACCGCCAAGAGCCCCAACGCGGCGCGGCTGTGGGTCGACTACCTGCTGTCCAGGCGCGGCCAGACGCTGCTGGCCGACAAGGCCGAGCTCTTTACCGTGCGGCGCGACCTCAGCGCCGACGCGGCCGGCATGGACGTCTACGCCAACGTGCGGCAGGTGCTCAAGCCGGTGCCGGTCGGGCCGGGCCTGCTGGTCTTCCTCGACCAGGCCAAGCGGCTGGACTTCATGAAGCAGTGGAAGGCCGAGGCGGGCCGCAAGTAAGCCGAGCCGCGCAGGCCGGACGGCGCGGCGTCGGTCGACGGTTTCGTAGGTCGGGCTTTATGCCCGACAGCGATCTCGGCCGGCGCCGTTGTCGGGCGTAAAGCCCGACCTGCGGGAGACGTTCCGTATCCAGGCGGCAGCGGCCGGTTTCGGGCTTGCAGGCCGGGCTTTACGCCCGGCGGCGGTCTCGGCCGGCAGCACTGCCGGGCGTAAAGCCCGACCTGCGGGAGACGTTCCATATCCAGGCGGCAACGGCCGGCCCCGCGTGCGCAGGTCGGGCCTTATGCCCGACGGCGATCTCGGCCGACGGCGCTGTCGGGCGTAAAGCCCGACCTACCCGTCTGGCCTCCGCACTTCGCTTCGCCGTACCCATCCATCCCATCCGCCGCCTGGCCGCCAGGCCGGGCAGGGACGGCGCACGCCCGCCGTTCCGCATTCCAACCCAAGGAGCGCACCCATGAATTCGCTCACCCTGCCCGATGCCGCGCCGCCAACCGCCGTGCCCGGCGGCCTGGCCCGGCTGCGCGGCCTGCCGCTCGGCCGCCTTGCGGTGGTGCTGGCGGCGGCCGTCGCCGTGCTGCTGCCGATCGGACTGATCGTCTGGCAGAGCCTGTTGTCGGCGCCGTTCTTCATGCCGAACAAGACGGTCGGCCTCGACGCCTACCGCTTCATCTTCGACGACCCGGACTTCTGGTCGGCCAGCCGCAACTCGGTCGCCATCGCCATCGGCATGGTGGGGATCGCGCTGCCGCTCGGCGCCGCGCTGTCCTTCCTGATGGCGCGCACCGACCTGCCGGGCCGGCGCTGGCTCGAACCGCTGATCCTGGTGCCGGTGTTCGTCTCGCCGCTGGTGCTGGCCTTCGGCTACGTGGTGGCGCTGGGCCCGGTCGGCTTCTACTCGCTGTGGTTCAAGCAGGCGCTGGGCCTGGCCGCCGTGCCGTGGAACATCTACTCGCTGACCAGCATCGCGGTGGTGGCCGGCCTGACCCACGTGCCGCACGTCTACCTCTACGCCTCGTCGGCGCTGCGCAACCTCGGCGCCGACGTCGAGGAGGCCGCCCGCGTCGGCGGCGCCAGCCCGTTGCGGGTGGCGCTCGACGTCAGCCTGCCGATGACGCTGCCCTCGCTGTTGTTCGCCGCGGTGCTGGTGTTCTTCCTCGGCTTCGAGATCTTCGGCCTGCCGCTGGTGCTCGGCGATCCCGAGGGCCACCTGGTGCTGGCCACCTATCTATATAAGCTGACCAACAAGCTCGGCCTGCCGTCCTACCACCTGATGGCGGCGGTGGCGGTCTGCCTGATCGCCATCACCTTCCCGCTGGTGCTGCTGCAGCGCTGGCTGCTGAAGAGCTCGGCCCGCTACGTGGCGCTCAAGGGCAAGGCGACGCGGCCGCGGGTGCTGCCGCTGGGCGGCTGGAAATGGCTGGCGCTGGCCATCGTGGCGGCCTGGCTGCTGTTCACCCTGGTGGTGCCGCTGTCGGGCATCGCGCTGCGCTCGGTGGTCAACTACTGGGGCGAGGGCGTGTCGCTGGCCGAGGCCTTCACGCTCAACCACTTCGTCGAGGTGTTCGAGCAGCCCAACCTGGTGCGCGCCATCGTCAACAGCGTGGCCATCGGCGTGATCGGCGGCGCGGTGGCGGTGATCTGCTACACCGCGCTGGGTCTCGCGTCGCACCGCAAGCAGGACGGCCTGACCCGCTTCGTCGATTACCTGGTGCTGGTGCCGCGCGCGGTGCCCGGCGTGCTGGCCGGCCTGGCCTTCCTGTGGGTGTTCCTGTTCGTGCCGGGGCTCAAGGAATTGCGCAACGGCATGCTCAGCGTCTGGATCGCCTACACCGTGGTGTGGCTGGCCTACGGCATGCGGCTGATTTCCTCGGCGCTGATCCAGGTCGCGCCCGAGCTGGAGGAGGCGGCCCGCACCGTCGGCGCCAGCCGCAGCCGCACCCACCGCCAGATCACCGTGCCGCTGATCCGCTACGGCCTGCTGGCCAGCTGGCTCTTGGTGTTCATGATCTTCGAGCGCGAATACTCGACCGGCGTCTACCTGCTGGCGCCGGGCTCGGAAGTGATCGGCTCGATGCTGGTCTCGCTGTGGGCGGCCGGGGCGATCGACCTGGTCGCCGCCCTCTCCCTCATCAATATCGGCCTGGTCGGCATCGGCCTGGCCGTGGCGCTGCGCTTCGGAGTGAAACTTCATGACTAAGCTGACCGTGCAGGATCTGCACCTGCAATATGGCGACAACCCCATCCTCAAGGGCGTGTCCTTCGACCTGCAGCCGGGCGAGGTGGTGGCGCTGCTCGGCGCCTCCGGCAGCGGCAAGACCACGCTGCTGCGCACGGTGGCCGGGCTGGAGACGCCGCACCGCGGCCGCATCGCCATCGGCGGCCAGGCATTGTTCGACGGCGCGCGCGGGCTCGACCTGCCGGTCGAGAAGCGCGGCCTGGGCCTGGTGTTCCAGTCCTATGCGCTGTGGCCGCACAAGACGGTGTTCGACAACGTCGCCTATGGCCTGGCGCTGCGCGGCGTGGCCAAGCCCGAGCAGCGCGAGCGGGTGACGGCCGCGCTGAAGAGCCTGGACCTCGGCCACCTGGCCGAGCGCTACCCGAACCAGCTGTCGGGCGGCCAGCAGCAGCGCGTCGCCATCGCCCGCGCGCTGGTCTACAACCCGCCGGTCATCCTGCTCGACGAGCCGCTGTCCAATCTCGACGCCAAGCTGCGCGAAGAGGCGCGCGCCTGGCTGCGCGAGCTGATCGTCACGCTGGGGCTGTCGGCGCTGTGCGTGACTCACGACCAGACCGAGGCGATGGCGATGGCCGACCGCATCCTGCTGCTGCGCGACGGCCGCATCGAGCAGGAAGGCCGGCCGGAGGAGATGTACGGCGCGCCGAAGACGCTCTACGCGGCCGACTTCATGGGCAACAACAACCGGCTGGAGGGCAGGGTGGTCGAGCTGCGCGACGGCCGCGCGCTGCTCGAGGGCGAGGGCTGGCGCTGCTGGGGCGCGGCGCGCGGCGAGCTGGCGCCGGGCGACGCGGCGGTCGGCCTGATCCGCCTCGAACGGGTGAAGCTGGCCGAGGCGGCCGGCGACAACCGCATCGCGGCGCCCTTGGTGACCTCGATGTTCCTGGGCGACCGCTGGGAGCACCTGTTCCACCCGGGCCAGGGCCGGCTGCGCGCCTACGGCGGCAGCGCCATCGCGGCGGGGAGCACGGCCTGGCTGGAGCTGCCGGCGGACGACCTGTGGCTGTTCCGCAGGGCCTGAGCCGGCGCCGCGCCTGACCCCGGCGGCCGGGCGAGGCGCCGCCGCGGGCGCGAACGATCCTTGCGCTAGCGCAAAGCCGCCTCGGTGCGCTTACGTAGCATGCAGCCATCGATGAGCCGTTCATCTCACGCTGCGAGAACGCCATGCGCCCCGACTCCGCCCCCAAACCGCTCGGCCTCGGCCTCCTGGTCGCCCTGGTCGTCGGCTCCATCATCGGCAGCGGCATCTTCGGATTGCCGCAGAACATGGCGGCCGGCGCCGGGCCAGGCGCGATCCTGATCGGCTGGGCCGTCAGCGGCGTCGGCATGCTGGCGCTGGCGCGCGTCTACCAGCTGCTCGCGCTGCGCAAGCCCGGGCTGGACAACGGCGTGTACGCCTACGCCCAGGCGCTGTCGGGCGAATACGTCGGCTTCAACTCGGCCTGGGGCTACTGGGTCAGCGCCTGGGTCGGCAACGTCGGCTACCTGGTCGCGGCATTCGGCGCGCTCGGCTATTTCTTTCCAGTGTTCGGCGACGGCAACGGCCCGGCCGCCATCGTCGGCGCCTCGCTGGTGCTGTGGACCGTCCACGCGCTGGTGCTGCGCGGCCTGCGCGGCGCCGCCGTGCTCAACGGCGTGGTGACGCTGGCCAAGACGCTGCCCCTGCTGCTGTTCATCGTGCTGGTGTCGCTGGCCTTCCAGGCCAGGCTGTTCGAGCTGGACTTCTGGGGCAGCGCCCAGCTCGGCCCGGTGTTCGACCAGGTGCGCAGCACCATGCTGGTGACGGTCTGGGTCTTCATCGGCGTCGAGGGCGCCAGCGTCTACTCGGCGCGGGCCAGCCGGCGCGAGGACGTGGGCCGCGCCACGCTGCTCGGCTTCATGATCTGCCTGGCGCTGCTGATGGCGGTTTCGCTGCTGTCGCTGGGCATCCTCGCCCAGCCCGAGCTGGCCGGCCTGAAGAATCCCTCGATGGCCGGCGTGCTGGAGAAGGCCGTCGGCACCTGGGGGGCGGTGGTGGTGTACCTGGGCCTGCTGCTGTCGGTGGGCGGCGGCTTCCTGGCCTGGACGCTGCTGGCGGCCGAATCGCTGTTCACCCCGGCCCAGGGCGGCGCGATGCCGGGCTGGCTGGCCGGGCAGAACCGCCACGGCGTGCCGGCCAACGCGCTGTGGCTGACCAACGCCATGGTGCAGCTGTTCCTGATCGTCACCCTGGTGTCCAAGGCCTCCTACCTCGCGCTGATCTCGCTCTCCACGGCGATGATCCTGCTGCCCTACCTGTTCAGCGCGGCCTACGGCCTGGTGCTGGCCTGGCGCGGCGAAGGCGCGCCGGCCGCCGTGCGCGGCGGCGACCTGCCGGTGACGGCGCTGGCGACCGTCTACTGCCTGTGGCTGCTCTACGCCGCCGGCCTCAAGTACCTGCTGCTGGCCGCCTTGCTCTACGCTCCCGGCGCCGTCGTCTACCTGCTGGCCAAGAAGCAGCGCGGCGAGCCGCCGTTCGTCCGCTTCGAGTGGGCGGCGCTGGCGCTGATCCTGGTGCTGGCCGTCGCGGCCGCCTGCCTGCTGTCCACCGGCCGGCTCGGCCTGTAGAGGAGCGTCGCCATGTTCCAGGGCGTGCATTCGGAAGTCGGGCGGCTGCGCCGCGTGCTGGTCTGCCGGCCCGGCCTGGCGCAGCGGCGGCTCACCCCGGCCAATTGCCGCGAGCTGCTGTTCGACGACGTCATGTGGGTATCGCAGGCCCGCAACCACCACGACGCCTTCACCAGCGCCATGATCGAGCGCGACGTCGAGGTGCTGGAGCTGCACGACCTGCTGGCCGAGACGGTCGCCGACGCCGCGGCGCGCGGCTGGCTGCTGGAGCGCAAGCTCGCCGAGGGCTTCGTCGACCGCGAGCTCGCCGCGCAGCTGCGTCCCTGGCTGGAGGCGCTGCCGCCGGCCCGGCTGGCGGCCCACCTGATCGGCGGGGTGAGCCGGGCCGAGGTGCCGTTCGAGCCCGACGGCCTCCTGGCGCGCTGCACCGGGCCGGCCGACCTGCTGCTGCCGCCGCTGCCCAACAGCCTGTTCACGCGCGACAGCAGCGCCTGGCTGTTCGACGGCGTGGCCTTGGGGCAGATGTACTGGCCGGCCAGGCAGCAGGAGACCCTGCTGGTCCAGGCGATCTACCGCTTCCACCCGCTGTTCGCCGGCCGGACCGTCGTCTGGGGCGGCGAGCCGGAAGCGGATCGCGGCCTGGCGACGCTGGAAGGCGGCGACCTCATGCCGATCGGCCGGGGCACCGTGCTGGTCGGCATGGGCGAGCGCACCTCGCCGCAGGCGGTCAGCCAGCTGGCGCGCGCGCTGTTCGCCAGCGGCCGGGCGAGCCGGGTGCTGGCCGCGCAGATCCCCAAGTCGCGCGGGGCGATGCACCTGGACACCCTGTTCACCTTCTGCGACGTGGACCTGGTCACGGTCTTCCCCGAGATGGTCGACGCGATCCGGGTGCACAGCCTGAGGCCCGGCGAGAAGGAGGGCACGCTCGACGTGCGCGGCGAGCGGCGCACCTTGCCCGAAGTGGTCGCGGAAGCGCTGGGCCTGGCCCGGCTGCGCACGGTCGCGACCGGCGGCGACGCCTTCGAGGCCGAGCGCGAGCAGTGGGACGACGGCAACAACGTGCTGGCGCTGGCGCCCGGCGTGGTCGTGGCCTACGACCGCAACACCTACACCAACACGCTGCTGCGCAAGGCCGGCGTGGAAGTGATCACCATCCCGGGCGGCGAACTCGGCCGCGGCCGCGGCGGCAGCCACTGCATGAGCTGCCCGCTCGAACGCGACCCGGTCTAGCGCGGCCCGGCCCTCGGAGGAACGCCCCATGAGCTTCAACCTGCGCAACCGCAGCCTGCTCGACC
Source organism: Chitinimonas koreensis (assembly GCF_014353015.1). Classification (NCBI taxonomy): domain Bacteria; kingdom Pseudomonadati; phylum Pseudomonadota; class Betaproteobacteria; order Neisseriales; family Chitinibacteraceae; genus Chitinimonas; species Chitinimonas koreensis. The sequence continues at coordinate 1,487,429 of NZ_CP060704.1, forward strand.
TGCAGGACTTCTCGCCGCGCGAGGTCCGCTTCCTGCTGGACCTGGCGGCCGAGCTCAAGCGCGCCAAGTACGCCGGCACCGAGCAGCCGCGGCTGAAGGGCAGGAACATCGCGCTGATCTTCGAGAAGACCTCGACCCGGACGCGCTGCGCCTTCGAGGTGGCGGTGCACGACCAGGGCGGCCACGTCACCTGCATCGACGCCGCCGGCTCGCAGCTCGGCCGCAAGGAATCGCTCAAGGACACGGCGCGCGTGCTGGGCCGGCTGTACGACGGCATCGAATACCGCGGCTTCGGCCAGCAGGCGGTGGAGGAGCTGGCGCGCCACGCGCACGTGCCGGTCTGGAACGGCCTGACCGACGAGTCGCATCCGACCCAGGTGCTGGCCGATCTGCTGACCATGGAGGAATTCGGCGAGCGCCCGCTGCACGAGCTGTCGTTCTGCTACCTGGGCGACGCCCGTTTCAACATGGGGTGCTCGCTGCTGGTCGGCGGCACGCTGATGGGCATGGACGTGCGCATCGCCGCGCCGCACCCGCTGCAGCCGCCGGCCGGGCTGGTGGCCCGCATGCGCGAGCTGGCCCGCAGCACCGGCGCGCGCATCGCCATCGAGACCGATCCGCTGCTGGCGGTGGCCGGCGCCGACTTCGTCCACACCGACGTCTGGGTGTCGATGGGCGAGCCCGAGGACGCCTGGCGCGGCCGGATCGAGCAACTGCTGCCCTACCAGGTGACGGCCGGCCTGATGCGCGCCACCGGCAAGCCGCGCGCGCGCTTCATGCATTGCCTGCCGGCCTTCCACGACCTGGAGACCGAGATCGGCCGCCAGGTGCACGAGCGCTACGGCCTGAAGGAGATCGAAGTGACCGACGAAGTGTTCGAATCCGAAGCCTCCATCGTCTTCGCCCAGGCGGAGAACCGCATGCACACCATCAAGGCGGTGCTGGTCGCCACGCTCGGGTGAGGCCGCCATGAAAGTCGTGGTGGCCCTCGGCGGCAATGCGCTGTTGCGGCGCGGGCAGGTGCTCAGCGCGCAGAACCAGGTGGAGAACATCCGCCGCGTCGCCGCCCAGCTGGCCCGCGTCGCGGCGCAGCACACGCTGGTGCTGACCCACGGCAACGGCCCGCAGGTGGGCCTGCTGGCGCTGCAGAGCGCCGCGGCGGCGCCGCTGCCGGCCTACCCGATGGATGTGCTGGGCGCCGAGAGCGAGGGCATGATCGGCTATCTGCTGGAGCAGGAGCTGACCAACGCCCTGCCGGCCGGCCGGGCCGTCGCCACCCTGCTGACGCGGGTCGAGGTCGACCCGGACGACCCGGCCTTCGCCGAACCGACCAAGCCGATCGGGCCGGTGTATGCGCGCGAGGAGGCCGAGCGCGTCTCGGCCGGCTGCGGCTGGCGCTTCGCCCCCGACGGCGCCGGCCTGCGGCGCGTCGTCGCCTCGCCGCGGCCGCGCCGCATCCTGGGCCTCGATCCGATCCGCTGGCTGCTGGAGCGCGGCGCCATCGTCATCGCGGCCGGCGGCGGCGGCATCCCGGTGGCGCGCGGCGCGGACGGCGCCGGCCTGCACGGCGTCGAGGCCGTCATCGACAAGGATCTGTGCAGCGCGCTGCTGGCGCAGGCGCTCGGGGCCGACTGCCTGGTCATCGCGACCGACGTCGACGCGGTCTATCTCGACTGGAAGCGGCCGGGCCAGCGGCCGCTGGCGGCGGCCACCCCGCGCCGGCTGGCGGCCTGCGCGTTCGCGGCGGGCTCGATGGGGCCGAAGGTGCAGGCGGCGGTGCAGTTCGTCGAGGCCGGCGGGCGGCGCGCCGCGATCGGTTCGCTGGACCAGGTGGAGGCGTTGCTGGCGGGGACCGCCGGCACCCAGATCACCGCGGACCAACCCGCCGGCGACACGGCGGACGCGGAGGGCGCGGAGGGCGGGCAGGGCTGAAGCAGGCCCGGCGCCCGCCCCGAGCCATCCGGCTTCCGCCCGCCGGCGCCGGCATCAGCGCTCGGCCGGCGGCTGGGCATCCAGCCGCTCGATGCCGAGCAGCTTGAGGATGTACTTCTCGTAGATCGGCTCGGCGGTGCCGGCCTTCATCTTGTGCAGGAAGTACTTCTCGAAGGCCACCTTGGCCAGGTGGACCCATTTGCCCTTCCTGAACCAGTTCACGTTGCGCGGCGGGATCTGCGGCAGCGCGACGAAGGCCGCGCCGGTGTCGCCCATGTCGGCCAGGCAGATCGCGTTCCAGCTGCCCTTGGCGGTGGCCGGCCGCTGCGCGAGTTCGGCGGCGATGTTGTGGACGATGGCCGTCACCATGGTCTCGATCATGTAGCCGGTCTTGGGCGCCCCGGTCGGGACCGGCGTCGCCTCGACCGGGGGAATGGCGACGCAGACCCCGGCCGAGAAGATGTTCGGATACCGGGTGCTGCGCTGGTGCGCGTCGATCAGCACGAACCCGCGCGGATTGCACAGGCCGTCGACCGCGGCGACGGCCTCCACGCCGCGGAAGGCCGGCAGCATCATGCAGAAGTCGAAGTGCAGCGCGTGCTCGCGCCTGGGGTTGCCGGCGTCGTCGAGCTCGGTCGCGAACAGCGTGCCGTCCTCGACGCGGGTGGTCCTGGCGTTGGTCACCCACTTGATGTCGCCGTTGCGCAGCTCGCTCTCCAGCATGGACTTGGAGTCGCCGACGCCGCCGAGCCCGAGGTGGCCGATATAGGGCTCGCTGGTGACGAAGGTGATGGGCACCTTGTGGCGCAGCTTGCGGCGGCGCAGGTCGGTGTTCAGGACGAAGGCGAATTCGTAGGCCGGGCCGAAGCAGGACGCGCCGGGCATCGCGCCGACCACGATCGGGCCGGGCGCCTGCAGGAAGCGCTCGTAGGCGGCCCGGGTCTGCTCGGCATGGTCGATGGTGCAGATCGACTGGGTGAAACCGGCCGGCCCGGCGCCGGGCACCTCGTCGAAGGCGAGCCTGGGGCCGGTGGCGATGACGAGGTAGTCGTAAGCGAGCCGCTCGCCGTCCGCCAGCACGAGGGCGTTCTGTTCGGCCTCGATCTTCTGCACCGGGCTGGCGATGAAGTCGATGCCCTTCTTCTCCAGGTAGGGCCGGATCGGGAAGGTGATGGCCTCGCGCTCCCGCCAGCCGACGGCCGCCCAGGGGTTGGACGGCACGAACTGGAAGTAGTCGACCGCGTTAACCACGGTGATGCGGTGCGAGCGGCCCAGCGCCGCCCTCAGCTCGTAGGCGGCGGGCATGCCGCCGGTCCCGGCTCCGACGATGACGATGTGTGCCATGCCTGTCTCCTCTTGTCTGCCGGCGCGCGCGGCGCCGGTCGCGCCGTCTCCGGCGCGGTTGCGTTCAATGGCCGGCGCGGACGCCGAGCCGGCGCAGGACGATCTCCATCGGGCACCAGCCGGTGACGCCGCTCTGCAGCAGGTTGGCGCCGACGAAGGCGGTGAACGCGAGCCACCATTGCGATACGAAGAGCGGGCTGCCGGGCACGCCGAGCGCGAGGCTCAGCAGGACGAAGCTGCCTGCGACGATGCGGACGATCTGCCAACTGGTCATGACGTGTGCTCCTCTGGTGAAACGGAAGCCGCGGCTTCGAAACGATGGCGATAGGCCGCGTAGTACAGCAGCGGGATCACCACCAGGGTCAGTAGGGTCGAGACGAAGATGCCGAAGATCAGCGACACGGCGAGGCCGTTGAAGATCGGGTCGTCGAGGATGAAGAAGGCGCCGAGCATGGCGGCCAGGCCGGTCAGCACGATGGGCTGGGCGCGCGCGATGGCCGAGTCGACGATGGCCTGTCCGAACGGGACGCCCTGCCGCAGCTGCAGGTCGATGAAGTCGACCAGCAGGATCGAGTTGCGCACGATGATGCCGGCCAGCGCGATCATCCCGATCATGCTGGTGGCCGTGTACTGCGCGCCCAGCAGGGCGTGGCCTGGCATGACGCCGACGAGGGTGAGCGGGATCGGCGCCATGATGATCAGCGGCGTGAGGTAGGAGCCGAACTGGGCCACCACCAGCAGGTAGATCAGGACCAGGCCCACCGCGTAGGCGGCGCCCATGTCGCGGAAGGTCTCGTAGGTGATCTGCCATTCGCCGTCCCATTTGACGGCGAAGCGGCGGTAGGCCTCGTCGGGCTGGCGGACGAAGTATTCCTGCAGGCCCGCGCCGCCCGGCGCCGGGACGGCACGCACCGCGGAGCGCATGCCGAACATGCCGTACAGCGGGCTGTCGACCCGGCCGGCCATGTCGCCGACCACGTAGTTCACCGGCAGGCCGTCCTTGTGGTGGATCGGCTGCTCGCGCAGCGAATCCGATACGCGCACCAGCTCCCGGATCGGGATCACCCGCCCGCCGGCGCTGCGCACGCCGAGCTGCAGCAGGGCGTCCAGGTCGCCGGTGTCGGCCTCGGCCAGGCGGACGACGGCGGCGGCCGGGTATTTGCTACCGTCGTGCAGGTAGGCGGCGGCGTCGCCCGCCAGGCCGGCGCGCAGCGTCTGCACGACGGCGGCCTGCGGTACCCCGGCCAGCGCGGCCTTGCGGCGGTCCACCAGCAGCAGCGTGCGCGGCGCGTCGGCGATGCTGCTGTCGTCGACGTCCACCACGCCTTCCGTCCGCTCGAACACCGCGCGGATCGCCTGGGCCACCTGCCGGCGACCTTCGTCGGTCGGCCCGTAGACCTCGGCCACGATGGGCGAGAGCACCGGCGGGCCGGGCGGCACTTCCACCACCTTCACGTTCGCGCCGAAGCGGCGGCCGATCGCCTGCAGGGCCGGGCGGACCCGCGTGGCGATCGCATGGCTTTGCGCCTTGCGGCGGTGCTTGTCGACCAGGTTGACCTGGATGTCGCCGACTTCCCCGCCGGTGCGCAGGCCGTACTGGCGGACCAGGCCGTTGAAATTGATGGGCGAGGCCGTGCCGGCGTAGTGCTGGTAGTCGACCACCTCGGGCACCGTGCGCAGATGGGCGCCCAGCGCCCCCAGCACGGCGTCGGTCCGCTCCACCGGGGTGCCGGCCGGCATGTCGACCAGCACCTGGAATTCGGACTTATCGTCGAAGGGCAGCATCTTGAGCTGCACCCGGCCCAGCACCGGCAGCAGCAGCGAGAGCGCGATCGCCGCCGCCACCCCAGCGCCAGGAACAGGCGGTTGCGCCCGCCGCGGGCCGGATCGAGGAAGGGACGGAACAGGCTGCGGAAGCGCGGCGCCAGCCGCATCGCCAGCGTGTCGCCGCCGTGGCGGCCCTCCTTTAGCCAGCGCCGCGCCAGCCAGGGCGTGACGACGAAGGCGATCGCCAGCGACAGCAGCATGCCCATGCTGGCGTTGATCGGGATGGGGCTCATGTAGGGCCCATCAGGCCGCTGACGAAGGCCATCGGCAGCAGCGCGGCGATCACCGTCAGGGTGGCCAGGATGGTCGGGCCGCCCACCTCGTCGACCGCGGCCGGCACGATCTCGCGCAGCGGCTTGCCGGGCTCGAGCTGCTGGTGGCGGTGGATGTTCTCGACCACCACGATGGCGTCGTCGACCAGGATGCCGATCGAGAAGATCAGGGCGAACAGCGAGACCCGGTTGAGCGTGAAGCCCCAGGCCCAGGACGCGAACAGGGTGGCCGTCAGCGTCAGGATCACGGCGATGCCGACGATCGCCGCCTCGCGGCGGCCGAGCGCCAGGAAGACCAGCGCCACCACCGAGGCCGTCGCGAACAGCAGCTTCTGGATGAGCTTCGTGGCCTTGTCGTCGGCGGTCTCGCCGTAGTTGCGCGTCACCGTCAGGTTCACCGCCTCGGGGATCACCGTATTGCGCAGCGCATCCACCCGGCGGATCACGGCCCGGGCCACCTCGACGGCGTTGCGGCCCGGCTGCTTGGTGACGGCGAGGGTGACGGCTGGGTATTCGGCGCCGTCCTTGCCGGCCCGGCCGAACCAGGCCGAGCGGGTGGTGGGCGGCGGGCCGTCGCGCACCTCGGCGACGTCCTGCAGGAAGACCGGGCGGCCGCGCTCGACCCCGACCACCAGCTCGCCCACGGCCTCGGCGTCGGCCAGGAAGGGTCCCGCCTCGACCGCGACGGCGCGGTCGCCGGCGACCAGGTCGCCCAGCGGCATGCCCTGGTTGGCCGATTGCAGCGCGCCGTGCAGGTCGGCGAGGGTCAGGCCGCTGGCGGCGAGCCGGCCGGCGTCGACCTCGACGTTGACGGCGCGGCCGGGGCCGCCCAGCGTGACGACGTCCGCCGTGCCCGGCACGCGCTTGATGTCCGCCTCGAGGCTGTGCGCCACCCGCTCGAGCTCGGCGGCGCCCAGCCCGGGCCGGGGGCTCCACAGCGTGAGGCCGAGGATGGGCACGTCGTCGATGCCCTTGGGCTTGACGACGGGTTCCAGCGCGCCGAGGCCGGCCGGCAGCCAGTCGCGGTTGCTGTGCACGGTGTCGTACAGCCGGACCAGCGCTTCCGTGCGGCCGATGCCGACCTCGAACTGGACCGTCAGGACCGCGAGGCCGGGCCGCGACAGCGACATCACGTGCTCGACGCCCGGCATCCGGCCGAGCACCTGTTCGGCCGGGCCGGCGATCATCGTTTCGACGTCCCTGGTCGACGCGCCGGGAAGGGCACCAGCACGTTCGCCATGGTGACATCGATCTGGGGCTCTTCTTCCCGCGGCGTGACCAGTACCGCGAACAGCCCGAGCAGCAGGGCGACCAGGGCCAGCAGCGGGGTGATCTGCGCTTCGAGGAAGAAGGCGGCGATGCGGCCGGCGGGGCCCAGCCGGGCAGGGGCGCTGTGCATGCCGTCCTCCTAGTCCGAATGGAGCCGCCGGCACGCGCCGGCGCGCTCGCCCCGCGGCGGCGGAGAGGATGGGTCGAATCGGCAAGGCATCATTTGGGTGACCACCATCGGTTGGCGCCCGGTCGGGCGCGGCTGTTGTCCCGTTCGGGCTTGGCCGCCGCGGCCTCCCTTGCGGGATGGCCGGGCGGCGGGCGGACCGGCGGAACCGCGGTCCGCCCGGTGCTTTTCCTAGCGCGCCGCGGCGGCGAGCGGATCGGCGGCGACGCGTTCGGTCGACGACAGGCCCGCCAGGATCTCGGTCTCCGCGCCGACGACGCGGCCGGTCTTCACCTGCCTCAGGCCCGGCCGGCCCTGGCCGTCGACCACGTAGACCAGCCGCATCTCGGCGCGCCGGAAGACCGCCGAACTCGGCAGGTAGAGCCGGGCCGGCCCGTCCGTCCGCATCGGCAGCCAGACCCGGGCGAAAGCGCCGGGCGTCAGGTGCCCGGCCGGGCCGGGCAGGTCGGCGCGGATCTGTACGGTATGCGTCGAGGCGTCGGCCGTCGGCAGGATGGTCAGGCGGCTGGCGGTCTGCCAGGCCTCGCCCGCGGGCATGCCGGGGAATTCGAGCCGTACCGGCTGCCGCTCGGCCACGGCCGCGATCCGCGCCTGCGGCACGCTGGCGGTGACGCGCAGCGCCGCCGGATCGTAGAGGCTGACCAGCGGCCGGCCTGGCATGGCCATGTCGCCGAGGTTGGCGGGCACGTCGGCGACCCGTCCGTCGTACGGGGCCACGATGCTGAAGAAGCCCGACTGGGTGCGCGCCGCGCCGGCGCTGGCCCGCTGCGCGTCGGCCTGCGCCCGGGCCGCCTTGAAGCCGGCCTCGGCCTGGTCCAGGGCGGCCTGGCTGATGTAGTGCCTGTCGAACAGCTGGCGTTGGCGCGCGTATTCCTTGCCGGCGACCTTGAGCAGCGCCCAGGCCGCTTCGGCCTGCGCGCCGCTCGCCGCCGCGCCTTGCTCGGCGGCCCGCGCGTCCACCCTGGCCAGCAGCTGGCCGGCCTTCACCCGGTCGCCCGGCTTCACCGGCAGCGCGATCAGCTGGCCGGCCACCTGGACGGCCAGCTCGCTGCGCCGGATCGCCTCGACCACGCCTTCCGCCAGGTAGACCTGCTGCGCGCCGGCCGAGCGGACCGGGACGGTTTCGAGCGGCGGCAGGCCGGCGGCCCGTCCCGCGAGGGCGATCAGGGCGGCCGCCAGGCCGGCGAATGCTGCGGAGAAATCGGTCGAACGCATCGTTCCTGGCTCCATGGGGCGCGTCCCGGACAATGATTTTCACGCGCTTTGATTTATTGTTTGCTCAATTACGCAAATAGTCAAATATGCAAATCGTAGGAAAATCCAGCGAAGGGGCGCATCATGAAGCTGTCTTCCACACTCGGCTGTACGGCGATGCAAGGTCTATCCGATCAGGCGCTGGAGCAGGTCGCCCAGTATTTCAACGCGCTGTCCGAGCCCAACCGGCTCCGGATCCTCAACCTGCTGCGCGACGGCGAGCGCAACGTGGGCGAACTCGCCCAGCTGTGCGGCTCGACCGCCGCCAACGTCTCCCGCCACCTGGCCATGCTGGCCAAGCACGGGCTGGTCGCCCGCGAGGCCCGCGGGACCAGCGTCTACTACCGCATCGCCGATCCCGGCATCTACCAGCTGTGCGACCTGGTCTGCGGCAGCATCGCGCGCCGCTTCGAGGAACAGGCCGCCCACTTCGAGTGAACGGCCGGCCGGCGCCGCCCGGCGATCGCGCCGGCTACGCTTCCGCATCCTTGGCGAGCGCCGCCCGCGCCGGCTTGCGCGCATGCGCGGCGCGGCCCAGGCGCCGCCGGATCTCGTCCGAGTCGAGCCACAGGTCGTTGCCCTTGAGGATCTTTTCGATCTCGGCCGAGGAGAGGAAGGGCGCGCAGATGCGGAACATCACCTTCTCGAACCAGCTGCCGAGCGCGATGACCTGCGCCTGCTGCTCGTTGCCCTTGCCGGCGAAACTACCCGAATAGATGTGGAACATCAGCTGGCAGTTATCGTGGACGATCAGCTCGTCGCCGACCAGGAAGATCAGCGCCGCCATGGAGTAGGCGCGCGCCTCCAGCACGGTCACCACGTGGGCCGGCGAGGCCTGCATGTTGTTGATGATCTGCAGGCCGGTATCGAAATTGCCGCCGGGCGAATTCAGGTGCAGGTAGATCAGGTCGGTCTCGCTGGCGCTGCGCAGCGTATAGAACAACTCGGTGTAGTACTGCGGTTCCTGGATCTCCCCGCTCAGGTAGTAGGAGATCTGGCGGATGGGGATCTGCCGCTCGTAGCGCGCCAGGCCGGTCGAGGCCTGCTCCGGCTCGTCGCCCTCCATCTCGGCGGAGGGTCCGCCTTCCTGCTGGGTGCCGCGCATCGTCCGCTCCTCGCCGCCGGTGGCCACCTGCGATGGCCTTCGTTCGCAGCCTAGTCCCAGGCCGCGGGGCGCCTCTTGATCGCGATCAAGCGCCGCGTCCGCATGCCGCTGCGGCGGCGCGAGGCAAGAACCTTGCGGCATATCAAGACGCTATCCGCGCGGAAGGCGGAGAGTGGAGCCGTCCGAAATGCGAGATCGGTCCATTTCATGTCCTCACGGCGCGGTAATCCGCTCGACAAGGCATTCCGCCGGTATTTCCAGGATCTGTGGACGGCGAAGATGGCCTCGGGCGAAGACTCGGCGGGCGCACCGGGCCGGCAGGCCTGGGAAATGGACGTCGTCGTCCTGCCCGACCGCTACGAGATCAGCCTGGCCACCGCCGCCGTGGCGGGCCTGGTGGACGACCGGCAGCTGCTGGAGCAGCTCGCCGGCGCCTTGAGCCCGGCGATCGCCAGGGATCTTGCGGGCGCGCGCATCGTGCGCTCGCTGCGGACCGTGAAGGTGATCCTGCCCAGGTCGCGGCAGCCGGCCGCGGCGCCGCAGGGCGCGGAGCGGGCGCCATGAGGCACGACGCGACAGGCTGCCTGGAGCGCGGCCAGCCGCCGCGGCACGGAACGGCGCAGCCCGTGGCCGGCCGGCCGCGCAGCGGCATCGCGCCGGACGGTCGGGATGCTGCCGGCGCACGGCCGCCGACTGCCGCGACGGTACCGGATCGGACCGGGGCGATCCCGCCTGCGGCATCCGGGGCCCCGGCGGCGGCGATGCGCTGCTGACCCCTTACCACCGCGGCGAAATCGAACGCCTGGCGCTTCGCCACGGCGTGCCGGCGGCGCAGGTCGAATCGCTGTACACGGCGAAGCTCGAGGCGTTGAGCCGGCAGGCGACCGTCAGCGCCTACCTGCCGCTGCTGGTCGAGAAGCACGTCCGCGACGTCATCGCCTCTTCGCAGCGGTCTCGAGGGTTTCGCCCGCGCCCCTGAATTCCCCGTAGCCGCGGCGATGGAGCGTCCTCGGCTGCAGGCCATTCTCTCCTTCGGCCTGAGCCGGGCGCGGCGACGCGGGAGACAGCCGGCGGCCGCCTCCCGCCGCCGGGGCTCAGGAGATCTGCAGCCGCTTGGCGTTGCCGTTGGCCTGCTTGGGCAGGGTCAGCTCCAGCACGCCGTCCTTGTAGCTGGCCTGCGACCTGGCCGCGTCGACGCTGCAGTCGAGCGTGAAGCTGCGGTAGGCCTTGCCCTGGTAGCGCTCGCTGTAGACCACGGCCTCGCCTTCCTTCTTCTCGCGTTCGCGCCGGACCTCGGCCGAGATGCTGACGAGGTTGCCGTCGACGTCGACGCGGATGTCGTCCTTGTCCACGCCCGGCAGGTCGGCGCGCACCACGTAGGCCTCGCCCTTTTCCGACACGTCGAGCTTCATGTCGAACACGTCGTCGGCCAGCAGGTTCGACCGGAACAGGTCGGGCTCGTGGCGCCAGAAGTTGTGGAACAGCCGGCTCATGCGGTTGCTGATGGGATCGCTGATTTGCAGATTGGACATGCTTTCCTCCACGGGTGATGGATGGGATGGACGCGTCCGCTCGGCCATGTCGTCGAAGGACGCCGGGAAACATTAGCGCCGGCGTTCCCGGGGGAAATTGATTCGGGTCAAACATGCGCGCGCCGATGCCGCGCCCGCGGTCCGCGGCGATGAACGGCGCGCCGAGACCGGCGCCGCGCCGCGGCCGCTCGTTGGTCCGCTTGATCGCGATCAAGGTGCGGCCGCGCCAGGGCGCTATGGTCGGACCTGCAGGGATGTGAACTCACCGACCCCCCAGGAGAGCACGATGCGTACCTCATACCGCTTGATCCAGTTGACCGCTGTCGCCGTCCTGCTGGCCGGATGCGCCAGCACCTCGCAGCAGGATGCGCTGCGCGCCGCCGTCGAGCGCGCCCAGCAGACCGCCGACCAGGCGCAGCAGGCGGCCGCCGAAGCCCGCGCCATGGCCATGGAGGCCCGCAACCGGGCCGGCGAGGCGGCCAATCAGGGCCGCGTCGCGACAGGCAAGGCCGATGCCGTGTGGCAGCTGGCGGAGGATGCCCGCCAGCGCGCGCAGGAATCCGACCGCAAGGCCGACCAGGCGCTGGGCGAAGCCAAGGCGGCCCACAAGGGCGTGGCGGACGCCAACGAGAAGATCGACCGGATGTTCAAGAAGACCATGCAAAAGTAGACGGCCCGCCTAGCGCACTTCGACCTGCATGCCGATGCGCGCCCAGCGCGAGAAATCCTGCAACTGGGCATCGCTCAGGGCGATGCAGCCGGTCGTCCAGTTGAAAGCGGCATGGATCGCCGGATCGCCGCGGCCGACGCCGTGGATGCCGATGCCGCCGCCCAGCGGCGTGCCCTGCGGCGCGAGACGCCGAGCCGCGGCGGCGCGGACGATCGCGTCGCGGCTGCGGCGGGGCAGTTTCCCGGCCGCCAGCGCCAGTTCGGCATGCGCCGGCGTGGGGTAGTCGAACTGGTAGAAGGCCCCGTAGCGGTGGGGCCGGCGGACGGCGACGATCCTGAAGTCGCCCAGCGGCGTGGTGCCGTCCCGCCGGTAATGGACGGCCGCCGCGCCGCCGCGCCCGATCGAGATGCCGTCGTAGCGCGCGACGACCTCCCCGTCGGCCGCACGGACCACCATCACCAGCGCGCGCGTGTCGACGCTGGCCCGGTAGGGCGCGGCGGCCAGCGCCAGCGGAGCGAGGCAGGCAAGGATGATCAGGCGCGACACCATGCGCAACACCGTGACGTTCAAGTATCCGGGGGCCGCCGGCCTCGCCCTGGCCCTGCTGGGCGCGACCTGCGGCGGCGCGACCTTCGCGCTGCCCGCCGACGGCAGCAGCGTCGTCGGCGGCGTGCGCATGGTCACCGTCAACCCGGACAATACCCTGCTGGACGTCATGCGCCACTTCGACGTCGGCTACGACGAGATCACCAGCGCCAACCGCACGGTCTCGGTCTGGAAGCCCGGCGCCCAGACGCCGATCGTCGTCCCCGGCCAGTTCGTCCTGCCGCCCAGGCCCTGGACCGGCATCGTGATCAACATCCCGCAGCGCCGCCTGTTCTACTTCCCGGCCGCGGGCAAGGCCAAGGGCAAGCCGGCGACGGTGATGACCTATCCGCTCGGCATCGCCCGCGAGGGCTGGCCGACCCCGCTGGGGTCGACGCGGATCGTCGCCAAGTACCGCAATCCCAGCTGGTTCGTGCCGCAGAGCATCCGCGCCGAGCACCTGCGCGACGAGGGGGCAGAGCTGCCGGAATACTTCCCGCCGGGGCCGGACAACCCGATGGGCATGCTGGCGATGCGCACCGGCTTCCCGGGCATCTATATCCATGCCACCAACCGGCCCTGGGGCGTCGGCCTGCGCACCAGCCACGGCTGCCTGCACCTCTATCCCGAGGACGCCGCCGAGCTGTTCCCGCTGCTCCCGGTCGGCACGCCGGTCCGCATCATCGACCGGCCGGCCGTGGTCGGGCTCGACCGCGACCGCTGGGTGATGAGCACCTACAGCCCGGTTAACGAGTACGGCAGCCCCTATTCGCTCTACACCCATGCCGCGCTGGCGCTGGGCGAGGCGCTGCCGCCGCCCGGCCGGAACGGCCCGCGGGCCGACATCGCCTGGAGCCGGGTGCGCGACATCACGGCGTCGACCCAGCCGGTGCCGACGGCGCTGACGGCCGACTTCCCGGGCTATGCCGACACGCTCTCGCGGCTGGCGCTCGAATACGTCGACTTCGCGCCCTACGGCATGGACGCCAACAATGCGCAGCTGCCCGGCGCCGAGCCGCCGCCGGGGCCGTGACGCATGCCTTCCGGGCCGGTGCGGACCGCCGCGCCGCCATGATCCGGGCCTGACCGCCCAGCGAGGAAACCATGTCCGATTGGCACGCCCTGCCGGCAGAACAGGTGGTCGACCGGCTCCGGGTCGATCCCGCCCGGGGGCTGGCCGAGCCCGACGCGGCCGCCCGCCTGAAGACCTACGGCCGCAATGCGCTGGCCCGCCGGCCGGGCCGCGGCCCGCTGGCCCGCTTCGCCGCGCAGATCGGCCAGCCGCCGATCGTGGTGCTGGTCGCCGCCGGCGCGGTCACCGCCGTCTTCGGCGAGTGGGTCGACGCCGCGGCGATCCTCGGCGTGGTGCTGGTCAACGCGCTGGCCGGTTTCGTCCAGGAAGGCAAGGCCGAAGCGGCGCTGGCGGCGCTGACCAGGATGGTGGCCAGTGAGGCCGTCGTGCTGCGCGACGGTCGCCACCGCAAGCTGCCGGCCGAGCAACTGGTGCCGGGCGACCTCCTGCTGGTGGCCAGCGGCGACAAGGTGGCGGCCGATCTGCGCCTGCTCAGCAGCAAGTCGCTGTCCACCGTCGAATCGATGCTGACCGGCGAAGCGGCCGCCGTCGCCAAGACGGCCGAGGCCCAGCCGGGCGGCGCCCCGCTGGCCGAGCGGCAGAACATGGCCTACGCCGGCACGCTGGTGGTGGGCGGGCAGGGCATGGGCGTGGTGGTGGCCACCGGCGATCGCACCGAGACCGGCCGCATCGCCCGCCTGATCGGCCAGGACCCGTCGCTGAGCACGCCGCTCACCCGCAAGCTGGCAAGGCTGGTCCGCTACCTGCTGGCCGCCATCCTGGTCCTGGCCGTCGTCACCTTCGCCATCGGCGTGCTGCGCGACGAATCGGCGCTCGAGATGTTCATGGTGGCGGTGGCCCTGGCGGTGGCGGCCATCCCCGAAGGGCTGCCGGCGGCGATGACCATCACGCTGGCCATCGGCGTGGCCCGCATGGCCCGGCGCCAGGCCATTGTCCGCCAGCTTCCGGCGGTGGAGACGCTGGGCAGCACCACGGTCGTCTGCGCCGACAAGACCGGCACGCTGACCGAGAACGCCATGACGGTCCGCGCGATCTGGGCCGGCCTGGCCGGCTTCGCGGTGAGCGGGCACGGCTACGGCCCGCACGGCGGCATCGCCGCGGCCGGCGGCCGACCGGCAGGCATCGGCGGCGCGCTGCGCGAGACCCTGCTGGTCGGTGCGCTTTGCAACGACGCCCGGTTGCAGCACGACGGCCGGCACTGGAGCGCGGCCGGCGATCCGACCGAGGCGGCGCTGCTGGCCGCGGCGCGCAAAGGCGGCCTGGACGAGGTCACCCTGAACGCCGTCTTCCCGCGGCTGGACGAGTTGCCGTTCGATGCCGACCGCCAGTACATGGCCACCCTGCACGAGATCGAAGGCACGCGGGTCGTCTGCGTCAAGGGCGCGCCGGAGAAGCTGCTGCCGGCCTGCAGTCGCATGCTGGACGCCGACGGCCACGAGCGGCCGCTGCTGGCGGAGCTGGTCCAGATCGAAGCGCGGCGGATGGGCGACGAGGGCCTGCGCGTGCTGGCGCTGGCGCGCTCCGAGCTGGCCGCCGGGCAGCGGCTGGACCATGACCGGGTCGGCCGCGAGCTGGTCTTCCTCGGCCTGGTCGGCATGATCGACCCGCCGCGCCCGCGCGCCATCACCGCGGTCCGCACCTGCCAGGGCGCCGGCATCCGGGTGAAGATGATCACCGGCGACCATCCCGCCACGGCCCTGGCCGTCTCCAGCCAGCTGGGCATCGTCGCGCCGGGCGGCGCGGTGCTGACCGGCGGCGAACTGGCGGCGCTCGACGAGACCGCCCTGTGCCGGGCGGCCGCCGAGGTGGACGTGTTCGCCCGGGTGGCGCCGGAGCAGAAGCTGCGCCTGGTGCAGGCGCTGCAGGCCAACGGCGAGGTGGTGGCGATGACCGGCGACGGCGTGAACGACGCGCCGGCCCTGCGCCAGGCCGACATCGGCATCGCCATGGGCCGCGATGGGACCGAGGTCGCCAAGGAGGCCGCGGCCATGGTGCTGACCGACGACAACTTCGCCAGCATCGAGGCGGCCGTCGCGGCGGGCCGCGGCATCTACGACAACCTGGTCAAGTTCCTGGCCTGGACCATCCCGACCAACGTCGGCGAGGGGCTGGTGGTGGTCGCCGCAGTCTGCGCCGGCAGCGTCCTGCCCATCACCCCGCTGCAGATCCTGTGGATCAACATGACGACCGCCATCCTGCTGGGCCTGATGCTGGCGTTCGAGCCGGCCGAGCGCGGCATCATGCAGCGGCCGCCGCGGCCGCCGGCCGCCCCGGTGCTCGACCGTGCCCTGGTCCCGCGGCTGCTGCTGGTCAGCGTGCTGCTCCTCGTCGGGGTGTTCGGCCTGTTCGAATGGGCCTTGCGGCAGGGCCAGCCGCCGGCGGTGGCGCGCACCGTCGCCAGCAATGCGCTGGTGCTGGTGGAGCTGGCCTACCTGTTCAACTGCCGCTCGCTCGGCCAGCCCTGCTGGCGGCTCGGCTGGTTCGCCAACCGCTGGATCTGGCTGGGCAGCGCCGCCATGGTGGCGTTGCAGCTGGCCTTCACCTATCTGCCGCTGTTCAACCGGGTGTTCCAGACCGCGCCGCTCGAGCTCGGGCACTGGGCCGTCATCGTTGCCTACGCGCTGGGTTGCGGCCTGCTGGTCGAGGCGGAGAAACGCCGCCGTCCGTCGCGGCGGAAGCCCTGCCGCCCGTCGGCGGCCTCGCCGGACGCGCGCTGCGGACCGATCGTTTGATCCTGCGCAGAATTCGCGCCCGGCGTTTTCCGCAGAATCGATCGGAACGCCCATCCAAGGGCTGCCGCGCGGGGGAGGGAAGGTATGGATGCGATGCATGGCCCGGGCACGGGCGGCTACTACCACCTCGAGCACGTCGCGCTGGCCGGCCGCGCCTGCCGCGGGCTGGCCTGCTTCGCCGCCCGCAACGACGCGCCGCGGCGCTGGCGCGAGGCGCACGGCGACACGCCGCCGCTGCACTGCCTGGGCCAGTGCTACCGCGCGCCGGCCGCCTGCGGCGACGACGGGCCGGTGCCGGCCGAGTCGCATGCGCGCCGGACCGTGCTGCTGGCCAACGTCGGCCGCGGCGGCGTGCGCGACCTCGCCGCCTACCAGCAGGCCGGCGGCGGCCAGGCCCTGCGCCAGGCGCTGGCCACGCCGCGGGCGGCGCTGCTGGACATGATCGCCGCCTCCGGCCTGCGCGGCCGCGGCGGGGCCGGCTTCCCGGCCGGGCGCAAATGGCTGGCGGTCGCGCGGGCCGAGGCGGGCTGCAAGTACCTGGTGGTGAACGCCGACGAGGGCGATCCCGGCAGCTTCAGCGATCGCCTGCTGATGGAGGACGATCCTTTCCTGCTGATCGAGGCCTGCTTGATCGCCGCCCTTGCTGTCGGCGCCCGGCGTGGCCATATCTATTTGCGCGCCGAATACCCGGAGGCGGCCGCCGTGCTGCGCGCCGCCCTGGCCGCGGCCCGCGGGCAGCGCTGGCTGGGCGCCGGCGTGCTGGGCAGCGCGCACGATTTCGAGCTGGAACTGGTGATCGGCCAGGGCAGCTATGTCTGCGGCGAGGAGACCGCGCTGCTCGAATCGATCGAAGGCCGCCGGCCGGAAGTACGGCTGCGCCCGCCGCAGATCACCGAAGCCGGCCTGTGGGGCGCCCCGACCCTGGTCCACAACGTCGAGACGCTGTGCGCGGTGCCGTGGATCGTCCGCCACGGCGCCGAGGCCTACGCGGCGCTCGGCTACGGCCGCAGCCGCGGCACCAAGCTGTTGTCGCTCAACTCGCTGTTCCGGCGTCCCGGCCTCTACGAGGTGGAATTCGGCATCAGCCTGCGCCGCATCGTCGACGAACTGGGCGGCGGCCTGCGGCGCGGCCGGCTCAAGGGCCTGATGGTGGGCGGGCCGCTGGCCGGGCTGATCCCGCCCGCGCTGCTGGACACCCCGCTGGACTACGAGGCCATGCAGGCCATCGGCGGCGCGGTGGGCCACGGCGGGGTGATCGCCTTCGCCGACGACACCTCCATCGTCGAACTCGTGGCCGAGGTGTTCCGCTTCGGCGCCATCGAGAGCTGCGGCAAATGCACGCCCTGCCGGCTGGGCAGCCCGGAACTGGCCGCGATGTTCGAGGCGGCGCGGCGCGGCGAGCGGATGGAGCGCGACCGCTGGCAGGCGCTGGTGCGGGCGCTGGCCGCCGCCAGCCTGTGCGGCCACGGCCGCGGCCTGGCCGAATTCGCCCGGGCGATCGAACGGCACTACCCCGAGGAGCTGGCGACATGCTTCAGGTGACCATCGACGGCCGCATCCACCGTTTCCCCGCCGATATGCCGCTGCTGCACGCCTTGCAGCAGGCCGGCAGCCCGGTGCCGCAACTTTGCCACGACGACAGGCTGAAGCCCTACGGCGGATGCCGGATGTGCCTGGTGGAGGTGGCGGGCGAGGCGCGGCCGGTGGCCGCCTGCGCCGCCGGCCTGCGCGACGGGATGCAGATCCGCACCGACAGCCCGGCGCTGCAGGATCTGCGCCATACCCAGCTGTCGCTGCTGGCCGCGCGCTACCCGGGCCAGGCGCTGGCGCAGCAGCCGGAACTCCCGTTCCACCGGCTGCTGGCCGAACACGGCCTGGCCGCCGCGGCGGAAGGCGGGCCGCCGCTGCCGATCCACACGGCCTTCCGCGACGACGGCCATCCCTACCTGGCCGTGGACATGGACCGCTGCATCCATTGCCAGCGCTGTGTGCGCATCTGCGACGAGGTGCAGGGCCAGTTCGTCTGGCAGGTGCATCAGCGCGGCGAGCGCAGCCAGGTGCTGCCGCGCGACGGCCGGTCGCTGCTCGGCAGCGGCTGCACCGCCTGCGGCGCCTGCGCCGACACCTGCCCCACCGGCGCCATCCACGACAAGCGCAGCACGACGGCCGAGCGCTGGACCCGTTCGACCTGCGTCTATTGCGGCGTCGGCTGCCAGCTGGAGGTAGGCAGCCGGGCCGGCCGGGTGGTCGCCGTCCGTCCCGCCGACAGTCCGGTCAACCGCGGCCACCTGTGCGTGAAGGGTCGCTACGCCTTCGAGTTCAACCACTCGCCGGAGCGCATCGGTCGGCCCATGCTGCGGGAGGGCGGCCACTGGCGCGAAGCGGGCTGGGACGAGGCGCTCGACTACGTCGCCGACCGGCTGGGCCGGATCGTCGTGCGGCACGGGCCTGACAGCGTGGGCGTGCTCGGCTCGGCCCGCGCCACCAACGAAGAGAACTACCTGGCGCAGAAATTCGCCCGCCTGGTGCTGGGCACCAACAACGTGGACTGCTGCGCCCGCGTCTGCCACACCCCGAGCGCCAAGGCGCTGAAGACCATGCTCGGCACCGGCGCCGCCACCAACGCCTTCGACGACATCGAGCAGGCCCGCACGCTGCTGCTCTGCGGCGCCAACCCGACCGAGAGCCACCCGGTGCTCGGCGCCCGCATCAAGCAGGCGGTGCGCAACGGCGCCCGGCTGATCGTGGTGGATCCGCGCCGCACCGAGTTGGCCGACCATGCCACCGTCCACCTGGCGCTCCGGCCCGGCTGCAACGTGGCCGTGTTCAACGCCATGGCGGCCTGCATCGTCGAGGAGGGGCTCGTCGATGCGGGCTTCCTGGCGGAACGGGTGACCGGCTTCGCCGCCTACCGCGAATTCATCCGCGCCTACCGCCCCGAAGCGGTGGCGCAGGCCTGCGGCCTGACGGCGGAGGCGATACGCAAGGCCGCCCGCCTGTATGCGGGCGCCGGGCCGGCCATGTGCATGCACGGCCTGGGCATGACCGAGCACGTGCAGGGCACCGACGGGGTGATGACCTTGATCAACCTGGCCCTGTTGACCGGCAACCTGGGCAAGCCCGGCAGCGGCATCAATCCGCTGCGCGGGCAGAACAACGTGCAGGGCGCGGCCCACATGGGCTGCGACCCGGTCACGCTGCCCGGCGGGCAGTCGTTCGAGGAGGCGGCCGAGCGGGTGGAGCGGGTCTGGGGCGCCGCGCTGCCCGGGCAGCGCGGCCTGGATCTGCCGGGCATGCTGGACCGCGCCGCCGAAGGGCAATTCATGGCGCTGTGGTGCATCGGCTACGACATCCATCAGAGCCTCGCCAACGCCAACCGGACCGGCCAGGCCCTGCAGCAGCTGGAGCTGGTGATCGTGCAGGACCTGTTCCTGAACGAGACCGCCAAGGCCTTCGGCCATGTCTTCTTCCCCGCGGCCAGCGTGTTCGAGCGCGACGGGACCTTCATGAACGCCGACCGGCGGGTGCAGCGGATCCGCCGCGCCGTCGACCCGCCCGGCGAGGCTCGGCCCGACTGGTGGATCATCCAGGAGCTGGCCGCCCGCATGGGCCACCCGGACGGCTTCCGCTTCGACGGCCCGCAAGCGGTCTGGGACGAAGTGCGCCAGGTCTGGCCGGCCGGCGCCGGACTCGGCTACGACCGGCTCGAACGCGAGAGCATCAACTGGCCTTGCCCCGACGAGGCGCATCCGGGCACGCCGGTGCTGCACCGCGACCGCTTCGCCATGGGCCAGCGGGCCGAGCTGGCCTGCATCGATTTCACCCCGACGCCGGAGCGCTGCGACGCCGATTACCCGCTGCTGCTCAACACCGGCCGGACGCTGTATCACTTCAACGCCGGCACCATGACCTACCGCACCGCCAACGCGGCGCTGAGCCCCTGCGACATGCTGGACATGGCCCCGGCGGATGCAGCGGCGCTGGGCCTGGCGGACGGCGAGCTGGCGATGGTGCGCAGCCGCTATGGCAGCGCGGTGCTGCCGATTCGCCTCAGCGAGCGGATCAAGCCGGGCGAGCTGTTCACCAGCTTCCATTGCGCCGATCTGTGGGTGAACCGGCTGACGTCGCCGCTGCGCGACGGCCAGGTGCATGCGCCGGAATACAAGGTGACGGCGGTCCGGGTCGAGCGGCCGGAGGGCTGAGCGGGCCGCCGCGGCAGATTGCGGGAGTGGCGGCGGGCAGCAGGCCCCGAACGATCCAGGGCTTCGGCCTTCGCGACGTCGCCGCCGACCGGGACGATTGCCGAGCCGCATGCCCCGCCTCGGGCAGGCCTCGAGCGGCGGCCGGCAGACGCAGGTCGGCCCGCGCCAGGCTCGAGGACATTTCGAGCGGCATGCGGAAAGAAGAGGCTGGATTGACGCGGCGCCGAAAGATCGGGCGTGCGGGGAGCGATTCCTCTTGGCGTGCCTCGCTGCTCAGGTCTTGGGCACACGGACGGGGAGGACCATGCCGTCGCCACTCTTCGGAGGCGAGCCCGGCCTGATTGGCGCCGGCAGCCGAGCGAGGCGATGAGGCGCGAGTCGGGCGGATCGTTTCTCCGCATCGCGAGGCCGCGCCATCCATGTTCAGGATCGCGGCGGTAGGCCGGCGCGGGATCAGGCCAGCAGCGGCAGCCCTGGAAAAGCGAAAAGCCCTGAATTTCTTCAGGGCTTTTCGCTTTGATGCTGGCGGAGAGGGTGGGATTCGAACCCACGGTGAGCATACACCCACGCCTGATTTCGAGTCAGGTACATTCGACCACTCTGCCACCTCTCCGTCTCGAAGGCGCGCATTTTGTCCATGCCCGAGGCCTTTGTCAACCGCCGTTTGCAGCGAACGCCCAAGCCGCGGACTCCGTGGCAAAATGCCGATTGCCATGATCCATGACAAAAGCATTTTCCGTCGCTGCGCCGTTCTGCTGCTGGCCCTGCTGGCGGCGTGCGCGCCGCCGTCCAAACCGGCCGAGCCCGAACGCTCGACCCGCATCGCGCCGCTGAAGGACAGCGGCGAGCTGGTGGTATTGATCCGCAACGGCGCGACCAGCTTCTACGTCGACGCCGAGGGCAAGTACGCCGGGCTCGACTACGACCTGGTCACCCGCTTCGCCAGCGAGATCGGCGCCAAGGTGAAGTTCGTGGTGGCGCCGCGGCTGGCCGAGATGGGCGAGCGGCTGGCCCGGCACGAGGCGCACCTCGGCGTGGGCATGACCCACCGCGGCGGCGACGGCCTGCAGTTCGGGCCGAGCTACCTCGGCATGCGGCCGGTGCTGGTCTACCGCAGCGAGGAGCGCAAGCCGCGCGACTTGGCAGACCTGGGCGAGGGCATGCTGATGGTCGGCAGCCAGTTCGCGCCGATGATGGCCGACCTTGCCAAGCGCAATCCCGGCCTGCGCTGGAACGAGGCGCAGCATCAGGACGCCGAGGAACTGGTCGAGAAGGTCGAGTCGGGCCTGATCGACTACGCCGTGGTCGACGGCTACGGCGCCTCGGTGGCGCAGAACTACCACCCCGGCGTGGCGACCGCCTTCGAGATCGGCGAGCCGCTGCCGCTGGGCTGGGCCTGGCCGGCCGACGCGCCGGCCGACTTCGCCGCCCGTGCCACCGACTTCTTCGTCCGCGCACAGCGCGACGGCACGCTGGCGCGGCTGATCGACCGCTACTACGGCCACGCCAACCGGCTGCAGCCGATCGACGCCACCACCTTCCTCAGCCGCCGCAACAGCGTGCTGCCCAAGTTCCGCGATCATTTCGTCGAGGCCGAGGCGCGCTTCGGCATCGACTGGCGCATGCTGGCCGCGCTCGCCTACCAGGAGTCGCACTGGGACCCGTTCGCCACCAGCGCCTACGGCGTGCGCGGCATCATGATGCTGACCACCGACACCGCCGACCGCATGGGCGTGAAGGACCGGTTGCTGGCCGACCAGAGCATCATGGGCGGTGCGCGCTACCTGGCCATGCTGCGCGACGCGCTGCCGGCGCGCATCCCCGAGCCGGACCGGACCTGGATCGCGATGGCCGGCTACAACATCGGCATGGCCCACCTGGAAGACGCGCGCGTGCTGGCGCAGCGGCTCAAGAAGAAGCCCGACAGCTGGACCGACCTCAAGGGCGTGATCCCGCTGCTGCGCAACTACGAGTACTTCAGCACGCTCAAGTTCGGCTTCGCCCGCGGCGGCGAGACGGTGATCTTCGTCGAGAACGTGCGCAGCTACTACGACATCCTGGTGCGCTTCGAGAAGCCGGTGAAACCGATGTTTCCGCCGTTCGACGAGCAGGTGACGGTGAGCAATCCGGAAGGCGTGCGGCTCGGCATCGACGCCGCGGCCAAGGGCATGGACTGAGCGGCCGGACGGAGGGGCAGGGCGGGAACGTTCGGTGCGGAAAACGGACCGAGCGTGATCGCGGCGGCCTGCTCATGGAGATCGGTGGGGAAGATCGGGCCGGACGCGATCGATTCGGCTTGAAGCCGTGACGGCGGCCGTTGTAGGCTGCGCGCCGGTCGGCCGCCCGAGCGGGCGGCAGGGTTGCCGCCAGGGAGGCTGGCGCCCCCGACAGGAATCGAACCTGTAACTGCCCCTTAGGAGGGGGCCGTTATATCCATTTAACTACGGAGACAGCCGGGCGGCATTCTAACCGAAAACCGTTCGCCGGCGCTCCGATCCCAAGCGGGAGCCCGCCATGAAACGCCTGTTCGCCCTGTTGTTCCTGATCCTGGGCTGCTTCGCCTACGCCGACATCCTGGTCGGCCAGGCGGCGCCGGCCTTCGCGCTGAGCGACCAGCACGGCGCGACGCGCACTTCGGACGAATTCCGCGGCAAATGGCTGGTGCTGTACTTCTATCCCAAGGCCGACACGCCCGGCTGCACCGAGGAGGCCTGCAGCTTCCGCGACGACATCGTGCTGCTGCGCGCGCTCGGCGCCGAAGTGGTCGGCGTCAGCACCGACGACGTGGCCGCCATCCGCGCCTTCGGCGACAAGCACACGCTGCCGTTCACGCTGCTGGCCGATCCGGAAGGGCGCACCGCCGAGAAGTACGGCGCGCTGACCAACCTCGGCCTGATGAAGTTCGCCAAGCGCCATACCTTCCTGATCGATCCGAACGGCCGCATCGTCAAGCGCTACACCGACGTCGACACCAAGGCCTATGCCAAGACCCTGCTGGCCGACCTGCGCCAGCTGAGCAAGAAATAGGGCGCCGGCATGCGCATGGAAATCAGCGTGCCGGCGCTGCTGTTCCCGGCGATCTCGCTGCTGCTCCTGGCCTACACCAACCGCTTCCTCGGCCTGTCGGGCGTGATCCGTTCGCTGCACGACGACTACCAGGTCCGGCCCGATCCCAAGATCCTGCGCCAGATCGCCAACCTGCGCCGCCGGGTGGCGCTGATCCGCAGCATGCAGGCGGCCGGAGCCAGCGCGATGCTGCTGTGCGTGCTCAGCATGTTCATGATCTTCTTCGAACTGCAGCCGATCGCCCACGCCGCCTTCGGCATCAGCCTCGCGGCCATGCTGCTGTCGCTCGGGCTGTCGCTGTCCGAGATCCGCATGTCCAGCGACGCGCTCAACATCCTGCTGGCCGACATGGAAGAAGACCTCGCCCGCCACGCCGACGCCTGATCGGCGGTCGAAGCCGGGCCGGCCGCGGGCCGAACGCGCGGCTATAGTGGTATGAATCCCCGACGAGGTCGCCCCATGTTCGTCGTCCGCATCTTCGCGCTGCTGGTCCTGCTGCTGTGCTCGCCGGTCCGGGCCGAGCCGCCCTGGCAGGTGGCCGGCGACCAGGCCTTTCCGCCCTATGCCTACCTCGATCCGGCCAGCGGCCAGCCGGCCGGGCTCGATACCGAGATCGTGCGCGCGGTGCTCGAAGCGGTCGAACAGCCGTACGAGATCCGGCTCTACCCGTGGGAACGGGTCAAGAAGATGCTGGAATACCGCCAGGTCGACCTGGCCTACCAGTTCGTCGGCACGCCCGAGCGGATGGCGCAGTACCGGCTGGTCGGGCCGATCCGCAACGGCATCACGGTGCTGATGTCGCGGCGCGACGGGCCGGCCGACTTCCGCACGCTCGACGAACTGGCGCCCTATACCATCGGCACCGTGCTCGGCTTCTCCTATACCGAGGCCTTCGACAAGGCGCCCCTGAAGAAGGACAGCGGTGCCACCAATCCGCAGCAGTTGATGCAAAAGCTGCTGCTCAAGCGCGTCGACCTGATCGTCGGCGACAAGGCGCAGCTGCTCCACCTCGCGCGCGAAGCCGGCGCCGAGAAGGAATTGCGCGTGGTGGGCCGGCCGCTGGCCGAGGTGCCGCGCTACGTCGGCTTCGCCAAGGACGACGAGGCCCGCGCCCGCCGCTTCGCCGAAGGGCTCGAACTGATCCGCCGCAACGGCACGCTCGACCGCATCCTCGCGCGTTGGCAGTAATTACCGTCCGAAATGACAGCATGTTGCCGAAGACTGCAACATGGTTTTTGTCGTCAGGACGCTAGAATACGCGGATGGACAAGCTCGCCCACTACCGCATCGAGACCACCCTGGGCCAGGGCGCCATGGGCGTGGTCTATCGTGCCATCGACGAGCGGCTCGACCGCACCGTCGCGCTCAAGGTGCTGCGGCTCAACCTGACGCCCGAAGAGCGCAGCGAATACGCACCGCGCCTGCAGCAGGAAGCGCGCTCGGCCGCCCGGCTCAATCACCCCAACATCATCACCGTCTACGATTGCGGCGACGTCGATGGCCATGCCTACCTGGCGATCGAATACGTCGAGGGCAAGACGCTGCAGGCGCTGATGGAGGCCGGCGTCAAGCTGTCCACCGGCCGGGTGGTGAAGCTGGCGCGCCAGCTGTTCAGCGCGCTGGACTACGCCCACGAGCACCACGTGGTGCATCGCGACATCAAGCCGGCCAACCTGATGCTGACCGCCGACGGCCGGCTCAAGATCACCGACTTCGGCATCGCCCAGCTGCCGACCAGCGACCTGACCCGCGCCGGCACCATCGTCGGCTCGCCGCGCTACATGGCGCCCGAGCAGATCGAGGGCAAGAAGCTCGACGGCCGCGCCGACCTGTTCGCCGCCGGCATCGTGCTGTACCAGGTGCTGACCGGCCAGCGGCCGTTCGACGGCGACCACGTCGCCACCATCGCCTACCGCATCCTGCACGAGGCGCCGGTACCGATCCATGAGCTGAACCCGGACGTGCCCGACTGGCTCGGCGCGCTGGTGATGCGCTGCCTCGAGAAGGACCCGGCCAAGCGCTACCAGCGTGCGCGCGAAGCGCGCGCCGAACTGCGCGAGCACGTGGCGCCGGCTTCGTCCGGCAGCGCCGCGGGCGAGAAGGCGGTCGCCGCCGCGGTTGCGGCGCCGGCTTCGGCCGAAGCGGCTGCCGCCGCCGAACCGCGGGGCGCCGTGGCCGCGTCGGCCGGCGCCAGCGGCAAGCCGCACCGCAAGCTGCCCTGGCTGGCGCTGGCCCTGGGCGGCGTGCTCGCCGTCGGCGCCGCGCTGGCGATGCTGGTGCGGCCGGCCGCGCCGATGGTGGTGCTGGAGCCGTCCAAGCCGCCGATGGCGCAGGCCGAGATGCTCGAGCCGCCCGGCGCGCCGGGTTCGCTGCCGGCCTCGGCCGCCATGCCGGTACGCGCCGAGGGGCCCGATCTCGCCACCTCGACGCCGGCCGCCGACCCGGCCGCGGGTACCGACGAAGACGCGGCCGCCCGGCCTGCCAACACCGCCAAGTCCACCGCCAAGCCGGGCCGCAAGCTGCCGGAAAAGACCGCGCCGGTCGCGGCCCGGCCGGCCGAACCGGTCCAGCCGGTGCATGTCGCCAGCGAGCCCGACCCGACCCCCGCACCGGCGGCACCGGCGGACAAGGGCGACGAGAAGGGCTTGTGGCAGAAGCTGACCGGCTGCAGCGAAGACGGCAGCTGCCCGCAGGCCAAGAAGGTCAAGCGCGACCGCTAGGAAGCCCGCTCGGCGGATGGCCTGCTGACTGCTCCGGAAACGACGACGCCCCTTTTGCAGGGGCGTCGTCGTTTCTGGTGGCCAGCGTTCTGGCGGCCGGCGCTCCGGCGGCCGGCGGTGCGCCGTGGCTCAAGCCTGC
This sequence comes from Chitinimonas koreensis, assembly GCF_014353015.1. Classification (NCBI taxonomy): domain Bacteria; kingdom Pseudomonadati; phylum Pseudomonadota; class Betaproteobacteria; order Neisseriales; family Chitinibacteraceae; genus Chitinimonas; species Chitinimonas koreensis. Next base: position 1,513,358 of record NZ_CP060704.1, read on the forward strand.
TTGAGCGGGATCTCGGCGAAATCCTCGGTGCGATCGAGCGCGGAGAAGATCGCCAGCAGCTCGGCCGGCGGCTGCATCAGCTTGCGCTGGCGCAGGTCGAACCAGGCGCCGCTGATCTCGTGCAGCGCGGCCGGGCGGCCGTCTTCCTTGCAGAGGTCGTGGCGGATGCGGAAGCGGCTGCCGTCGGCCGACAGGCCGGCGATGCGGACCACCACCGACACCCGCTCGCTCATCTTCAGTTCCTTGTAGTACTCGGTCGACTCCTTGAAGATCACCGGCCCGAAGCCGTGCTTCTGGAACTGGTCGAAGCCGAAGCCGTGCGCGCGCAGCCATTCGATGCGGGCATGGGTGCAGAAGTCGGCGTAGGCGTTGTGGCGGACATGCTGGTTGGCGTCGCAGTCGGACCAGCGGACTTCGACGAGGTGGCTGAACGATTCCATGGGGCTTTCCGGGTGGGTCGACACGACATGCTAGAGCAGTCGCGAATTATCGAGCAAGCGCTTGGTAATTTATATGGGGATGCAGTGCAAGCTACCTTGCTATCGACAGGTATTTTTCGGCGCAAGGTACCTTGCACTAAAAGATACCTTGCGCTACATTGCAATCACCGACGAACGACCGCGCCGCGGCGTGGCAAGAGGAGGGCGACGATGAAGACCCAGTTGAAGAAAGGCGTGCTGGAAATGTGCGTGCTCGCGCTGCTCGAGCGGCACGACAGCTATGCCTACGAGATCGTCTCGACGCTGGCCGACGGCGTGGAAATGAGCGAAGGGACGATCTATCCCCTGATGCGGCGGCTGCAGAACGACGGCCTGGTCAGCACCTACCTGGTCGAGTCCGATTCCGGCCCGCCGCGCAAGTACTACCGGCTGGAAGTGCGCGGACGCGAAGTGCTGGCCGAGATGAAACAGGAATGGAGCGGCTTCCTGGAAGAAGTGAACAAGATCATTGAGGGGTGACGACGATGAACCGCGAACAGTTTCTCAAGCAGTTGCGCGCCGAATTGCGCGGCATGGCGCCGCGCGAGATCGACGAGATCGCCGTCGACTACGAGGAATATTTCCGCGATGCGCTGGCCGACGGCCGCGACGAGACCGAGGTGTCGCGCTCGCTGGGCACGCCGCGCCAGCTGGCGCGCGAGCTCAGGGCCGAGGCGCGCATCAAGGACTGGCAGCAGAAGCGCTCGACCGGCAACTTCGCCCGCATGCTGATCGCGGTGGCCGGCCTGGGCCTGATGAACCTGATCATGCTCGGCCCCTTGCTGGCGATCGGCTGCGCGCTGCTGGCCTTCTTCCTGGCCGCCCTGGCGCTGATCCTGGCCGGCGCCGCGCTGGTGTTGGCCAGCCTGCCCGGCGCGGGGCTCGGCGATTTCATCACGGTCGACGTGGCAGGCTCGAACCTGACCGAGCCGCTGGCCGTCGCGCTGGCCGGCATCGGGGTGTTCTGCTCGGGCCTGGTGCTGGCCTACGTCGACGTCTGGCTGACCAAGTGGGCCGGCATCGGCCTGGCGCGCTACGTCCGGCTCAATTACCGCGTGATCCGCGGCGAGGCTTGATGCTGCATCGACTGGGAGGATTCGCGATGTTCGGATTGTTCGGAATGAGCCGGCCGTCGAAGGCCCGGCCGGCGGTGGCCGGGCTGGCGGAAGCCGGTCGGCAGCTCGAAACGCGCGGGGCGCCGGGCCAGGCCGATGCGCCGGCGGATCGCCGGCCGGCCCAGAATGCGGCCGACGCCGAGGCCTGGCTGCCGCGGCCGGGCCGTGCGGGCCGGCCGGTGGCCGAGGCGGCGTGGCAGCCGTGAGGAGCCTGGCCGAGCCCTTGCTCGTGCTGGCGCTCGGCGTCGCGCTGGTCACGGTGGTCTGGCTCGACGCCGGCCTGCAGGCCCGGCTGGCCGCTCGCCACCGGGCCGAGGCGGCCAGCGCCGGCCGCCCCGTCGTCACCGCGGCCGCAGGCGCGGCTGCGGCTTCGCCCGAGCGCGTCGAGGAATTCCGCCGCATGCGCTGATGGGCGAGCATGCACGTGGGACAGGCCAACGCGCCGACCGCGTGCAAGTGTACGGGCGCGTGAACTCGGCGCGGCCCACCCCCTCTCTCCGGGAGCGGGCAGAGCGAGGGGCGCCGGTCGAGTCATGGCTGACCGGTGAGGAACGCAAGTCCAGTTGTCCCCTTCGCCCCAATGCCGATCCCATGCCAGGCCGGATTCCCGCACCCGCGCCGACATCTGTCCCGGTGCAGCTGGGCCACCGCTTCGAGGTAGCTGACCCCGCATCCGCGCCGGCATCTGTCCCGGCCCTTCAGCTTCCGACTTCCCCTCAGGACAATTCAGAACAACTCGTACTGCGGATGATCGACCGGCCGCCGGAACCGGCTCTCGTCGAGCTCCACCGACGCGCGCGCCAGGCCCAGCCGCTGCCGCGCCAGCCGGAAGCGGTGCGACAGCAGGTCGGCGAAGGCGCCTTCGCCGCGCATCCGCTTGCCGAAGCGGGCGTCGTTGTCCTGGCCGCCGCGCATTTGCCGCAGCACGCTCAGCACGTGGTCGCGCTTGAGCGGGTAGTGCTGCGCCAGCCAATCCTCGAACAGCGTCTTCAATTCGTAAGGCAGCCGCAGCAGCACGTAGCCGGCCGTGCCGGCGCCGGCCGCCGCGCTGGCTTCCAGGATGCGTTCGAGCTCGTGGTCGTTGAGCGCCGGGATCATCGGCGCCGCCAGCACGCCGACCGGGATGCCGGCCGCGGCCAGGGCGCCGATCGTCTCGATGCGGCGCAGCGGCTGGCTGGCGCGCGGCTCCATGCGCCGGGCCAGCTCGCGGTCCAGCGTGGTGACGCTGACCATCACCTGCACCAGCTTGTCGCGCGCCAGGTCGCTCAGCAGGTCGATGTCGCGCTCGATCAGCGCATTCTTGGTCAGCAGCATGGTCGGGTGGCGCGTCTCGGCCAGCACTTCGAGCACCGCGCGGGTCAGCTTCAGCTCGCGCTCGGCCGGCTGGTAGCAGTCGGTATTGCTGCCGATGCAGATCGGCGCGACGCGGTAGCCCGGCCGCGCCAGCTCGGCGCGCAGCAGCGCGGCGGCATTGGGCTTGGCGACGATGCGGGTCTCGAAGTCGAGGCCGGGCGAATAGCCCCAGTAGGCGTGGCTCGGTCGCGCGTAGCAGTAGATGCAGCCGTGCTCGCAGCCCTGGTAGGGATTGATCGACTGGGTGAAGCGGAGGTCGGGCGACTGGTTGCGGCTGACGATGGACTTGGCCGGCTGCAGGGTGATGACGGTGCGCGGCGCGACCGTCTCGTCGTCGCCGGCCGGCCAGCCGTCGTCCTGCGCTTCGCGGGTGTGGGCGGCGTAGCGGTTGTCGGGGCTCAGGCCGGTGCCGCGGCCTCGGGCGGGGTGTGGTTCATGCCCGCCATTGTAATGCCTGGTGAACGATCGTTCACCGAGGCGCCGTTGCGATCGGGCGATTCGCGACGGACGGCTTGCCGGGCAGCGGCGGGATCGGGGCGCGGCCCCGGCCACGGCGGTGGCGCCGCGGCATTCGCGGCTGAAGCCGCCCTGCGCCGCGCCTGCCGTGCGCGGCGCTCCTGGCGGCCGCCGGTCAGGCCGAAGGCGATGCGTCGCCGGCCGCCTGCTGCAGCGGCACGATGATGCCGTTGCGCTCGTCGCCGACGGCGCGGAACACGCCGCCGTCGGCAACCACCTCGACCACCACCTGCCGCACCGGCCGTGCGCGCCGGCCTTCGCTGGCGGCGATGCTCAGCTCCACCCGGTCGCCCTGGCGCACCGCGCGGTAGGTGGTCAACAGGTAGTCGCCGTCGCGGTAGCCGTAGCCCTCGCCGTCGTCCTCGTACAGCCGGCCTTCGGCATGGCCGGCCGCATCGAGGCAGACCAGCAGGGTCAGCGGGTCGAGCGATTCCTCGACCGTGCTCTGCACCACCCGGCCCAGCGGCACGATGGCGCCGCCGCGCAGCCGCAGGTCGGCCTGGTAGCGGTCGGCGCGGTCGCCGTCGATCAGCGAGACGCTGCGCCAGATGCCGCGCGGCAGCTCGGGTGCCTCGGCCCAGCGCGGCACCACCAGGAGATCGTCGCCGAGCAGGAATACCCGCGCCTCGCTGCGCAGCGCGGTATTGCCCAGGTCGGCGAAGAAGGCCGGCGCCATCACCGGCGAGCCGTCCTGCGCGGCACGCCGGAACAGCGTGTAAAGATAGGGCAGCAGCCGGTAGCGCCGTTCCAGCGCGATGCGCGCGGCGCTTTCCACCGCCGGGCCGAATGACCACGGTTCCTTGTCCTGCGAGCCTTCGATCGCGTGGCCGCGGCAGAACGGGAAGAACGCGCCCATGCCGATCCAGTGGCCCCACAGCGCGGGCTCCACCTCGTCGCCGGCGAAGCCGCCGAGGTCGGGGCCGTTGAACGGCTGGCCCGACAGCCCGAGGTTCAGGCTCATCGGGATCGACAGTTCCAGGTGTTCCCAAGTCGAGGCGTTGTCGCCGGTCCAGGTGGCGGCATAGCGCTGGCCGCCGAGGAAGTTGGCCCGGCTCAGCACGAAGGGCCGCTTGTCCGGCCGGGCCGCCATGATGCCTTCGCGGCTGGCCTGCACCATCAGCAGGCCGTAGACGTTGTGGTATTGCGCATGCGGCCCGGCCGGCAGTTCGCCGCCGCCGCGATGCCGGTTGTCGCGCGGCATGGTCTTGTCCGGGCCGTCGAACACCGCCGGCTCGTTCATGTCGTTCCACACGCCGTCGATGCCCTGCGCCATGTAGTCGCGGTACAGCCCGGCCCACCAGGCGCGCACCTCGGGCCGGGTGAAGTCGGGGAACACGCAGTCGCCTGGCCATACCTGGCCCTTGAACACCTCGCCGCCGGCGTCGCGCACCCAGGCGTCGATCTCGCTGCCGGCGTCGTAGACCGCGTAGCCCGGCTCGGCCTTCACGCCGGGGTCGATCATCCACACGCTCTTGAAGCCCCGCTCGTGCAGGTAGCCGTTGAGCGCCTTGGGATCGGGGAAGTCCTTGGGCGAGAAGGTGAAGACGCGGTAGCCGTCCATGTAGTGGATGTCGAGCCAGATCACGTCGCAGGGGAGGCGGCGGCGGCGGAATTCGTCGGCGATCTCGCGCACCTGGTCATCGGGGTAGTAGGACCAGCGGCATTGCTGGTAGCCGAGCGCCCAGCGCGGCGGCAGGGCCATGGTGCCGGTGAGCCGCGCCAGCGCGCGCAGCACGGCCTGCGGCGATTCGCGTTCGATCACGATGACGGGGAAGGCCGGGCCTTCGCTGGTGAATTCGATCGCGCCGCCGGCGAGCGCGAGCTCGGCCGGCCAGGTCGAATCGAGCAGCACGCCGAAGGCGCGGCCGTCGGCCTGCACGCCGAGCACCCACGGGTGCGACTGGTAGAGCCGGCGGCCGCCGTCATAGGCGTACTGGAAGTTGTCGGTGTTCCACAGCGCGATGCGCTGGCCGTTGCGCAGCAGCGGGCCGTCGACTTCGCCGCTGCCGTACAGGCTGCTGCCGGCCGGTACGGCCAGGCGCAGCCGGTGGCAGCTGGCGCTGCGCGAGAACGCGGGCCTGAGCGTCCAGTCCGCCGGCAGCGGGCCGCTGGGCCGCGGCCGTTCCAGCAGCGCCAGCGAGACCGGCTGCGTGTCGGCCGTCATGCCCTCGGGCAGGAACAGCGCGGTGCCGGCCTCGAGCAGGCCGGCGCTGCCGATCGGCAGCGTGGAGAACGGTTCGTCGGCATGGACGGCGATCTGCGCCGCCGGCAGGCCGCCACCGGTTTGCAGCAGATGGCGGCGGCTCGAATCGAGTTCCTCGGTGTGCAGCGCTTGCGTCGTCACGGCCTGTCCTGTTCATGCGGGGAGCGCAGTATGCCTAATTCTTACTGCCTGCTTTCGTGTAATTGACTCGGGGCTTACTACTAAAGATGCAAACGTTGACGCTGGCGATTCGACGCGCTGGGCGCTCGAGTTCCGCGCAAGGGGGGTGGACGTGAAAAGAGGCTTGCCGGTAAAGGCAAGCCTCCTGGCGGGCCGAGTGCGGAGACGCCGCTCGTGCGCCCGATCCGGCTGCCGGGATGCACCGACCCTATGCAGCGGGGGCGGGCAGGGGACCGCCGCCGCCGCTGTCTGCCGCGCTCAGTCTTCGAGCGTCTCGTGCACTGCGATCTCACCCTGCTTCCAGTAGCTGGCGGCGCGGATGCGCGACTTGTCGATGCCGCGCTCGCCAACCAGGTGGGCGCGCACCGCGCGGATGGCGGCGGTCTCGCCGGCGGCCCAGGCGTAGCCCTCGCCGGCCGGCAGCGCCAGCGCGCGCACCGCCTGCTCCAGCGTGGCGCCGGCGTCGCGGTGCACCCAGTGCACCTCGAGCGCCGCCGCGCTGGCCAGCGCCGGCCGGGCGTCGGCGCCGGGCACTTCGGCGACCACGATGGCGCGGCAGCCGGCCGGCAGTTCCTCGAGCCGGCGGGCGATGGCCGGCAGCGCGGTCTCGTCGCCGACCAGGAGGTGCCAGTCGAAGCCGGTCGGGATCACGAAGGAGCCGCGCGGGCCGCCGACGCCGATGAACTGGCCGGCCTTGGCCTGCGCCGCCCAACTGGCGGCCGGGCCGTCGCCGTGCAGGACGAACTCGATGTCGAGCTCGCCGGCGGCCGGGTCGTAATGGCGCGGCGTGTAGTCGCGCGCGGCCGGCCGGGCGGCGCCCTCGGGCCAGACCACGCCGTCCGGCCCGACCGTCGGCAGCGCCGGCCGGTCCTGCCCCGGCGCCGGGAAGAACACCTTGATGTGGTCGTCGAAGCTGGCCGAGACGAAGTCGGCCAGGTCGCCGGCCAGCGTCACGCGCAGCAGTTGCGGCGTCACCAGCCGGGTGCGGCGGACTTCGAGCAGGCGGAAGCGCAGCGCGTGGCGTACTCGCTGGACGGTCAGGTCGGGTGCAGTCATGGGTTTCCTCTCGTGGCTGGGGTTCAGTTCTTGTCGTCGATCTCGGCCGCCGCGCGCGCCAGGATGGCGGCGACGCGGCGCTGCTCGTCGGCCGGCGCCTCGCGGCGGCGCGTCAGCGCGCGCTTGAGCGCGCGATGCGCTTCGACCAGCTCGGGCAGCCAGCCGCCGGCCGGGTCCACGGCATCGGCCTGGCCGGACCAGGCGCGGCGGATCCAGTCGAGCTTGCGGGCGACGTGGTGCAGTTTGTCCAGCAGCAGCTCGAGGCGTTCACGGTGGGCGGCCAGGTGTGTGCGGCCGGCTTCGGCCAGGTGGTAGCACTTCTTGTTGCCGTCGGCCGCCACGGTGGCGTAGCCGAGCTCCTCCAGGTAGGTCAGCGCCGGGTAGACCATGCCCGGGCTCGGCGCGTAGAAGCCGCCCGAGCGCGTCTCCAGCGCCTTGATCAGCTCGTAGCCGTGGCTCGGCTTTTCCTCCAGCAGCGCCAGCAGCATCAGCTGCAGGTCGTCCGACGAGAACTTGCGGCCGCGCATCAGCGGCTCGTCGCCGCCGCCGAAGCCGCCCGGGCCGCCGTGGAACGGGCCGTCGTGATCGTGGCCATGACCGTGGCGGTGCCGGCCCATGGCATGGCGGTCGTGATAGCGATGATGGTGATGGGACAGGCGTTCGATCACCCGCCGGCCGAGCTTGGCCATCAGTCCGGATTGCCGCATGGTTCGCTCCTGTGTGTTTTAAAACGTATCGTAAGATAGTTTTAACGATACATTGCTGTCAATGGGCAGCGATCCGATCCTGGCTGGAGAAGGGGAAGGGGGAAGGGGGAAGGGGGAAGGGGAAGGGGGAAGGGAGAAGGGAGAAGGGAGAAGGGAGAAGGGAGAAGGAGAAGGGAGAAGGGAGAAGGGAGAAGGGAGAAGGGAGAAGGGAGAAGGGAGAAGGAGAAGGGAGAAGGGAGAAGGGAGAAGGGAGAAGGGAGAAGGGAGAAGGGAGAAGGGAGAAGGAGAAGGGAGAAGGGAGAAGGGAGAAGGGAGAAGGGAGAAGGGAGAAGGGAGAAGGGAGAAGGGAGAAGGGAGAAGGGAGAAGGGAGAAGGGAGAAGGGAGAAGGGAGAAGGGAGAAGGGAGAAGGGAGAAGGGAGAAGGGAGAAGGGAGAAGGGAGAAGGGAGAAGGGAGAAGGGAGCGCGGCGGGCGATACGGCGTGGCGGAAACGCAAGCGGCCGGCACCAGGGCCGGCCGCCGTCGGGCCGTGCTGCGGTCAGGCGCCGCCGGCCGCGATCCAGTCGTCGATGCGGCGTTCGAGCAGGTCCAGCGGCAGGCCGCCGCTGCTCAGTACCCGGTCGTGGAAGCGGCGCAGGTCGAACTGCGCGCCGAGCTGCCCGCGCGCGCGCTCGCGTAGTTCGAGCAGCTTGAGCATGCCGATCTTGTAGGCGCAGGCCTGGCCCGGATCGACCAGGTAGCGCTCGATCTCGATCACCGTGTCGCCGCGGGTCATGCCGGTGTTCTCTTCCATATAGGCCACCGCCTGTTCGCGGCTCCAGCGCCGCGCGTGCATGCCGGTGTCGACCACCAGCCGCACCGCGCGGAACAGCTCGTCGCGCAGCCGGCCGAGCTGGTCGTAGGGATCGGGCTCCAGCCCCATCTCCCAGGCCAGCCGCTCGGCATACAGCGCCCAGCCCTCGCCGTAGGCGGTGTACCAGTGGGTGCGGCGGAACAGCGGCAGGTCGCGCTGCTCCAGCGCCAGCGCGCTCTGCAGGTGATGGCCGGGCACGCCCTCGTGGTAGGCCAGCGTGCGCATGCTCCAGCGCGGACTGCCCTTGATGTCGTAGAGATTGGCGAAGAACACGCCGGGCCGGCTGCCGTCGGTGGCCGGCGATTCGTAGTAGGCGCCCGGCGCGGTCTTTTCGCTCATGGCCGGCACCGGCTTGACGTCGAGCGCGGCGGTGGGCAGCTGGTCGAAGGCCTGCGGCAGCGCCGCCTGCGCCTGGGCCAGGATGGCCTTGTAGTCGGCCACGATCTGGGCGCGGCCGGCCGCGTCGTCGCTGTAGAGGAAGCGCGGATCGTCGCCCAGCCGCTTCATCGCCCGGCCGACGTGCTCGGCGTCGGGTTCGCCGCGCTCGGCCAGGATCTTGCGCATCTCGGCCTGGATGCGGCCGACTTCGCGCAGGCCGAGGTCGTGCACCTGGTCGGGCGACAGCTGGGTGGTGGTGTGCTGCTTGAGCTTGTAGGCGTAGTAGGCGGCGCCGTCGGCAGCGCCCAGACGCCGTCGTCGCGCGGATGGGCCTGCGCCAGCGCCTCGGTCGCCGCCTGCAGCGCGCGGTAGGCCGGGTAGACCTGGCGCTCGACGGCGTCGCGCGCGGCGGCCGCCAGGCGGTTGCGCTCGGGCTCGGCCAGGCCGGCCTGTTGCAGCTTCTCCACGAACACCAGGTAGAGCGGATTGCGCTCGGCCGGCATCGCGGTGAAGTCGCGCATGCCCTCGGCCGACTTGGCCAGCGCGAAATGCGGCGCGACGATGCCGCGGCGCGCGCGCTCGGCCATCGCCTCGCGCAACTGGCCGAGCTTGGCCGGCACCGCGGCCAGGCGGGCCAGGTAATGCTCGGCGTCGGTGGCGTCCTTCAGCGGGTGGGTGTAGAGCAGCAGGTTGACCAGGCCGATCTGGGCGCCCTGCAACTGGTTGACCGGGTAGTCGTGGTAGCGGAAGCGCGCGCCGGCCAGCTCCTGCTCGAGCTGGAAGCGCAGCGTGTCGTAGGACAGCTGGTCGTCCTCGGCCAGCTTGGCGCGGTCATAGCCGAGCAGGGTGTCGAGATCGGCGCGCGCCTGCTTGAAGCCGGCTTCGGCATGGGCGTCGGAGACGTCGTCGAGCCGCGCGTTGTGGCCGCGCAGACCCCACGGTTCGAGCAGGCGCAGGCTGCTCAGCATCTCGGGCGAATCGAGCAGGTCGGTGTAGGCGACGCGGTCGAAGAAGACCCGGATCGACCAGGGCCGGAACCACAGGGTATTGGCGACCACCGCCGTGCTGGCCGCCAGGCAGATGCCGAGGCCGATGGCCCAGGTGCGTTTCCTCATCCCATTCCTCCTGCTTGTCTAGTCATTGGCTTGCGATTCTAGTGGGTTCTGTCGACATAAGGTTTGTAGGCCCCTTCCCGGCAATACCCGAAGGGCCGGACCGATTTTTGGAGCCATGCGTCGTGACGACTCGCTGACCTATCCCGATAGGCTGCGCTCGTCGCGCCTAACCTGGCTCCAAAACTCGGTCCGGCACGGCCCACAAACCTTATGTCAACAGAGCCAACCCCAATCGAACGCCGCGAATCGGCTGGGCTAAGATCCAGCATTCACGCAACAGGAACCGTCGCCATGTCGCAACGCGCCTGGGTGGCCGCCGCCATCCACAAGATCGAGGCCGATTTCAACCGCTCGGCCGATACCCACCTGATCCCGCTCGCGCTGCCGAACCATCCGGGCATCGACGTCTACTTCAAGGACGAGTCGAGCCATCCGACCGGCAGCCTCAAGCACCGGCTGGCGCGCTCGCTGTTCCTCTACGCGCTGGCCAACGGCTGGCTGCGCGAGAACCGGCCGGTGATCGAGGCTTCGAGCGGCTCCACCGCGGTGTCGGAGGCCTATTTCGCCAGCCTGCTGGGTCTGCCCTTCATCGCGGTGATGCCGGCCAGCACCTCGCCGGAGAAGATCGCCGCGATCGAATTCCACGGCGGCCGCTGCCACCTGATCGCCGACCCCGGCGCGATCAACGCCGAATCGGCGCGGCTGGCGCGCGAGACCGGCGGCCATTTCATGGACCAGTTCACCTACGCCGAGCGCGCCACCGACTGGCGCGCCAACAACAATATCGCCGAGTCGATCTTCAAGCAGATGGCCGACGAGCCGCACGCCATCCCGGCCTGGATCGTCTGCGGCCCGGGCACCGGCGGCACCAGCGCCACGCTGGGCCGCTACGTGCGCTACCGCCGCCACGACACCCGCATCCTGTGCGCCGATCCCGAGCATTCGGTGTTCTTCGACTACTACCGTGGCGCCTGCGCCGGCACGCCCGACACCACGCTGACGGCGGCCTGCGGCTCGCGCATCGAGGGCATCGGCCGGCCGCGCGTCGAGTCGAGCTTCATCCCGAGCTGCATCGAGGCGATGGTCAAGGTGCCCGATGCGCTGAGCCTGGCCGCCATGCGCTATGTGAGCACCCGGCTCGGCCGCCGCGTCGGCGGCTCGACCGGCACCAACTTCGCCGGCGTGCTGGCGCTGGCCGCGCGCATGCGCATGGCCGGGCAAAGCGGCAGCATCGTCACCATCCTGTGCGACAGCGGCGAACGCTACGCCCACAGCTATTACAACCCGGCCTGGTATGCCGAGCGCGGGATCGAGGTGGAGGCCGCCGACGCCGCGATCGCCCGCGCGGTGGCGGGCGAGGAGCCGGCCGGGCTGGCCGTGGCGGGGGAGTGGTGAACCAGTCGCGGCGCGGCGCATCCCACAGGTAGAGGCCGGTTCGCAGCGGCCGCGGCGGCAGTGCCGCCGCGGGCTGCGGGCCGGTCATCCGAAACCTGGACCGGGAGAAAACCATGAACGCAGCCCGCATTCTGGCCATCGTGCTGATCATCGCCGGCACGCTCGGCCTGGTCTACCGCGGCTTCAGCTACACCGAGGAAAACCAGGCCGCCAAGCTCGGCCCGCTGGAACTGACGGTGAAGGAGAAGAAGACCGTCGACATCCCGGTCTGGCTCAGCGCCGGCGGCATCGTGCTCGGCGTGGTGCTGCTGGTGGCCGGCCGCAAGCGCTGAGCTTGCGTGGGCGGGTCACCCGATTGGGCGAGGCCGGCAAGCCGGAAGGCATCGCGGCTACCCCCTGCCGTGGCGGGCAACACCTTGTAGGAGCGGCTTCAGCCGCGAATGGCGGTCGCGCCTGCTGCAGCCAAGCGCGGCTGAAGCCGCTCCTACGGGCCCTGCGGCCGAAGGGCTTACAGCCCGCCGTCCGGCGCCTTGTCCCCGCTCGGCTCGGCCGGCGCTGCCGGCGGCAGCGGCTGGTAGAGCACCACCTGGGCCGGCATCGGCGCCGGGAAGCCGGCCGCGCCCAGCGCCTCGCGGATCACCCGGTTGCCGTCGAAATACACCTGCCAGTAGTGGTCGTTGTGGCAGTAGGGCCGTACCGCCAGCACCGGGCCGGCCGCGGTGTAGTCGAGGATCGCCACCTCGGGCGCCGGGCTCTGCAGCACGTTGGGGATGGCCGCCAGTTCGCGCTGCAGGATCGCGATCGCGGCGGCGTGGTCGGCGTTGCCGGCCAGCTGGCACTTGAGGTCGACCCGGCGGTAGGCGTTGTGCGAGAAGTTCTGGATGTTGTCGCCGAAGATCTTGTTGTTGCCGACCGTGGTCAGCACGTTGTCCGGCGTATTGATCGCGGTGGCGAACAGGCCGACCTCCTTGACCGTGCCGGTGACGCCGCCGGCGCTGACGAAATCGCCGACCTTGAACGGCCGCAGCACCATCAGGAAGGCGCCGGCGGCGAAGTTGGCCAGCAGGCCCGACCAGGCCATGCCGATCGCCACGCCGGCCGCCGCGATCAGCGCCGCGAACGAGGTGGTCTGCATGCCGAAGTAGCCGAGGATGCCGATGATCAGCACCAGGTTCAGCGTGACGCTGACGATGTTGCCGAGGTAGCGCAGCACGGTCGGATCGACCTTCTGCCGCTCGAGCGAGCCCTGCACCAGCCGGATCGCCAGCGCGATCAGCCAGCGGCCCACCACCCAGAAGACGATGGCGGCCAGGATCTTGACGCCGAATTCGGTGACGTAGTGCTCCGCCAGCACGCGCCAGCGTTCCATATCGATATCGCGCATGGGTTCCCTCCCGTTGAAGGCCGCGACGGGCGCCGCGGCGCCCGCCATTCAGGCATGCCGGCGCCGGATGCGCAAGCCGCATCCGACCGGCCCGCTATGGCCGGCATAGGCCAGGCTGGCAGCCGATGGATAGGCGTGGTGGGCTCAGGTTTGGCGGTTCGGCTCACGATTGGTTGGTGAGCATAGGAACCACGATCCGTGCCATTGACGAGCGCTAGCGAGGCTTCCCGCGGCGGCGGGGACGGGAGGGGAGGGGCAGATCAGGGGCCGTGCCGTGGTGGAGCCGCACTGAAGCCAAGCGCACGGGTTCCCCGGGCGCCTGCTCCACCTTTTGCTATTGCCTTGCCCCACGCAAGTTAGCCGGCGCTGCCTGCGTGAAGCTGGTGCGGAACGGATTGATGTCGAGCCCGCCGCGGCGGGTATAGCGCGCATAGACCGACAGCGCCTCGGGCCGGCACTGGCGCGTGATGTCCATGAAGATGCGCTCGACGCACTGTTCGTGGAATTCGTTGTGGCGGCGGAACGAGACCAGGTATTGCAGCAGGCCGGCGCGCTCGATCGGCGCGCCGCGGTAGCGGATCTGCACGCTGCCCCAGTCGGGCTGGCCGGTCACCAGGCAGTTGGATTTGAGCAGGTTGGAGCACAGCGTCTCCTCGACCGGGCCTTCGCCCTCGCCCTCGACCGTGCGCAGCAGCGCCGGCTCGGGCTGGTAGGTGTCGATCTCGAGGTCGAGGTTGTCGATGCAATAGCCGTCGAGTTCGCCCAGCCGCTGGCGGCCGAACTCCTCGGGCAGCACCAGCCGCACGCCGACCGTGGCGCCGGCCGCCTTCGACAGGTCGGCCGCCAGCCGCGCGCGCAACGTATCGACGTCGTCGAGCCGGGTCTGGTTGTAGCTGTTGAGATAGAGCTTGAAGCTCTTCGACTCGATGATGTTGGGCGAATCGGCCGGCACGGTGAAGGTGGCCAGCGCGATCTGCGGCTTGCCGCGCCGGTTGAGCCAGGACAGCTCGTAGGCGTTCCAGATGTCGGCGCCGAAGAAGGGCAGGGCGGCCGGCACGCCGATCTCCTCGCGCTTGGCGAGGCGCGGGATCGGGAACAGCAGGCTCGGGTCGTAGTGCTCGACGTAGGCGCTCGTCTTGCCGAGCGGGGAGAGTTCGGGTTGCATCGCTGAAGGGATTGGAGGCGTGGCTGAAGCGCCGATTCTAGCCTGCCGGCCGCGGGCCGATCAGCCCCGTCCGGGTCTGCACAGCCGATACCGGCGTCACGCTACTGACCCGGGCGTTCAACTAGAATGCCGGCTTTCCGTTCCGGCCGAGCCCCGCCATGTCCCAAGCGCCCGCCATCCACGTCTCCCGCGGCTCGCCGCTGGCCTGGCGCGCCGGTCGCCGCGCGCTGGCGCGCATCCGCAGCCAGGGGCTCGACCCGGCCGAGATCGCGCTGGTCCCCGGCGCCGCCGGCGGCCCCAAGGCGCTGGCGCTGACCGGGCTCGACCAGGCGGTGTTCGGCGACTGGCTGCCACGCGCGCCGCGGCTGCGCCACCTGATCGGCAGCTCGATCGGCGGCTGGCGCTTCGTCTGCGCCATGCAGCCCGAGCCGGCCCGCGCGCTGGCCCGGCTGGCCGAGCGCTATACCGACGAGACCTATGCGCCCGGCGCCGGCGCGGCCGAGATCGCGCGCGCCTGCCGCGCCATGGTGGTCGACCTGTTCCAGGGCGAGCCGGCCGACCTGCTGGCCCATCCGCACTACGCACTGACGCTGACCGCGGTGCGCGCGCGCGGCATCCTGGCGGCCGAGGCGCGGCTGGCCCAGCTGGCCGGCGTGATCGCGGTGGCCGGCGCCAACCTGCTGTCGCGCCGGCTCTACGCCCAGGGCTGGCGCCGCACCTGGTTCAGCGATCCGCGCCACCCGGCGCCGCCGCTGGCCGACGACTTCCCGACCCATCTCGCGCCGCTGACCGCCGACAACCTGGTCGACGCGCTGCACGCCACCGCCGCCATCCCGCTGGTGGTCGAGGGCGTGCGCGACCCGCTCCATGCGCCGGCCGGCCGCTACCGCGACGGCGGCCTGCTCGACTACCACCTCGACCTGCCTTATCCGAAGCTCGACGGCCTGGTGCTCTACCCGCACTTCTACCCGCACCTGGTGCCGGGCTGGTTCGACAAGGGCCTGCCGTGGCGGCGCGCGAGTGCCGAGCGGCTGGACAACGTGGTGCTGGTGGCGCCGTCGCCCGACTGGGTCGCCCGGCTGCCCGGCGGCAAGATCCCGGACCGCAACGATTTCCGCCGCTACGACGACGCGACGCGGCAGAAGATCTGGCGCCAGGTGACGGCCGAGACCGCGCGGCTGGGTGAGGATTTCCTGCGCGCGGTCGACGGCGGCGGCGCGGCCGACCTGGTCCGGCCGTTCGGGACGCGCTGATGGACGGCCGCGATCCCCTGGCCGGCGGGAACCTTCCGGCCGCGGCGACGGCCTGCACAGGCATGAGCTGTCCGACCTGCTCCACCGCGCCGGCCGGCGCGCCGCAGCGGCTGCCGGACCTGCCCGACGTGCTCGGCGCGCTCGAGAGCGGCCGGCTGGCGCCGCACGCCTTCGACCACCGCGCCCACGTGTTCGCCGCCTGGGTGGCGATGCGCCGCGACGGCACGGTGGCCGGCGCGGCGCGCTTCCGCCATGCGCTGCAGGCCTACTGCGGCCACCTCGGCGCGGCCGACAAGTACCACGCCACGGTCACCGAGGCGCTGCTGCGGCTGATCGCCGCCGAGCTGGCGGCCGAGATGCCGGCCGCGCTGCGCTGGCAGCGCCAGTGGCGCGCCTTCGAGCGCCGCGCCGCTCACCTCTTGGCCGGCGGCCGGGCTGCGCTGGCGCCGTACTACAGCGAGGCGCGGCTGGCGCTGCCGGCGGCGCGGCGGCGCTTCCTGGCGCCCGACCGCCAGCCGCTGCCGCCGACCGTGCTCGGCCCGGCCGGGCCGGACGAGGCGGCCTAGGAATCGGGCCGGACTCGCGCCTAGAATCCAGGTTCGAACCCAACGAAACCCGCACCCAGAGCACACCATGTCGACCACCCCGACCATCGTCCACTTCAGCCAGCAGGCCACCGCCCCCGAATACGACCACCCGCGCGAGGAGCGCCGGCTGCAGGGCAATCCGCTGCGCACCACCTGGAACCACTTCACCAACGCCTCCGGCGAGGTCTACGCCGGCGTCTGGGGCTGCGAGCCCGGCAGCTGGCGCATCGCCTTCGGCCCCGACGAGGACGAGTTCTTCTTCGTCACCGAGGGCCGCTGCCGCGTGATCGACGAGGCCGGCCACGCGGTCGAGGCCGGGCCGGGCGAATCGCTGGTGATCCCGGCCGGCTTCAAGGGCGTGTTCGAGGTGCTCGAGCCGATGAAGAAGCATTACGTGATCGTCGAACGCAAGCCGGCCGCCTGAGCGGCCGGCCCGAACCTGGAGGAAGAACATGAGCAAAGTCGCCGTCGTGCTGTCCGGTTGCGGTTTCCTGGATGGCGCCGAGATCACCGAAGCGGTCTCCACGCTGGTCTGCCTGAGCCAGGCCGGCATCGCCTACCAGTGCTACGCGCCCGACCGCAACCAGATGCACGTGGTCGACCATGCGCGCGGCGCGCCGACCGACGAGCAGCGCAACGTGCTGGCCGAGGCGGCCCGCATCGCGCGCGGCGACATCCGGCCGCTGACGGTGCTCGACGAGGCGAGCTACGATGCCATCGTCTTCCCCGGCGGCTTCGGCGCCGCCAAGAACCTGACCACCTTCGCCCAGGACGGCCAGGCCGCGCGCATGCACGACGACGTCAAGGCCGCGGTGATGCCCTTCGTGACGGCGGCCAAGCCGGTGGTGACGCTGTGCGCGGCGCCGCTGATCCTGGCGCTGGCCGCACGCGAGATCGGCCTGCGCGGCGTGCGCATCACGCTCGGCGCCGGCGGCGAGCCGCTCGCCGAGGCGATCGCGGCCTGGGGTCAGACCCACGTGCCGACGCCAGTCGACGCCGCCTGCGTCGACGAGGAACGGCGCTTCGTCTCGGCGCCGGCCTATATGTACGGCGAGGCGAGCCCGGCCGAGGTGTTCGCATCGGTGAAAGCCGCAATTGCTGCACTCGGCGGTTTTTTGGGTTAATCTGGCCTCGGTTCAATTCTTCGACGCAAATCGCTGCAGATCGCCAACACCATGCGCCACTTCATCGTCTTTACCGGCTTTTATTACTTCCCGATCACCAGTTGACACGGGCTAGCCGGTTTCGCGCGAAGGAAACCAAGAGATTCAAGCAAGGCGGGCCCAGACGGGCCCGCCTTCTTTTTTGCCTCACCGATTCCGAAACCCCGCTCCACCGCATCCGACCCAACGCCGCCCAAGGAAAACCGCCATGATCATCGTGATGTCCTCCACCGCCACCGACGCCGACCTGCAAGGCGTCATCGACCGCATCCGCGCCGCCGGCCTGACCGAGCACGTCTCGCGCGGCACCGAGCGCACCATCGTCGGCGCCATCGGCGACGAGCGCGCGCTGTCCGAGCAGGCCTTCGAGCAACTGGCCGGCGTCGAGCGCGCCATGCACATCGTCAAGCCCTACAAGCTGGTCGCGCGCGAAGGCCACCCGGCCGGCACGGTGATCGACATCCGCGGCGTCAAGCTCGGCGGCAAGCAGATCCAGGTGATCGCCGGGCCGTGCTCGGTCGAGACGCCCGAGCAGATGCAGCTGGCCGCGGCCGGCGTGCATGCCGCCGGCTGCACCCTGATGCGCGGCGGCGCCTTCAAGCCGCGCACCAGTCCCTACGCCTTCCAGGGCCTGGGCGTGCAGGGCCTCGAGTACTTCCAGCAGGCCGCGCGCGAATACAAGCTGCCGATCGTGACCGAGCTGATGGACGTGCGCATGCTCGACACCTTCCTCGAGCACGACGTCGACGTGATCCAGATCGGCGCGCGCAACATGCAGAACTTCGACCTCTTGAAGGAAGTCGGCCGGGTCAACAAGCCGGTGATCCTCAAGCGCGGCCTGTCGGCCACCATCAGCGAGTGGCTGATGGCGGCCGAGTACATCGCCGCCGGCGGCAACCACAACATCATCCTGTGCGAGCGCGGCATCCGCACCTTCGAGACCGCCTACCGCAACGTGCTCGACGTGACCGCGATCCCGGTGCTGAAGAAGGAGACCCACCTGCCGGTGGTGGTCGACCCGAGCCACGCCGGCGGCAAGGCCTGGATGGTGCCGGCGCTGGCGCGCGCGGCGGTGGCGGCCGGCGCCGACGGCCTCTTGATCGAGATGCACCCGAATCCGTGCGAGGCATGGTGCGACGCCGACCAGGCGCTGACGCCGCAGGAACTGAACGAGCTGATGGGCTCGCTGCGGCTGATCGCGCAGGCGGTGGGGCGCGAGCTGTAGGCGTGTGAGGGGTGAAGGGTAAGGGGTGAGGGGGGAGGGGTTAACCCCATCCCCACCCCAACCCTCCCTTGAAGGGGAGGGAGCCGCATTGCGACACGTATCAAGGCCACGGGCGGCCCGAGCTGGCGCGCCCTGCTCCTCCCCTTCAAGGGGGAGGCCGGGTGGGGATGGGGTTAACACCTCACCCCTCACCCCTAACTCCTCACTCATAAGCATGCAACGGAACGGTCTTGGCCCGCCGCCTCGGCACGGTGGCAAGATGCGGGCTCGCCGCGCTGCCGACGGGCAGAAACGAAGGACCGGGCCGGAGCCGGCCACGACAGGAAGATCGAACGGATGAGTCAGGCAAGGATCGGCAAACTGGTGGTGATCGGCACGGGGCTGATCGGCGGCTCCTTCGCGCTCGATCTCAAGCACGCCGGCCTGGTCGGCGAGGTGGTCGGCGTCGGCCGCTCGCGCGGGAACCTCGAACGCGCGCTGCAGCTGCGCGTGATCGACCGCGCCGAGCAGGACGCCGCGCGCGCGGTCGAGGGCGCCGACCTGGTGCTGCTGGCCACCCCGGTCGGCCAGATGGACGCGGTGCTGGCCGCGATCGCGCCGGTGCTGCCGCGCGCGGCCATCGTCACCGACGCCGGCAGCACCAAGCGCGACGTCGCCGCGCTGTACCGGCGCCACCTGGCCGATACGCTCGACCGCTGCGTGCCGGCCCATCCGATCGCCGGCTCGGACCTGTCGGGCGCCGCCGCGGCGCGCTACGGCCTGTTCGACGGCCGCAAGGTGGTGCTGTGTCCGCTGGCCGAGACCGCCGCCGCCAGCCGCGACACGGTCGCCGCGCTATGGGCCGCCTGCGGCGCGCGGCTGGTCGAGCTGGCGCCGGAGCGGCACGACGCGGTGTTCGCCGCGGTCAGCCACCTGCCGCACCTGCTGGCCTTCGCCTATATGAACAGCGTGCTCGACCGCGCCGACGCCGACACCTGCCTCGCGCTGGCCGCCAGCGGCTTCCGCGACTTCACCCGCATCGCCGGCAGCCATCCCGAGATGTGGCGCGACATCGCATTGGCCAACCGCGATGGACTGCTGGCCGACCTGCGGGCCTTCCGCACCGAGCTCGACGCGCTGATCGGCAAGCTCGACGCCTGCGACGGCGATGCGCTGGCCGAGCGCTTCGCCCGCGCCAGCGCGGTGCGCGCTGGCTGGGGCAAGTAGCGCCGCGGCGTTGCCGGCGCGCGGCCGTCCCGCGACGCCCGCCGGGGTCCAGCCGGCGCACCGTGTCTTTCTTGCCAACGACGGCCGGGCCGTGCGTCGGCCACTACGTATCCCTCCGATGGACCGCATAGATTGAATGCAGCGCATCCCGCCGGGGTGGGGTGCGCAGGGGCCCGCGCCGCCGAGACGGCCGGGCGCGGCGGAATGCAGTCTGTGCGAAGGAGTGCGACATGAAGTCGGTATCGAATACGGTAGGCGTGGCGGGACTGGCACTGGCCTTGCTGGCGGCGCCGGCGCTGGCGGCCAAGCAGGCTGTGGTGCTGGTCGGCGACGACGACTATCCGCCCTACAGCTACAAGGACGCCGGCGGTACGCCGAAGGGCATCTACGCCGATCTGCTGCGCAAGGTCGGCGCGGCCATGCCCAACTTCACCATCGAACTCAGGACGGCGCCGTGGAAGCGCGCGCTCGTCCAGGTCGAGCAGGGCGAGCTGATCGGCATGTACCCGCCCTACAAGAAGCCCGAGGCGCGGCCGTGGATGGGCTATTCGACGCCGCTCCTGAACGAGACGGTGGTGCTGGTCTGCACCGCCAAGATCGCCCAGTCGCACAAGGACAAGCCGTGGCCGACCGGCTATGCCGGGCTTCGCTTCGGCAACAACGCCGGCTTCCAGACGCCCGGCAAGCCGTTCTTCGACATGGCGGCGGCCGGCAAGCTGGCGCTGGAAGAGGCCAAGACCACCGAGCAGAACCTGCGCAAGCTGGCCGAGGGCCGCATCGATTGCTATCCGAACGACCGGCGGGCGATCGATTCCGAGGTGAAGCGGCTGCAGCTCGATCTGAACGGCGCGGCCGAGACGGCGGTGATCGGCAAGGAGTCGGGCTACGTCGGCTACACCAGCAAGGCCGGCGCCTTCGCCTACCAGGCCGCCTTCATGAAGGAATTCGACGAGACGGTGCTGAAGCTGCGCGCGGCGGGGCAGTTGCCGCCGCTCGATTGAGGCGGCGGCCGGCGATACGGTGACGGGAGCCGGTAGGGGGGCAAGCATTGCCGGCGCGGTCGCGGGACGACGGCGCGGCACCCCGTAGGAGCGGCTTCAGCCGCGAATCGGCGAGGTTCCTCTGCGGCGTGTTCGCGGCTGAAGCCGCTCCTACGCGGGCCTACCGACCGCTATAGGTAGTCGCGCAAGCGATACCACGCCATCCCGAGCACCAGGCTGGGCGTGCGCAGCAATTTGCCGCCGGGGAAAGGCAGGTGGCGGATGCGGCTGAACAGGTCGAGCCGCTCGGCGCTGCCGGCGATGGCCTCGGCGATCAGCCGGCCGGCCAGGCCGGTCACCGCCACGCCGTGGCCGGAGAAGCCCTGGCAGAAGTAGACGTTGCCGTCGAGCCGGCCCCAGTGCGGCGCGCGGCTCATGGTGATGTCGACGAAGCCGCCCAGCCGTGTTCGATCTTCACGTCGGCCAGCTGCGGGAACACCCGCAGCATGTCGCGCCGCATCGCGCCCTTGAGATCGGGCGGCGGCAGGCCGGAGTAGCTGACCTTGCCGCCGAACAAGAGGCGGTGGTCGGCGGTCAGGCGGTAGTAGTCGAGCACGAACTGGGTATCGGCCACCGCGAAATTCGGGTCGATCAGCGACCGCGCGCGCTCGGCGCCGAGCGGCTCGGTGGTGATCACGTAGGTGCCGACCGGCATGATGCGGCTCTCCAGCGCCGGCGCCAGCTCGCCGACGAAGACGTTGGCGGCCAGCACCAGGTGGCGGCAGCTCACCACGCCGCGCTCGGTGTGCGCGCGCGGGCTGGCGCCCTGCTCGACGCGCGTCACCGGCGTGTTCTCGAAGATGCGCGCGCCGGCCGCCTCGGCCGCGCGGGCCAGGCCCAGCGCGTACTTGAGCGGATGGATGTGGCCGCCCTGGGCGTCGTACAGGCCGCCGGCGTAGCGCGGGCTGTCGAGGTGGCCGCGCAGCTCGGCCTTGTCCCACAGCGTGTAGTGGCGGTAGCCGAAGCGGCGCTCGGCCTCGTCCTTCCAGGCCACCAGCTCGTGGTACTTGGCCGGCTTCACCGCCGCCAGCAGGTGGCCGCGTTCCCAGTCGCAGTCGATCGCGTGGCGCTTCACCCGCTCCTCGATGATGTCGATCGCTTCGAGCGACATGTCCCACATGGTCTTGGCCGTGGCCTCGCCGACCGCCGAGGCGATGGTGTCCATGTCGCAGGCGTAGCCGTTGATCACCTGGCCGCCGTTGCGGCCCGAGGCGGCGTGGCCGAGCTTCGAGCCTTCCAGCAGCACCACCGAATAGCCGCGCTCGGCCAGGTTCAGCGCCGCCGAGATGCCGGCCAGGCCGCCGCCGACCACGCAGACGTCGCAATCGAGGCTGCCGTCGAGCGTCGGGTAGTCGGGAATCGGGCCGGCGCTGGCGACGTAGTAGGAATCGATGTGCGCTTGTTTGACGTGGCTGAACAGGGCCATGGCGGGGCGTCTCCGGTGAGGTCGCTGCACGCTAGCACTGTCCAATATTCTTGACAAGCCGTTGCATGAATCGAACGGCCAAGGTGTGGCGGCGGCGTTGGCGGCACTTCGCTCCGGGGGCGATCTTCGGGCCGGCAGCCGCGCGGCCGCGGTCTAGACTGAAGCTTCCACCCAGGAGGACACCCCATGAGCGAACCCGTGAAACCGATTCCCGACGGCTACCACACCGTCACGCCCTACATCACCGTGCACGACGGCCAGGCCGCGCTGGACTTCTACCAGCGCGCCTTCGGCGCCACCGTGCTGCTGGCCATGCCCGACAAGGACGGCAAGATCGCCCACGCCGAGCTGCGCATCGGCGACTCGTTGATCATGCTGTCCGACGAATTCCCGGTCTGGAAGGCGGTCAGCCCCAAGACGCTCGGTGGCCGCTCGAGCAGCCTGATGCTCTACGTGCCCGACGTCGACGCCACGGTGGCGCAGGCGGTCGAGGCCGGCGCGACGCTGATCCGGCCGGTGGCCGACCAGTTCTACGGCGACCGCTCGGGCGCGGTCGACGATCCGTTCGGCCACAACTGGCATATCTCGACCCATGTCGAGGACGTGCCGGAGGACGAGATGCAGCGGCGCATGCAGGAGTGGGAGGCGAGCCAGGGCGGCTGAGGGGCGTGGCCCGGCCGATCTCTGCAGCTTGGAATTCATTCCGACGGCGATCTGAATGAGCGGCGCTGTCGGAATGAATTCCGACCTACAAACCCCTGCACGACCATGCGACCCGTGCGACCCCGCGGCAGACCGGCGGCCATTCCCGCCCGTCGCCGGCTTCTGCTAGGCTTCGCCCATTCCGCCGCCCCATCGGCGGACAAGGCTGGATGGGGCACCGCCGGTGCCGTACGTCGCCTTCCCTTGATCGCGCAAGAGGAGAGGCACCATGACCCCCGCTATCTGCAACTGCTGGCCTGCTTCCTGCCCGACTGATTTCCCTCCTCGCCACCGTCCGTCGCCCGCTCGTCCTGCGGGCCGCCTGCCGTTGTCCGCGCCGTTCCGGCGTCCACGAGGAGTCTTGCCATGTCCCTGCTTCGCCCCCTGCTGCGCGCCGCCTGCGCCGCGCTTTCCCTGGCCGTTTGCGCGGCCGAGCCCAAGGTGCTCAATCTCTACAACTGGGCCGACTATTTCGCCCCGCAGACGCTGGCGCGCTTCACCCGCGAGACCGGCATCGCGGTGCGCTACGACAAGTTCGACAGCAACGAGGTGCTGCAGGCCAAGCTGCTGGCCGGCAAGAGCGGCTACGACCTGGTGTTCCCGGCGGTCGATTTCGTCGCCAAGCAGATCGCCGCCGGCGTGTTCCAGCCGATCGACCGTGCCCGGCTGCCCGGCTACCGCAACCTCGATCCGCTCTTCCTGGGCAAGGCCGCCTTGGCCGACCCGGCAACCGTTACGCCGTGCCCTATCTGTGGGGCACCTCGGGCGTGGCGATCCGGCGCGAGGCGGTACGCAAGGCTCTCGGCGGCGAAGCGCTGCCGGCCGATCCGCTGGCGCTGCTGTTCGAGCCGCGCTACGCCTCGCGGCTGGCGCGCTGCGGCATCGGCTGGTTCGATGCCGCCAGCAACGTGGCCGAGCTGGCGCTGGTCTACGGCGGCGCCGATCTCAACCGCTTCGCGTTGCCCGATCTCGAAGCCGGCTTCGCCCGCCTCAAGCCGGTGCGGCCGACGGTGCGGCAGTTCCTGTCGGTGCCGACCGACGCGCTGGCGGCCGGCGAGCTGTGCGCGGCGATGGCCTACTCGGGCGACGCCTACCGCGCGATGGACCGCTTGAAGGAGAGCGGTGGCCGCGATGCGATCGACTACCTGCTGCCGACCGGCGCGGTGCCGATGTGGATGGATACCATGGCGATCCCCAAGGACGCGCCGCACCCGGACAACGCCCATCGCTTCATCGATTTCGTGCTGCGGCCCGACGTGGTCGCCGAGATCACCAATGCGCTGTCGTTCGCCAACCCCAACCAGGCTGCCACGCCGCTGGTCGACGCGGCGATCCGGCAGGACGCCCGCCGCTACCCGGACGAGGCGACCCGGCGCCGGCTGGTGCTGGCCGGCCCGACGCCGAAGCAATACCAGCTGCGCCGGACCGCGCTGTTCGGGCGTTTCAAGGAATCGCGCTAGGTTGGACCGTAATAGCGCCCGGTAGGAGCGGCTTCAGCCGCGAATGGCGTCGCATCCACGCATGCGATTCGCGGCTGAAGCCGCTCCTACGCCCGTTGATCGACCGTCGACGCATGATCGCTTCACTGACGAGCGCAGCGAGGCTTCCCCTGGCCCGCCCCACAAAGTCTGCGACTTTGCGGGGGACCGCCATCGGGGCCCCGGAGGCGGCGGGGACGGGAGAGGTAGGGTTGAAACGGGGCGTGCCCTTGCCTCGGGCCGAACGAGCGGTTGGCCCCGGGTTCACCGGGGGCCCGCACACAACTTGCCCACACATGAACGTTTGCTAGTGTCCGCCAGGCACTCGCCCTAGAATCCGCCGCGCGGGGGCTCGCCCGCGGCAGCCTCCACGCGTCGGCTGTTGAAAGATGGACGGGAGCCGCCGGCAGAGGTGCCGGCGCAATCGGAGCGATTCCGACATGACCAAACCCAGCTACATGCCTATCTACGGCGACGGTGCCATCCGTCGCGACAGCCTCTACGGGACTTCCGTCGAGAACACCTATGCCGGCGTGCTCAGCTTCATGCGCCGCAAATACACGCGCGACCTGACCGGCGCCGACGTGGTGGTCAGCGGCGTACCGCTCGACCTGGCCGTCACCTTCCGTCCCGGCGCCCGGCTCGGCCCGGCCGCGGTACGCGCCGCCAGCGTCCAGCTGGCCGAACTCAAGCCCTTCCCCTGGGGCTTCGACCCGTTCGACGACCTGGCGGTGATCGACTACGGCGACTGCTGGTTCGACGCCCACAACCCGCTGACCATCACGCCGACCATCGTCGAGCATGCCCGCACCATCCTGCAGAGCGGCGCCAAGATGCTGACCTTCGGCGGCGACCATTACGTCACCTACCCGCTGCTCAAGGCCCATGCCGAGAAGTTCGGCGCGCCGCTGAGCCTGATCCACTTCGACGCCCACTGCGACACCTGGCCCGACGACAGCCCGGACAGCCTCAACCACGGCACCATGTTCTACAAGGCGATCAAGGACGGCCTGATCGACCCGGCGCGCTCGGTGCAGGTCGGCATCCGTACCTGGAACGACGACTTCATGGGCATGAACGTGCTCGACGCGCCCTGGGTGCACGCCAACGGCGCGCAGGCCACCCTGGACCGCATCCTCGAGATCGTCGGCGACCATCCGACCTACCTGACCTTCGACATCGACTGCCTCGACCCGGCCTTCGCGCCCGGTACCGGCACGCCGGTGCCGGCCGGCCTGTCGAGCGCCCAGGCGCTGCACATCATCCGCGGCATGGGGCCGGTGAACCTGGTCGGCATGGACGTGGTCGAGGTGTCGCCGCCGTTCGACCAGAGCGAGATCACCGCGCTGGCCGCGGCGCATATCGCGGCCGACCTGCTGTGCGTGCTGCGCAACCAGAAGCTGGCCAAGGCAGCGGCGGCGGGCTGACCGTTCCGATCCGCGCAATGCGAAAAGGCGGCCTCGGCCGCCTTTTTGTTGTCTTGCCGTGACGCGGTCACGGCAGCCAGACCGCCTTACCGCCGAGGACGCCGAGGAGGGCCTTTCGCGATGTGCGCAGCTGCCGTCGCCTTCGCTTTTATTCCGTGTCCTCGGCGTCCTCTGCGGTGAATGATTTTCGACGGCTGGGCTCAGTCGATCGTCCGCGCCGTCTTCGAACCCAGCGCGATCGCCGTGCACAGCAGCGCCAGCAGCACGCCGCAGCAGGCCGCCACGGTGCCGAGCGAGGCGCCGGCGCTCAAGAGCAGCGAGGTCAGCGCATAGGCCACCGGCGTCAGGCCCATCGAGGCCATGCTGTTGAGGCTCATCACCCGGCCGATGCGCTCGGCCGGCGTGTGCTGCTGCAGCAGCGCCAGCATCGGCACGTTGTTGCAGGCGATGCACAGGCCGATGGCGTACTGCACGGCGGTGGCCGCGACCGCGCCGAGCTGCGGCAGCGCGGCCAGCAGGAGGCCCTCGATCGCGATCAGCCAGCAGATCAGCCGCAGCCTCCGATGCCGCGGCGGCCAGATGGCCAGCAGCACGCCGCCGGACAGCATGCCGGCGGCGAAGGCGCTCTGCAGCTGGGCCAGCAGGCCGGCGCTGGCGCCGGGCAGGGTGGCGGCGATCAGCGGCGGCGCGAAGCTGTTGGGGCCGGCGAACAGGAGGTTGGCCAGCGCGTAGATGATCAGCAAGAGGCGCAGCGCCGGCGTATCGCGCACGCAGGCGAAGCCTTCCTTCAGCTCGGCCCAGATCGCCCGCCGCGCCCGCGCGCTGCGCGGCGGCTCGGCTACCGCGAGGCAGGCCAGCGCACCGGCCGCCATCGTCGCGGCGGTGAGGCCGAACACGCCGGCGAAGGGCAGCGCCGCCAGCAGGATGCCGCCGAGCACCGGGCCGGCCACCATGCCGAGCTGGTTGGTGGCCAGCAGCCAGGCATTGGCGCGGCCGAGCAGGCTGCCCTGCAGCAGCGCCGGCAGGATGGCGTCGCGCGCCGGCCAGAACAGCGCGTCGAGCATGCCGAAGCCGGCCGCCAGCGCGATCAGCAGCGGCAGGGTGAGCACGCCGAGGTGGGCCGCGGTGCCCATGGCGGCCAGCAGCAGCGCGCGGGTGAGGAAGGAAGCGGCCATGATGCGGCTGCGCGGCAGCCGGTCGGCCAGCACGCCGCCGAGCGCCATCAGGGCGATGCGCGGCAGCGTGCCGGCCAGCATCACGTAGCCGAGCTCGGCGCGCAGGTGCAGCACGTTCACCGCGTACCAGGTCTCGCTCAGCATGGCGATGGCGAGGCCGAAGCTCGAGGCGACGCTGCCGAGCCAGAGCAGCATGAAGGGACGATTGCGGTGGAGCGGGAGGTCGGACATGGGCCGGCATGTTAAATGCGCAGCCGGGGGAAAAGACGATTTGATACCGGTCTGGTGGGGAGGCGGGAAGGGGAGAAGAGAGAAGGGTGAAGGGTGAAGGGTAACCCCATCCCCACCCCAACCCTCCCCTTGAAGGGAGGGAGCTGGATGGCGACACGTTACATGCCTACTGTCGCTCGAGATCTGCGCGTCCCGCTCCTCCCCCTTCAAGGGGGAGGCCGGGGCGGCCGGCGTAGGCAGGGGGATGGGGGTTACCCTTCTCCCTTCCCTCTTCACCCTTCCCATTCGTACCGCCGAACGGCCCAGCCAACCCCCGCCGCACGCACTACATTGAAATCCGGCAGCGCCGCGCCGCACGGCCGCCGCCGCCCATTCCAGGCGTGGCCCGCACCACGCTCCAACCAGCCCGAGGAGGCGAATCATGGCTTTTCCCACCGCCGTCAATAACCAGATCACCGACGCCGTCACCCAGGCCAACGTCAAGGTGGTCGGCGAAGCGCCCGCCTTCGCGATGGGGTCGATCTACCAGAGCATGGCCCACTCGACCGGCATCCTGTTCGAGAACGCGGTCTCCAGCCAACAGCAGCAGAACATGCTGAGCCAGGCCGCCGCCAACCAGGGCGTGATGCAGATCTACAGCATCGATACCTTGGCCGGCGCCAGTGCGGTGCACGGCGACATCACCGGTTCTTCGATCACCGCGTCCCAGATCGCCGATCTGGTGAAATCGATGCGATCGCAGGGCTGACGCGGTCCGGAGCTGGCTGCCGATGCAGCGGCGGCGCCCGGCAGGTCGGGATTCATTCCCGACCGCGACGCCGATCCGCGTCGCGGTCGGATGTCATGGAGCGTGTGGTCGGGAAGACATCCCGGCCTACAAAAGCCCATCCCGGCCTACGAAACCAGCCCTGCTCAGCGGCCGATGCCCAACCGGTCGAGCACGAAGGCGTAATCGAAAGCCACCTCGCGCAGCCGGTCGAAGCGGCCGCTGGCGCCGCCGTGGCCGGCGCCCATATTGGTCACCAGCAAGAGCGGCGCTGCGTCGGTCTTCAGCGTGCGCAGCCTGGCCACGTACTTGGCCGGCTCCCAGTACATCACCTGGCTGTCGTGCAGCGAGGTCTTCACCAGGATGGCCGGATAGGGCTGCGCCGCCAGGTTGTCGTAGGGCGAATAGGCGCGGATCCAGCCGTACTGCTCGCGCCGGTTCGGATTGCCCCATTCCTCGTATTCGCCGACGGTGAGCGGCAGGCTGGCGTCGAGCATGGTGCTCAGCGTGTCGACGAAGGGCACCTCGGACACCACCACGCGGAACAGCTCCGGCCGCAGATTGGCCACCACGCCCATCAGCAGCCCGCCGGCGCTGCCGCCCTCGATCGCCAGCCGGTCCGGCGCGGTGTAGCCGCGCGCGACCAGCCCTTCGGCGACGTCGATGAAGTCGGTGAAGGTGTTCATCTTGCTGGCCATCTTGCCGGCATCGTGCCAGGCCTGGCCGAGGTCGCCGCCGCCGCGCACGTGGGCCACCGCATAGACCACGCCGCGGTCGAGCAGCGACAGCCGGCCCGACGAGAAATACACGTCGTTGGGCATGCCGTAGGCGCCGTAGCCTTCGAGCCACAGCGGCGCCGGCCCGTCGCCGCGCCGGTCCTTGCGGTAGACCAGCGACACCGGCACCTCGACGCCGTCGCGCGCCGCGATCCACAGCCGCTCGCTGGCGTAGCGCGCCGGGTCGAAGTCGCCGAGCACCGGCCGGCGCTTGCGCAGGGTCTGCACCCGCGTGGCCATGTCGTAGTCGTAGACCGTGCCCGGCGTGGACATCGATTCGTAGCCGTAGCGGTAGACCGTGCTGTCGAACTCGGCGTTGGCCTCGACGCCGAGGCTGTAGGCCGGCTCGTCGAAGGCGATCGCGTGGCTGGCGCCGTCGCGCAGGTCGGTCACCACCAGCTGGTTGAGCCCGCGCACGCGCTCGTGCCGCACCAGGAAATGGCGGAACAGGTCGATGCCCTCGAGCGCGACGTCGGAGCGCAGCGGCAGCACCTCCTGCCAGTGCTCGCGGCCGGTGGCGGCCACCGGCGTCTTCACCAGGCGGAAGTTGCGGCCGGTGTCGTTGATGCGGATCCAGAATTCGTCGCCGCGATGGTCGACGGTGTACTCGACCTCGGCGCGGCGCCGGGCCACCACCCGCCAGCGGCCGTCGGGCTTGTCGGCCGCCAGGTAGCGCACCTCGCCGCTGGTATGGCTGCCGATCTGGTGGAACAGGTAGCCCTCGCTGCGCGACAGGTAGACGTCGACGTTGAAGCGCTCGTCCTTCTCCTCGTGCACCAGCGTGTCGCCGTCGGCGCCCAGCCGGTGGCGCCACAGCTGGTTGGAGCGCTTGGTGCGGCGATCCTCGGTGGTGAAGAACAGCGTGGCGCTGTCGAGCGCCCAGGCCACCGAAGTGACGCGCTCGCGGCGGAACTTGAGCAGCTTGCCGGTGGCGAGATCCTTGACCTGCAGCCGGTACTGGCGAAAGCCGGTGCCGTCGGTGCTGAAGGCCAGCCAGCGGCCGTCCGGGCTCACCTCGAACTCGCCGACCTCCATGAACTCGCGGCCGCGCGCCAGCGCGTTGACGTCGAGCAGCACCTGCTCGGCCGCGTCCTGCCAGCCGCCATCGGCGCCGATCGGCTTGCGGCACAGGATCGGGTACTGGCGGCCGGTCTCGAAGCGCGAGTAATAGTAGAAGCCGGCCAGCCGGTAGGGCACCGAGGCGTCGTCTTCCTTGATGCGGCCGCGCATCTCCTCGAACAGCGCGTCCTCGAAAGGCTTGAGCGGCGCCGTGACCGCCGCGGCGTAGCCGTTCTCGGCCTCGAGGTAGGCGATCGTCGCCGGGTCGTCCTTGTCGCGCAGCCAGAAGTAGTCGTCGATGCGGGTCTCGCCGTGCAGCGTCAGCGCGGTGGGGCGGCGCGGGGCGACGGGCGGGACGGGGGAGGAGGGCAGGGCGGGTTTCAAGTCGGGCATGTCCTGGTTCATTGGCCGCCGTGGAGCGCGGGCTGCGGCGCCGGGCGCCATTCGCTGACGACTACCGCCAGCACCACCAGCGCGCCGCCGACGGCGCCGCGCAGGCCGAGCACCTCGCCGAGCCAGAGCCAGCCGAACAGCGCGGCGAACACCGGCTCGAGCGCGTAGATCACCGCCGCCTTCTCGGCCGAGACGTGGCGCTGGCCGATCGCCTGCAGGAACAGCATGGCGGCGGTGGCGACCAGGCCGAGGTAGACGATGGCGGCCCAGGCCGGTTCGGCGCGCGCCGGCAGGCTGGCCAGCCGCTCGCTGCCGCCGGCCAGCATGGCGAGGCCGGCGAACAGCGCCATCAGCACGATCTGGGTGGCGGCCAGCGCGCGCGCCTCGTGGTGCCTGGCGACGCGCGACAGCAGCAGGGTGTAGACGGCGTAGGCCAGCGCGCACAGCAGGGTGGCGCCGTCGCCGAGCCAGTTGCCGCCGCCTTCCCACGACATCAGCGCGATGCCGCAACAGGCCAGCGTGGCGGCGCCGAGCACCTGCCAGCCGATGCGGCCGCGGAACAGCAGCCAGCCGACGAAGGGCACCATCAGCACGTTGAGGCTGGTGAGGAAGGCGCTGCGGTTGGACGAGATGTGTTCGAGGCCGAAGGCCTGGCTGACGTAGGACACCAGCGCGGCGGCGCCGAGCATCGCCCCGTCGCGCCAGGCCGCGCGCGGCGCCTTGAGCGCGAAGGTCAGCACGGCGAGGCCGGCGACGAAGAAGCGCAGTGCCGAGATCTCGATCCCGCTGAGGGTGGCGGAGGCGGACTTGAGCAGGGGGAAGGTGGTCCCCAGACCAGGGTGACGAGCAGGAGGAGCAGGACGCTGGGGTTCAATTCGGGTACCGGGATGCTGGGGCGAAAGGCAGCATTTTACGCAGGGAGCGAGGTGTTGGGCGTAAGGGGCGAGGTGTGACCCCATCCCCACCCCGACCCTCCCCTTGAAGGGGAGGGAACCGGTCGCGGCTGGCTGAAAGATCACGAGCGATAGAGCCGTCGCTGCACTACTCCTCCCCCTTCAAGGGGGAGGCTGGGAGGGGGATGGGGTTACACCTCACGCCTGACCCCTCACGCCTCACGCTAAGATGCTGCACTGCGTCATCCGCCAAACCTGAATTCCGCGCGCCCAGCGCAGAGAGGAATCCACATGCACACCCTTGCAGGCAAGACCGCCCTCGTCACCGGCTCCACCAGCGGCATCGGCCTCGGCATCGCCACCGAACTGGCGCGGCAGGGCGCCACCATCGTGCTCAACGGCTTCGGCGACCCGGCGCCGGCGCGCGCCGCGATCGAGGCGCTCGGCGTGCCGGTGCACTACCACGGCGCCGACATGAGCAAGCCCGCCGAGATCGCCGATCTCATGCAGTTCGCCGCCGACAGCGCCGGCGGCGTCGACATCCTGGTCAACAATGCCGGCATCCAGCACGTCGCCGCGGTCGAGGATTTCCCGCCCGAGCGCTGGGACGCGATCATCGCCATCAACCTGTCGTCGGCCTTCCACACCACCCGGCTGGCCATCCCGGCCATGAAGGCGCGCGGCTGGGGCCGCATCGTCAACCTCGCCTCGGTGCACGGCCTGGTCGGCTCGGCGCAGAAATCGGCCTACGTGGCGGCCAAGCACGGCCTGGTCGGCTTCACCAAGGTGGTGGCGCTGGAACTGGCCCAGACCGGCATCACCTGCAACGCGATCTGCCCCGGCTGGGTGCGCACCCCGCTGGTCGAGAAGCAGATCGAGGCGCGCGCCGAGCAGGGCGGCATCAGCCTGGCCCAGGCGCAGGTGGCCCTCTTGGCCGAGAAGCAGCCTTCGCACGATTTCGTCACGCCGGAACAGCTCGGCCAGCTCGCGGTCTTCCTGTGCAGCCCGGCCGCGGCGCAGATTCGCGGCGCCGCCTGGAACGTCGACGGCGGCTGGGTGGCCCAGTAGTGCACGCCGGATCGACTACAGCCGAATCGATTACACTGCCGGCTGCGCGTCTGGCCTTACCGAGACCGGACCCTGCCCATCGACCCTCCTGACAGGACATTCCGATGAACAAACTCTACCCAAGCGCCGCCGAAGCGCTCGCCGACCTGGTGCGCGACGGCCAGACCCTGGCGGTCGGCGGCTTCGGCCTGTGCGGCATCCCCGAGGCCCTGATCGCCGCGCTGCGCGACAGCGGCGTCAAGGACCTGACCGCGATCTCCAACAATGCCGGCGTCGACGGCTTCGGCCTGGGCCAGCTGCTCGAGACCCGGCAGATCCGCAAGATGATTTCGTCCTACGTCGGCGAGAACAAGGAGTTCGAACGCCAGTACCTGGCCGGCGAACTCGAGCTCGAATTCACCCCGCAGGGCACGCTGGCCGAGAAGCTGCGCGCCGGCGGCAGCGGCATCCCGGCCTTCTTCACCCCGACCGGCTACGGCACGGTGGTGGCCGAGGGCAAGGAGACGCGCGAATTCGGCGGCAAGATGTACGTGCTGGAGGAGGCGCTGGTGGCCGACCTGTCGCTGGTCAAGGCCTGGAAGGCCGACCGCGCCGGCAACCTGATCTACCGCCGCACCGCGCGCAACTTCAACCCCAACGTCGCCATGGCCGGCCGCATCACGGTGGCCGAGGTCGAGGAGATCGTCGAGATCGGCGAACTCGATCCGGATGCGATCCACACGCCGGGCATCTTCGTGCACCGGCTGGTGCTCAATCCGAACCCGGAAAAGCGCATCGAGAAGCGCACCACGCGCGAAAACCCGAACGGTTGAGAGCCTGGTGAAGGTGGATGCCGTGAGCGATGAATCAACCCTCTGCGCAGGCCCCCGGCAAAGCCGGGCGCTCGTGGTCGGTACGGGTTCGGCCAACGGCTCTCCCTGATTTATTCCTACGCCCCCGCCCTCGCCGTGCCGGGGCCCCCGCAAAGTCGGAGACTTTACGGGGCCGGTCAGAGGGAGCCTCGCTGCGCTCGGGTGGGCGTTTCGACCTGTTGTGACAAGCTATTGAGGAGAACAGCATGGCTTGGAATCGTGACCAGATGGCCGCGCGCGCGGCGCAGGAACTGCGCGACGGCTACTACGTGAACCTCGGCATCGGCCTGCCCACGCTGGTGGCCAACCACGTGCCCGAAGGCATGGAAGTGTGGCTGCAGTCGGAGAACGGCCTGCTCGGCATCGGCCCGTTCCCGGCCGACGCCGAAGTCGACGCCGACGTGATCAACGCCGGCAAGCAGACCATCACCACGCTGCCCGGCTCGGCGATCTTCAGCTCGAGCGACAGCTTCGGCATGATCCGCGGCGGCAAGATCAACCTGGCCATCCTCGGCGCCATGCAGGTGAGCGAGCGCGGCGACCTCGCCAACTGGATGATCCCCGGCAAGATGGTCAAGGGCATGGGCGGCGCGATGGACCTGGTGGCCGGCGTCGGCCGCGTGATCGTGCTGATGGAGCACGTGGCGCGCAAGAAGGACGGCAGCACCGAGGCCAAGATCCTGCCCGAGTGCAACCTGCCGCTGACCGGCAAGGGCGTGGTCGAGATGATCATCACCGACCTCGGCGTGCTGCGCATCGGCGCCCAGGGCCTCGAAGTGCTGGAACTGGCGCCGGGCGTGACCGAAGCCGAGATCGCCGAGCAGACGGCGGTGAAGCTCGATTTCGCGCCGCTGAGGGCTGCCCAGGCGGCTTGAACGGCAGTCGCCTCGCAGGCAAGCGAACGGCCGCGTCGCAACGACGCGGTTTGCCCTCTCCCGCCGGGAGAGGGCAGGGGCGCCCGGCGTAGGGTGAAGGCGCGACGGTCGAGTCGTAGCCGACCGTATTGTTTCCCGAACCGTCGCTTCCTCACCCACCCCGTTCCCGCCCCGCAGGAACGGGAGCCTCTCCTGGCGGGGGAGGGGCATTCATTCAGTGACGGCCCGGCGGCCGCCATCCTTGGCCGGATTCATTGAATCGCCGAGTCGATGGTCTTTCTACGCCCACTCGGTCATTCGCCGACCGCGCCGAACTCAAACACCCTCAATCTTCCTCCGCCGCCGCCTTGTACCCCGCCGCCAGCCGCTGCTGCACCTCCTGCGGCACCGCGTCGTAGTGGCTCAGCACCAGCGTGTAGCTGCCCTGGCCGGCCGTGATCGACTTGAGCCGGCCGGCATAGCCGTCCAGCCCGGCCAGCGGTACCTGGCCGCGGACGCTGGCCAGTCCCTGCGACAGCGCCTCGGTGCCGCCGACCTGGCCGCGGCGGCCGACCAGGTCGGCGGCGAGGTCGCCGATCCTCGCCTCGGGCGCGTTGATCTCGATCGCCGCCACCGGCTCCAGCACGATCGGCTGGGCGGCCTTGAGCGCGGCCAGCATGGCGCGGCGGCCGGCGGCCTGGAAGGCGACGTCCTTGGAATCGACCGCGTGGCTCTTGCCGTCGTAGACCGTGACCTTGACGTCCTCGACCGGGAAGCCGGCCAGCGGCCCGGCCGCCAGTGCGGCGCGCACGCCCTTCTCGACCGCGGCGAGGAACTGGCCGGGGATGCTGCCGCCGTGGATCGCGTCCTCGAACACGAAGCCGCCGCCGCGCGGCAGCGGCTCGACGCGCAGGAACACCTCGCCGAACTGGCCGGCGCCGCCGCTCTGCTTCTTGTGGCGGTGGTGGCCCTCGGCCGGCCGGGTGATGGTCTCACGGTAGGGAATGCTCGGCGGCTTGGTCTGCACCTCGAGCTTGTGCGCCGCCATGCGGTCGAGCAGCACGCGCAGGTGCAGGTCGCCGAGGCCGCGCAGCACCGTCTCGCGGGTGGTCGCCACCTGCTCGACCTCGACGCACGGGTCCTCGGCCCGCAGCTTGTGCAGCACCTCGGCGATGCGCTGCTCGTCGCCGTGCCGGCGCGGCTCGATCGCCAGGCCGTGCATCGGCCGCGGGAAGGCCAGCGCGACGAGGTGGATGCGGTCCTCGTCGTGCGAATCGTGCAGCACGGCGTCGAATTCGATCTCGTCGACCTTGGCCACCGCGCCGAATTCGCCCGGGCCGAGGCTGTCGACCTCGTCGTAGCGGCGGCCCTGCAGGCGGAACAGGTGGCCGACCTTGAACGGCCGGCGGCCGTCGCCGACGAACAGCTGGCTGTCGCGCGTGACCGTGCCCTGGTGGACGCGGAACACGCCGAGCTTGCCGACGAAGGGGTCGATCACCACCTTGAACACATGGGCCAGCACGTGGCGCGCTGGGTCGGGTTCGGCGCGGAAGGCTTCGGCCTCGCTGCCGCCGGCTTCGACCGGATCGGTCTCGTCGCCCCGCGTTCCGGCCGCCCGGCCTCACCGCCCCGCGCTTCGGCCGTTCCGGCCTCACCGCGGTAGAACAACGGCGGATTGCCCTCGGCCGGGTTCGGCGCCAGCCGCGCCAGCACCTCGAGCAATTCGGCCACGCCGGCGCCGCTGCGCGCCGAGACGAAGCACAGCGGGATCAGGTGGCCCTCGCGCAGCGCGCGTTCGAACGGCGCATGCAGCGCCTCGGGCGCGATCTCGCCGTCCTCGAGGTAGCGCGCCATCAGCGCTTCGTCGACCTCGACCACCTGGTCGACCAGCGCCTGGTGGGCCTCGGCCACCGAGGAGAAATCGGTCGGCCCGCCGCTCGGCGCGAAGTAGCAGTCGGCCACGCCGCCGCCGGCCGGCAGGTTCAGCGGCAGCACCTCGCGGCCGAAGGCGGCCTGCAGTTCGGCCAAGAGCGCCGGCAGGTCGACCCGCTCGGCGTCGATCTTGTTGACCACGATCATGCGGCACAGCTTGCGCTCGGCCGCCCAGGCCATCATGCGGCGGGTGCTGAGCTCGATGCCGGCCTGGGCGTTGACCACCACCAGCGCGGTCTCGACCGCCGCCAGCGCGCACAGCGCCGGGCCGACGAAATCGGGATAGCCCGGCGTATCGATCAGCCGGATCGCGGCGCCGCCGTAGTCGAAATGGCACAGCGCGGAATTGAGCGAATGGCGGTATTCGCGCTCGAGCGGATCGGTATTGCAGACCGTGTCGCCGCGCTCGACCGTGCCCATGCTGGCGATGGCGCCGGCGCGGTGCAGCAGCGCTTCGGCCAGGGTGGTCTTGCCGGCGTCGAAATGCCCGACCAGGGCGACGGTGCGAAGGGTGTCCACCGGTTGGATCGGCATGGCTGCGCTCCTAGCGAGGGGATGGCTGGAGTATAGGCAGGCCGTCGCGCTCATCCAGGCAGCATATTCGCCCGTTCATTCACCTCTGCTCGCCCTTGCAGATATTCCAGTTAATCCCATCGAGCGGCGGCGGGAAGCGCAACGAAGGGACTTCCACCGCGGAGGACGCCGAGGACGCGGAGGAAGGCCGGCTCGATCGGCGGTATGCGGCCATATGCAGCAGGGTCCTGCCTCCGTGTCCTCGGCGTCCTCTGCGGTGCATCTTTTTCGCCGGTCACACCGGCAACCGCCGGAGCGGCTTCAGCTGCGAATGGCGGTAGTGGCAGCCACGGATTCGCGGCTGAAGCCGCTCCTACGGGGATGGGTTCACGACGCCGGCGCGAGATCGGCCAGCGCGCTGTCGACCGCCGGCCCCAGCACATAGCTCGAGAACAGCGCATCGCGCACCGCGCTGTCGCCGGCGAAGGCGCGCCGTTCGGGCGCCAGGGTGACCGCGCGGCGGATCTCCTTGGCCGTCTCGCCGCGGGCCAGCGCGTCGCGCACCTGGCCGCTCGCGCTGCGCATCAGCGCCTGCACCTGGCGGATGTAGCCATCGTCGCGCAGCAGCGGGCCATGGCCGGGCATCACCACGGCCGGGCCGAGCGCCAGCAGGCGTTCGAGCGTGTCGCCCAGTCGGCCACGTGCGACTGGCCGGTGCCGATCAACGGGATCGGCCACACCACCAGGTCG
Source organism: Chitinimonas koreensis (assembly GCF_014353015.1). Classification (NCBI taxonomy): domain Bacteria; kingdom Pseudomonadati; phylum Pseudomonadota; class Betaproteobacteria; order Neisseriales; family Chitinibacteraceae; genus Chitinimonas; species Chitinimonas koreensis. The sequence continues at coordinate 1,550,024 of NZ_CP060704.1, forward strand.
CCGGCGGCCAGGATGCGCTCGCGCGGCAGGAAGACCACCAGGTCGCCCGCGGTATGGCCGCGGCCCAGGTGGCGGATCTCGATGCTGCGCTCGCCGCGTACCAGGGTCAGGCCGTCCTGCACCGTGATGTCGGGCAGCTCGGGCCGGAAGTCGGGCGCCACGCTGGCATAGCCGCCGGCCAGCGCCAGGTCGCTGCGGTAGCTGGCGCGCTCCTCGTCGCTGATCGGCTTGCCGGCCAGGTTGCGGCTCCGTTCGAGCGCCTGCCGCAGCATGGCCGAGAAGCCCGGCACGTCGTCGCGGTGGAAACGCTCGCGCGCGGCGATGCCCGGCCCTTGCAGGTAGGCCAGGCTGGCGGCATGGCCGATGAACTCGACGCCGGGAAAGGCCTCGCGGTAGACCCGGTTGCCGACGATGTGGTCGTCGTGCCAGTGGGTGTTGACCACGTAGCGCACCGGCTTGTCGGTGACCCGGCGCAGCGCCGTCAGCACCGCGCGGGTGGCAGCCAGGTTCGATTGCGCGTCGACCACCAGCACGTCGCGGTCGTTGACGACGATCAGGCTGTTGGCCTCGACCGCGTAGCCGGGCGGGTCCTGCCGCATGGCGGCGTAGACGCCGTCGGCCAGCGGCACCAGCTCGAAGCCGGGGTCGGCGGCGTGCGACAGCAGCGAGGCGAACAGGGCGAGGACGCAGGCGAACAGGCGGGACACGATGATCTCCGGGACGAAGAGGGTTCAGTAGCCGGCCGCCTGGCCGTCCTTGCGCGATTCGCTGGCGCCGATCCAGCCGCCGTCGGGCAGCCGCATGATGGCCTGGTAGCCGCCGTAGGCGCCGAGGTCGTAGCCGATGCGGTGGCGCTTCTGCAGCAGCGCCTGGACGGTGGCGTAGGGGAAGCCGGTCTCGAGGTTCACCGTGCCGCCGTCGCGCATGGTCCCGCCGGTCGGCTGCTGCGGCGTGTCCCAGTAGATGCGCGGCGCGTCGCCGGCCTCCTGCAGGTTCATGCCGAAGTCGACCAGGTTCATCACGATCTGCACGTGGCCCTGCGGCTGCATGTCGCCGCCCATCACGCCGAAGCTGACCCAGGGTTCGCCGCCGCGGGTGATGAAGGCCGGGATGATGGTGTGGAACGGCCGCTTGCCCGGCGCGTAGACGTTGGCGTGGCCCTCGTCGAGCGCGAACAGCTGGCCGCGGTCCTGCAGGATGAAGCCGAGCCCCTCGGGCGCCATGCCGCTGCCCATGCCGCGGTAATTGCTCTGGATCAGCGAGACCATGTTGCCGTCGGCGTCGGCGGTGGTCAGGTAGACGGTGTCGCTGGTCTTCAGCGCCATGTCGCCGGCGGCGACCGTCTGCATCGCCTGCTCGCCGATCAGCTTGCGCCGCTCGGCCGCGTAGCCCTTGTCGATCAGCCGGGCCACCGGCGCGCGGGCGAAGTCGGGGTCGGCATAGAACCTGGCGCGGTCGGCGAAGGCCAGCTTGGTGGCCTCGACGAAACGGTGCAGGTGCTCGACGCTGCCGAAGCCGGCCGCCTTGAAGTCGTAGCCTTCGAGGATGTTGAGCGCCTCCAGCGCGGCGACGCCCTGGGTATTGGGCGGCAGTTCCCACAGCTCGACGTCGCGGTAGCGCGTCGATACCGGCTCGACCCATTCGCTGCGGTGGCCGGCCAGGTCGTCGGCGCTCAGGTAGCCGCCGTTGCGCGCCATGTAGTCGCCGATGCGGCGGGCGATGTCGCCCTTGTAGAAGGCGTCGCGGCCGCCCCGGGCGATCGCCTCGTAGGTGGCGGCCAGGTTCGGGTTGGTCCAGCGCTGGCCCTTGCGCGGGCCGGCGCCGTCGCGGGTGAACTGCTCGCGGATGCCGGGGAACTTGAGCAGCGCGCGGACGTTGCGCTGCCAGTAGTAGGCGATCACGTCGCTGACCGGGAAGCCCTCGCGCGCATAGCGGATCGACGGCGCCAGGATCTGGGCCATCGGCAACCGGCCGAAGCGGCCGTGCAGCTCGAACCAGCCGTCGACCGCGCCTGGCGTGCTGACCGGCAGCGGGCCGAACGGCGGGATCTCGTTCAATCCCTGCTTGGCCAGTTCTTCTTTCAACTTGGCCAGGCTCAGCGACTTGGGCGAGCGGCCGCTGGCGTTGAGGCCGTGGAGCTTCTTGGACTTGGCGTCCCACACCAGCGCGAACAGGTCGCCGCCGACGCCGGCGCCGACCGGCTCCATCAGCCCGAGCGCCGCGTTGGCGGCGATGGCGGCATCGATCGCGTTGCCGCCCTGCTTCATCACGTCGAGCGCGATCTGGGTCGCCAGCGGCTGGCTGGTGGCGGCCATCGCGTGCGGCGCGATCACTTCGGAACGGGTGGCGAACGGTGCGTCGGTGATGCGGTCGGCGGCATGCGCGCACGGGCCGGGCAGGGCGAGCGCCAGCGCGGCGGGGATGAGCAGCAGGCGGAACATGGCGGGGTTTCCTCCGGTGGTGTCCGCACCAGTCTAGGCGATGGGGGAGGGTGGTGGGGCTGTATGGGGAAGAGCGAACGGGGAAGGGGAAGGGGAAGGGGGAAGGGTAACCCCATCCCCGCCCCAGCCCTCCCCTTGAAGGGGAGGGAGCTACATTGCGACACGTTTGACGATCACTGCCGATCTGACTTATGCGCCCTGCTCCTCCCCCTTCAAGGGGAGGTTGGGTGGGGGATGGGGCTACGCCTCACCCCTAACGCCTCACCCTTCACTCGCCGCCAGAATGCAAACGGCCGGCATCAAGCCGGCCGTCCTTGCGATATGCGCTCCGCCTACTTGGCAAACCCGCAGAACACGTCGCGCATCATGCTCACCACTTCGAGCGTGCGCGGATCGCCGACGCGGTAGTAGACCCGGTTAGCGTCCTTGCGGGTCCGCAGCACGCCTTTCTCGCGCATGATCGCCAGGTGCTGCGAGATATTGCTCTGCGAGGTGCCGACCGCGTCGACGATGTCCTGCACGCTGACCTCGCTCTCGCCCAGCACGCACAGGATCTTGAGCCGAAGCGGGTGCGACATGGCCTTCATGGCACGCGACGCCTGCTCGATTTGTTCGTCGTCCTGAATCAGGTGATAAGACATAGGGGCGGGGAGCTTCTTCGGTATTCAGTTGCAAAACGATATACGAGAGGGGATGCGGCCTGGAGACAAGGGGCGGCCGCTAAGGACTGCGGAATGTTAATCGCGCCCATCTGGCCGCGCAACCGCGCCCGACAAGGTAAAATCGCCGCGATCCTTCCCCCGGGCCGCTGCCATGACCACCGTGACACCCGTATTGCTGCTGATTCTGGACGGCTTCGGCCACCGCCTCGAAGGCGATGACAACGCCATCCTGAAGGCCGTCAAACCGAACTGGGACCGGCTGACGCGCGACTATCCCTATACCGCGATCAACGCCTCGGAACAGTTCGTCGGTCTGCCCGCCGGCCAGTTCGGCAATTCGGAAGTCGGCCACCTCAATATCGGCGCCGGCCGGGTGTTGCAGCAGGACATCAGCCGGGTCGACTGCGACGTCGCCGACGGCACGCTGGGCCGCAACCCGGTGCTGGCCGACGCGATCGGCAAGGCGCTCGCGCTGGGCAAGACTCTCCACATCCTCGGCCTGATCTCCGACGGCGGCGTGCACAGCCACGAGAACCACATCCACGCGCTGATCCGCGAAGCCCACGCGGCCGGCGTGCGGCACATCAACGTGCATGCCTTCCTCGACGGCCGCGACACCCCGCCGCGCAGCGCCGAGCTCTACCTCGGCCGCCTGCAGGCGGTGTGCGACGCCTGTCCCGGCGCGCGCATCGTCTCGGTGGTCGGCCGCTACTACGCGATGGATCGCGACAAGCGCTGGGAGCGCGTCGAGCCGGCCTGGCGGCTGGTGGTCAACGGCGAGGCGGCCCACGTCGCCGCCAGCGCGCTCGAGGCGCTGCACGCCGCCTACGCGCGCGGCGAGAACGACGAGTTCGTGCAGGCCACCGCCATCCGCGACGACGGCATCGCCCGCCGCATCGAGGACGAGGACGCGGTGGTGTTCATGAACTTCCGCGCCGACCGCGCCCGCGAGATCAGCGTCGCGATCACCGACCCGGCCTTCGACGGTTTCGTGCGCGACCGCGTGCCGACGCCGTCGATCTACGCCACACTGACGCGCTACGCCGACAGCTATCCCTACCCGGTCGCCTACGAGAAGGCCAAGGTGAAGAACGGCTTCGGCGAATGGCTGTCCAGCCTCGGCCTCAAGCAGTTGCGCATTGCCGAGACCGAGAAGTATCCGCACGTCACCTATTTCTTCTCCGGCGGCGAGGAGAAGGAATTCCCCGGCGAGGACCGCGTGCTGGTGCCCTCGCCCAAGGTGGCGACCTACGACCTGCAGCCCGAGATGAGCGCCGCCGTGGTCACCGACAAGATCGTCGCCGCGATCGAATCGGGCCAGTACGCCGCCATCGTCTGCAACTACGCCAACGGCGACATGGTCGGCCACACCGGCAAGCTCGACGCGGCCGTCAAGGCCGTCGAGACGCTCGACGCCTGCGTCGGCCGCTGCGTGGCGGCGATGCAGGCCGCCGGCGGCGAGGTGCTGATCACGGCCGACCACGGCAACTGCGAGATGATGTGGGATCCGGCCTCGGGCCAGCCGCACACCCAGCACACCACCGACCTGGTGCCCTTCCTCTACGTCGGCCGCAAGGCCACGCTGGCGCCGATGGGCGAGGGTGCGCTGCAGGACATCGCGCCGACCCTGCTGGCCATGATGGGCCTGCCGCAGCCGGCCGAGATGACCGGCCGTTCCCTGATCCGATTCGCCTGATCCCGCCCCGCCCGATGTTCCGACGCCTTCTCGCACTGACCGCCGCCGGCTGCCTGGCCGGCGCGGCCTGGGCTGCCGAGCCGCAGGACGACCTGCAGGAGCTGCGGCAGAAGATCGACTCGCTCAAGCAGGACATGCAGGAGAACGAGGCCGACCGCCACGAGGCGGCCGACGCCCTCAAGTCGAGCGAGCAGGCGATCAGCGAGGCCAACCGCGCGATGGCCGAGCTCAATCGCCAGCAGCAGCTGTCGCAGCAGGAACTGGCCCGCGTCAATGCCGACATCGACCGCACGCGGGCCAGGCTCGAGCGCAACCGCACGCGGCTGGCCGAGCTGATCCGCGCGCGCTATCGCAACGGCGAGCACGAGGCGCTGCGGCTGCTGCTCAACAAGCAGGACCCGAACCAGCTGAGCCGCGACCTGCGCTACTACCGCTACATCGCCGAGGCGCAGCACCGGCTGTCGGGCCAGTTGCAGGAGCAGCTCGGCAAGCTCGACGCGCTGGCCGAAGTCATCAGGCAGAAACAGGAAGAACTGAACCGCATCGCGGCCGAACGCAAGCGCCAGCGCGACAAGCTGCGCGCCCAGCAGGCCGAGAAGCAGCAGGTGCTGAGCAAGCTCAGCGACGAGATCGGCGCCCAGCGCAAGCAGATCGGCAAGCTGCAGGCCGACGAGAAGCGGCTGACCGTGCTGATGGAGAAGCTGGCGCGGCTGAGCCGCGAACGCGAGGCGCGGGAGGCGCGCGAGCGGGCCAGGAAGGAACAGGCGCGCAAGCTGGCGCAGGCGCGCGAGGCGGCGCGGATCGCCAAGGCGAACAAAGCGGGCAAGCCGGCCGAGGCCGGCCGTAACGAATCCGCGCACAACGAAACAGTTCGTAACGAATCGGGCCGCAACGAGGCGGAACGCGGCGAGAACGGCGCGCTCCAAACGGCCACGGCGGAACAATCGGCCAAGCCGGAAACGCCGCTGCGCCGCAACGAATCGGTGCCGGACGGCAGCGCCGAAGGCCGCCGCTTCGCCGAGCTCAAGGGCCAGCTGCGGCTGCCGGCGCGCGGCGAGGTGATCGGCCGCTTCGGCACCCCGCGCAGCGAGGGCACCGCCTGGCGCGGCGTGTTCATCCGCGCGGGTTCCGGCCAGGGCGTCAAGGCGGTGGCCGGCGGCCGGGTGGTGTTCGCCGACTGGCTGCGCGGCTTCGGCAACATGCTGATCGTCGACCACGGCGGCGGCTACATGAGCCTCTACGGTGCGGCCGAAGCGCTGATGAAGCGGGTCGGCGACACGGTGCGCGCCGGCGACGACGTGGCGACCAGCGGCAACAGCGGTGGCAGCGAACAAACGGGCATATACTTCGAGATCAGATATCTCGGCAAACCGGTCGACCCACTCGCCTGGGCGAAGTGAGCGACACAAGGAAACGGCGGCAATGCAAGCGAAAGTACAGAAGATCAGTCTCCTGCTGGCGGGCACGGGCCTCGGCGCGCTGCTGGCGGTAGGCGCCACGGCGCTGGCCGACAAGGACAACCTGTCGCCGCTGCCGATCAACGAATTGCGCGCCTTCACCGAGGTATACGCGCGCATCAAGCAGGACTACGTCGAGCCGGTCGAAGACAAGAAGCTGATCAACGAAGCGATCAACGGCATGCTGACCGGGCTGGACCCGCATTCGGCCTACCTCGATCCCGAAGCGTTCAAGGATCTCAAGGTCAGCACCTCGGGCGAATTCGGCGGCCTCGGCCTCGAGGTGAACCAGGAGGACGGCCTGGTCCGCATCATCTCGCCGATCGAGGACACCCCGGCCTTCCGCGCCGGCATCAAGGCCGGCGACTACATCATGAAGATCGACGACGCGCCGGTGCGCGGCCTGTCGCTCAACGACGCCGTCACCAAGATGCGCGGCAAGCCCAATACCAAGGTCACGCTGACCGTGCTGCGCAAGGGCGAGACCAAGCCGCTGACCTTCGAGCTCACCCGCGCCATCATCAAGGTGCAGAGCGTGAAATCGAAGCTGATCGAGCCGAACTACGGCTACGTGCGGCTGACCCAGTTCCAGGAACGCTCGGCCGAGGATGTCGCCCGCGCGCTCGACAAGCTCTACAAGGACAACAAAGCCGAACTCAAGGGCCTGATCCTCGACCTGCGCAACGATCCGGGCGGCGTGCTGACCGCGGCGGTCGGCGTGTCCTCGATCTTCCTGCCCGACGACGCGCTGGTGGTCTACACCGACGGCCGCGCCGGCGATTCCAAGATCCGCCTGACCGCCTCGCGCGACACCTACGACCGCGGCGCCAAGGACCTGCCCGCCGCGGTGAAGAAGGTGCCGATGGTGGTGCTGGTCAACTCGGGCTCGGCCTCGGCCTCCGAGATCGTCGCCGGCGCGCTGCAGGACCAGAAGCGCGCGGTGGTGGTCGGTACCCAGACCTTCGGCAAGGGCTCGGTGCAGACCATCCTGCCGGTCGGCAAGGACGCCGCCATCAAGCTGACCACGGCACGCTACTTCACGCCGGCGGGCCGCTCGATCCAGGCCAAGGGCATCGTGCCGGACATCGAGGTCGAAGAGGCCACGCTCAACGGCGTCGACGTCTCCGCCTTCCGCGTGCGCGAGGCCGATCTCGAGCATCACCTGAGCAATCCGCAGGGCGAGGAGCCCAAGCAGGATGCGCGGCCCGACGCCAAGACCGACAACCAGCCCGAAGCGCGCCTCGACACCGCGCCCAAGACGGCGGCCAAGCCCGCCGACAAGGCCAAGCCGGCGGCCAAGGGCCGCGACGACAAGGACGAGGAGCCGCTCAAGCCGGGCGAGATCTCGCTGAAGAAGGATTACCAGCTGCAGCAGGCGCTCAACGTGCTCAAGGTGCAGCAGGTGGTCAGCCGCACCGCCGCGCTGATCAAGTAGTCCGGCACCGTTTCCGCCGCCCCGAAGGCCCGCCCCGTGCGGGCCTTCGTGTTTTGCGGGCCAGCGGCTATAACGATGCAGATGAGGCGGCACGATCCCGGCCCCGATCGCACGGACGAGACCATGCACGATACCAATCTGCTCAAGAACCTGTTCGGCTTGCTCAGCGAAGGCAAGCTCGACCGCTCCAAGTTTTTCTCGATGCTGGCCCGCGCCGTGGTGCAGGAGATGGGCGCCAGCCGTGCGAGCTTCTGGTTCTTCCAGGGTGCGCTGCAGGACAGCCTGGTGTGCGAGAGCCTGTACGACGTCTCCGACGGCCAGTGGAGCAGCGGCATCGCGCTCAGCGAGGACGATTTCCCCGACTATTTCGCCGCCCTGCGCGAGCTGAAGCTGGTGATGGCCACCGACGCGCGCCACCAGGCCGCCACGGCAGCCTTCAACGAGAGCTATCTCGAGCCGCTCAACATCTATTCGCTGCTCGACGTGACGGTCGAGGTCGGCGGCAGCCAGCTCGGCGTGGTGCGCTGCGAGCAGACGGTGGGGACGCGCGAGTGGAGCCAGGCCGACATGCAATACCTGCAGCAGGTCGCGGCGATGGTGGGGCTGGCCTTGAAGAAATTCGGGTGATTGCCTGGTGGATTTGCGAACTTCGCAGCAGCGCGATTTGGTAGTGCAGCGCCCGGCCAAGCCGGGCGTTCGTGATTCGTGGGCCTCGACCAGCGGCAATCCCTGATTCACCCCGGCTTCCCCCGCTCTCGCCGCTCCGGGGACCCCGCAAAGTCGGAGACTTTGTGGGGTGGTCCAGAGGGAGCCTCGCTGGCTCTCGCTCGCTTTCCCTTGCTCCTGTCGCTAGGCATGTCGCTGCGTACATGCCGGCAAGGTTGCTGGCGGCTTGTGCAGGAGCGGCTTGCATCGCGGATGAGCTTCGTCGAAAGGGGCTCTGCGCTTGTAGCGGCATGCGGCCAAAGCCCCTCTCCCGCCGCGCGGGAGAGGGGTTGGGGTGAGGGCGGATTCATCGAACCGCCGCTTTGTACGGTTGCTCTTTTCCGCCCGAAGCTGAGGCGCGCACGGCGGTGCCTGGCAGCAGCCATCCGAACTGTCGCCTCGTTTATGGGCGCATGGATCGGCCTAAGGGCTATCATCGCCTCTCGCCCCGTCCCGGGTCTTCCGCCACTTCCCGCTGCTCGCCATGACCCAGACCCCGCCCGATTTCAGCGACGACGAACTGCTGCGCTACAGCCGCCACATCCTGCTCGACGAGGTCGGCATCGAGGGGCAGCGCAGGCTGGCCGGGGCCACGGCGCTGGTCGTCGGGCTCGGCGGGCTCGGTTCGCCGGCAGCGCTCTATCTCGCTTCGGCCGGCGTCGGCCGCTTGCTGCTGGCCGACGCCGACGTCGTCGAGTTGACCAATCTGCAGCGCCAGATCGTGCATCGGCAAGATGCGCTGGGCCAGGCCAAGGTGGACTCGGCGCGCGCCACGCTGGCGACGGTCAACCCGCTGGTCGAGGTGGTGCCGATCGCCGAGCGATTGGCCGGCGAGGCGCTGGCGGCCGCGGTGGCGCAGGCCGACGTGGTGCTCGACTGTTCCGACAACTTCCCCACCCGCCACGCGGTGAACCGCGCCTGCGTGGCGGCGCGCAAGCCGCTGGTGTCGGGCGCGGCGGTGCGTTTCGACGGTCAGTTCGCGGTGTTCGACCCGCGCCGCGCCGACAGTCCGTGCTACCGCTGCCTGTTCGACGAGGACGGCGAGGCCAGCGACGGGCCGTGCGCGACCTTCGGCGTGTTCGCGCCGCTGGTGGGCATCGTCGGCGCCATGCAGGCTGCCGAGGCGCTCAAGCTGCTGATCGGCATGGAGGGCGTGCCGCTTGGGCGCCTGCTGACGCTGGACCTGCGCAGCCACGAGTGGCGCTCGCTGCGGTTCAGGCGCGATCCGGCGTGCCCGGTCTGTGCTGTAAGGGGTGAGGCGTAAGGGGAGCGTTCCCCATTTAGGCAGTACAGGTGATTGCTGCACTTACCCTCTCCCTCCGGGAGAGGGCAGGGTGAGGGAGCGGCGGTTCAGGTTGTGCTGCAGGTCAGAGGGGCTCCACGGGCGCTCCCTCACCCAGCCCTCTCCCGGAGGGAGAGGGAGCAGGCCGCTCAGGCCGATACGGCGCATGCCGAATTCCTCGCACCTCGCACCTCGCACCTCGCACCTCGCACCTCGCACCTCGCACCTCGCACCTCGCACCTCGCACCTCGCACCTCGCACCTCGCACCTCGCACCTCGCACCTCGCACCTCGCACCTCGCACCTCGCACCTCGCACCTCGCACCTCGCACCTCGCACCTCACACCTCACACCTCACACCTCACACCTCACACACTGGTGCCGAACTCTTTCCCCCCTTCGCCCACCAACTTGTAAGCGGGCTCGAATGCTCGCCTCCCAGTCGTAGCCATGGAGGCCTTGCGCATGAACCACCCCGAAATCCGGCGCGCCATCGGCGCCACGGCCGCTCCGCGCGGTCCCTTCTTCATCGTGATCAACGGCGTGTCCGGCAGCGATGCCGCCGATTCGCGCGAACGCGTCATCCGCGATCAGCTCGAGCCGGCTGGCCGCAGCTGCGAATTCCTGGCCGTGCCCGAGCACGACATGCAGCGCATGCTGCCGGTGGTGGCGCGGCGCGCGGTCGAGCTGGCGCAGCGGATGGGCGGCTGCGTGGTGGCCGCCGGCGGCGACGGTACCGTCAACGCGGTGGCGCAGGCGGCGCTCGGCAGCGGCGTGCCGCTCGGCGTGCTGCCGCAGGGCACCTTCAACTATTTCGCCCGCACCCACGGCATTCCGCTCGACGGCGCCGAGGCGGCGCGCGCGCTGCTCGACGCGCGGGTGAGGCCGGTGCAGGTCGGCCTGGTCAACGGCCGGGTCTTCCTGGTCAACGCCAGCATCGGGCTCTACCCGCGCCTCCTGGAGGACCGCGAGACGTTCAAGCAGCGCTACGGCCGCAGCCGGCTGGTGGCGCTGTTCGCCGCGATCGCGACCTTGCTGCGCGAGCACCGCAAGCTGCACCTGGAAATCGAGCGCGGCGGCGTCACCGAGACGCTGCGCACGCCGACGCTGTTCGTCGGCAACAACGCGCTGCAACTGGCGCAGCTCGGCCTGCCGGAGGCGGCGACGGTGGGGCAGGGCGAACTCGCCGCCATCTCGCTCGGCAAGGTCGGCAGCGGCCGGCTGCTCGGCCTGATGCTGCGCGGCGCGCTCGGCCAGCTGCACGACGACGAACGCATCGACCGCTTCACCTTCCGCCATATGACCGTGGGGCTGCGTCGCGCCTACGGCCGCCGCAACATCAAGGTCGCCACCGACGGCGAAATCATCTGGATGCACACGCCGCTGCGCTTCGAGCTGTCGCCCGAGCCGCTCGAGCTGCTGCTGCCGGCCCGGCCGGCCGAGCCGCGATGAGCGTGGTGCTGCAGCTGTCCGACCCGCATTTCGGCACCGAGCAGGCGCCGGTGGCCGAGGCGCTGCTGGCCTTGGCGCGCCAGGCGCGGCCCGACCTGCTGGTGCTGTCGGGCGATGTCACCCAGCGCGCGCGCCGGCGCCAGTTCGATGCCGCGCGCGCCTACCTGGACCGGCTGGCGCCGCCGGCCCTGCTGGCGCTGCCGGGCAACCACGACATCCCGCTGTTCAACCTGCCGGCGCGCCTGCTGCAGCCCTACGGCGGCTGGCGGCGCTGCTTCGGCGACGAGCTGGAGCCGGTTTTCGAGTCGACCGAACTGCTGGCGATCGGCGTCAACACCACCCGGCCGGGCCGGCACAAGGACGGCGAAGTGTCGGCTGCCCAGGTCGAGCGCGTGGCGGCGCGGCTGGCGCGCGCGCGGCGCGGCCAGCTGCGGCTGGTGGTCACGCACCAGCCGCTGCACGTGATCGAGCCGAGCGACGAGGCCAACCTGCTGCACGGCGCCGAAGCCGCCGCGCGCGCCTGGGCGGCGGCCGGCGCCGACCTGGTGCTGGGCGGCCATATCCACCTGCCCTATGTGCGGCCGCTGGGCGAGCGCTACGCCGCGCTGCCGCGGCCGGTGTGGGCGGTGCAGGCCGGCACCGCGCTGTCGTGGCGGTTGCGCCGCGGCGCGCCCAACTCGGTCAACCTGCTGCGCTACGCGAGGGGTGAGGAGGTATGCCGGGTCGAGCGCTGGGACTATCTGGCCGGGCGCTTCGTCTGTGTGCGGGAGGATGTACTGGCGCTGGCGCGGGAGGCCGAGCCGGCGTTTGCGTGAGCTGACGGGACGCGGGCCGGGATCTGAATGCAGGTCGGGATTGACTCCCGACAGCGGCCGTTGGAAAGCGCGCCGGGAGTCAGTCCCGAGCTGCGTTCGGTGCGAGCCGGATCGACCAGCGCCTGCCGCGATTCCTGCCTTGCTCCGCTCAATCGGGCTCGGAGTAGCCCAATGCCGCCTTGGCCGCCTGGTACTCGGCCGAATCGCGCGTCTGCACGAACGCCTGCCAGATCGCGCGGGCCCGCTTGGGATCGGCGTTGAAGCGCTGGTGCGACAGCACCAGGAAGGTCGGGTATTCCTGGAACGAGACCGGCATGCGCTCGATCGCGTTGCCGAAGTCGGTGATCTCGCGCAGCAGCGGATCGGCTACCGGCGCCTGCAGGATCGCGCCGTCGACCATCCCGGCCGCCACCTTGCGCAGGATCTGGTAGGGCTGCTTGTCGGTCTCGTCGATCGGCACGCCCATCTGCTTGAGCACGCGTGCGGCGACGAAGCCGGGCTGCACCGCGATCGGCTTGGTCTGGCCGAGCAGCTTCTTGCCGTCCCACTGCAGGGCGGAATTGCGGTTGCGGTAGAGCGGGAAGCGGTCGATGTAGAGCCGCTGGTTGAGGTCGGCGCGGCATTCCTCGCCCGGATAGACGCCGATCTCGCAGCGCTCGACCAGGAAGCCGGCGCCGATCACGCCGTCCATGGCGCCCGACTTGACGTCGGTCAGGCAGCGCTTCCAGGGCAGTTCGACCAGCTCGATGCGGGCGTCGGCGCGCTTGGCCGCGATCCGCGCCAAGGCGGCGTAGAGGCCTTCGCGCTCCTTGAGGATCCACGGATAGGTCTCGTTGTCCTCGTGGCAGAAGCGCCAGGTCGGTTCGGCCGCGCTCGCGCCGAGGGCAAGGCAGGACAGCGCGGACATCAGCAGCAGGCGGCGTAGCGGCAGCATGGCACCTTCTCTATCAGGGTTTGCTGGAAGTCTAGTCGCTCGTCACGTCAAGTTCGAGTATCGCCCGCGCATTGTGGCCGCTCGCCGTCACCAGCGCCTCGGGCGGGATGCCGCGCAGCCCGGCCAGCACCTCGGCGATGCGGGCCAGCTCGGCCGGCTCGTTGCGCTGGCGATAGGCCCAGGACGGCGCGATGTCGGGCGCGTCGGTCTCCAGCACGATGGCCTCGAGCGGCAGCTCGGTCGCCAGCCGGCGGATGTTCAGCGCCCGCTCGAAGGTGAGGTTGCCGCCGAAGCCGAGCTTGAAGCCGAGTTCGAGATAGGCGTCGGCCTGCTGCCGGCTGCCGTTGAACGCATGGGCGATGCCGCGCCGCAGGCCGAAGCGGCGCAGCTGCTTGAGCACCTGGTCTTGCGACTTGCGCACGTGCAGCAGCACCGGCAGGTCGAAATCGCGCGCCAGCTTCAGCTGCGCCGCGAAGATCTCGGTCTGCCGCGCGGCGTCGAGCCCCTCGACGAAGAAATCGAGGCCGATCTCGCCGACCGCGACCGGCCGCTCGGTCTCGATCAGCGTGCGCAGCGCGGCCAGGTCGGCGTCGCGGTGGGTGCGTTCGTAGATCGGGTGCAGGCCCAGCGCCACCGCGCAGCCGTAACGCGTGCGCATCGCCAGCGTGCCGGCCATGGTCGGCATGCTCACGGCCGGCACCACGATCTTGGCCACGCCGGCGGCCCGGGCGCGGGCGAACACCGCGTCGCGGTCGGCATCGAATTCGGGGGCGTCGAGGTGGCAATGGGTATCGATCAGCATGGTCCGACTGTAGCGCGCGGCGCAGCACCGCGCGAGCGGGCTCGGGCGCACGGCCGCCCCGCGCCGGTGCACGCGGCCGCCGCGGCCGCACTGCGGCGGCGCGGAATGCGGTCCGCCGCGACGGCCATGGCGCCCCGCGGCGGGTGGCACGGCGGTTGCTCCGGGCGGGGGCGACCTACAAGGAGAGAGACGAAATGAGCTACACCCGGCTGCTGAAGGCTGTCGCCGCCGCCGAATCGCGCCACCTGGGCCAGGAAGAGGCGCGCAGCCTGTTCGCCGCCATGCTCGACGGCGGCATCCCCGACCTGGAGCTCGGCGCCTTGCTGCTGGCGCTGCGGCTCAAGGGCGAGCACGCCGACGAGCTCGGCGGCGCCGCCGAGGCGCTGGCCGCCCGTACCGCACGGCTGGCCGCCGGCGAGAAACCGGCGGTGGTGCTGCCGTCCTACGGCGGCGCGCGCGAGTTTCCCAACCTCACGCCGCTGTTGGCGCTGCTGCTGCGGCGCTTCGAGATCCCGGTGCTGATCCACGGCGAGCTCGATGGCCACGGCCGGGTGGCCAGCGCCTACGTGCTGCGCGAACTCGGCATCATGCCGGTGGCCACGCTGGCGCGGGCCGAGGAAGCATTGGCGCGCGACGGCCTGGTGTTCCTGCCGGTCGGCGCGCTGGCGCCGGGCCTGGCCGGCCTCCTGGCGCTGCGCAGCCGGCTCGGCGTGCGCCACCTGGGCCACCAGGCGGCCAAGCTGCTGCAGCCGTTCGACGACGCGCGCGCGCTGACGGTGATCGGCGCCACCCATGCCGACCGGCTCGAGCGCTTCCGCCAGATCTGCCTGGCCCAGCAGCGCCGCGCGCTGGTGCTGATGGGCACCGAGGGCGAGCCGTTCGCCGATCCGCGCCACCGGCCCGAGATCGACTTCCTGCACGGCGGTCGCCAGCACGTGCTGTTCCGCGCCGAGAACGGCTCGTTCAGCCACCCGGGCACGCTGCCGGCCGGCCTCGACGCGGCCGCCACCGCGCGCTGGATCGAGGCGATGCTGGCCGGTGACGCGCCGATCCCGACGCCGGTGGTGAACCAGCTGGCCTGCTGCCTGTACGGCATCGGCTACGTCGACGACATGAACCAGGCCAAGGCCATCGTGGCGGTCGAGGTGGGGATGCTGGCGCAGCGGCGTCTGCGCGCTGCTTGAACATCCGCAGGCCCGGACGTAGGAGCGGCTTCAGCCGCGAACCGGTGGAACATCGCCACCATTCGCGGCTGAAGCCGCTCCTACGAAACCGTTCCTGCAGGACTGCGCCCAGCCGCGCTCAGTCGGTGTATTCGAACAACGTGACGACCTTCTCCACGCCCGAGGTCTGGCTGGCGATCTCGGCGGCGGCCGTGCCCTCGTCCTGCTTGACCAGGCCCAGCAGGAACACCTGGCTGCGTTCGGTCACCACCTTCACGTGCAGCGGCGAGACGCGGTTGCTGCCGGTCATGGCGGCCTTGATGCGGGTGGTCAGCGCGGCGTCGCCGGTACGGGCGGCCAGGCTCGAGGGCAGCATCACCACCACCTCGTTGTAGACCTTGCGCACGCCCTCGATCTGCGCCGCCAGCCGCTCGACGTCGGCGCGCGCCGCGTCGTCGGGCACTTCGCCGGTCAGCAGCACGCTGCGGTTGTAGCTGGTCACGTTGACGTGGGTGAGCTTGCCGTACTTGTTGCCGATCGAGCGGGCCACGCCGTTCTCGATCTCCTGGTCGTTGAGCACCACCGAGGTGGCGCGCCGGTCCTGCGCCACGGCCACGCCGGTGCCGACGCCGGCCACCACCAGCGGGAAGCAGGCGCTCAGCTGGCTGGCGGCCAGCAGCGCGAGGGTGAGGGTTGCGAGTCGTTTCATGGGCTTGGGATTCCTTGGTTCGCTTTATTCGCCATCCAGCAGGATGAAGTCGATGGCATCGCAGATGCCGTGGAGCAGCAGGAGGTGCACTTCCTGGATGCGGGCGACGCGTTCGGTCGGCACGTTGAGCAGCAGGTCCTCGCCGGTCAAGAGCTCGGCCAGCTTGCCGCCGTCGCGGCCGGTCAGCGCGATCACGCTCATCTGGCGCTCGTGGGCGGCGTGCACCGCTTCGATCACGTTGGCCGAGCTGCCCGAGGTCGAGATCGCCAGCAGGATGTCGCCGGGCTGGCCCAGCGCGCGCACCTGCTTGGAGAACACCAGCTCGTAGTCGTAGTCGTTGGCGATCGCGCTCAGTACCGAGCTGTCGGTCACCAGCGACATGGCGGCGAGGCCGGGCCGCTCCTTCTCGAAGCGGCCGACCATCGCCGCGGCGAAGCGCTGCGCGTCGGCGGCCGAGCCGCCGTTGCCGCAGCTGAGGACCTTGCGGTCCGACATCAGCGCCGCGACCATGCGTTCGGCCGCGACGGCGACCGGCGCGGCCAGGAGTTCGCGCGCGAGTTCCTTGACCGCGAGGCTGTCGAGGAAATGCTGGTTGACGCGATCGATCAGATCCATGGATGGCTTTCGGAGTTCATTGGTTCGATTTCAGAGTTCGATGATGTGCCTGAGCCAGCGCGGCTCGGCGTCGCCGTCGAGCAGGATCGCGTCGAAGCGGCAGGGCGGGATGCGGGCGAGCGTGGCGAGATAGAGCTGGGCCGCGGCGACCAGCCGCGCCTGCTTGGCGGCGGTGATGCTGGCGGCGGCGTCGCCGAAGCGGCCCCGGGCGCGGCTGCGGACTTCGACGAACAGCAGGGTGCCGGCTTGTTCGGCGATCAGGTCGATCTCGCCGTGGCGGCAGCGCCAGTTGCGCGCCACGATCCTGACTCGCTGCGCTTCGAGAAAGTTCGCCGCGCGTGCTTCGGCTGCCGCACCCTTGGCGATCGACATCGGCTAGCCCGGCTGGGCGGCCGGCTCGGCCGGTGTGGTGGCGGGCGGTTCGGCCGGCATGGCCGGCGCCGCCTCCGGTTCGGGCTTGGGCGGCGGCGGGGTGCGCGGCTGGCCGCCGATGTCGGCGCGCATCAGCTCGCGGCTGAACTGGCGGGTTTCCGACAGGTGCAGCGTGCCGGACACGCCCTGCATCTCGATCGCGGCGCCGGGCGCGGCGACCAGCAGCAGCAGGCTCAGCCGGTAGGCGTCGACGCCGAGCGCGTAGAGCCGTTCCATGTCGGCCACCAGCGGCTTGGCCGAGCGCTTGAAGGCCAGCACGTCCTGCTGGTAGGGCTCGAGCAGCCAGGGCATGTCGACGAACTTGACGCCGGCCAGGTCGGTGCCGCCGGCGCGGCCGAACTTGCCGTTCCACACCTGCGAGGTGGCGTAGACCGGCCTGTCGTTGCCGAGGTAGGGCCGCACCACGTGGGCGTTCTTCTGGCCCGAGGCGAGGAAGATCGCGTCGGGTGCCGCCTCCGCCAGGTTGTCGCGCAGCTTCCACAGCGCGTTCTTGTCGGCGCCGAGCGCCATCACCACCGGCGCCTGGCCAGCGCGCTGCTGCCATTCGGCGGCGAAGGCCTCGCGCATGCGGCTGGACAGCACGCCGTCGGTCTCGATCACCAGCGGCTTGCGCAGGCCGTCGCGGTACATCTGGGCGGCGATCTGGCGCGCCTCGGCCTCGATCGACAGGCCGAGCGCATAGAGATTGGGGACGGTCTTCTGCTGATCGAGCGTATTGAGCGCCAGCACCGGGATCGGCAGCTTGCCGAAGGCCGCCAGCTTGGCGATGGCGCCGCGGGTGAGCGGCCCGATCACGCCGACCGCGCCGTGCGCCACCGCGTCGCGGTAGGCGACCAGCGCCTCCTCGTCGCGCGCGCCGGTGGGGTAGAGCCTGAGCGGCGGCACGTTGTCGCCGCCGAGCGCTTCCTGGGCCGCCAGCGCGCCGTTGCTGACCACCTCGGCCGGGGCGGCCAGCGAGCGCGCCGCCTGGGTCGGCAGGATCAGCGCGATGTGCGGCTGGTTCTCGGCTGCCGGCTCGGCGATGGCCTCCTCTTCCGCGTTGGCGGGGCCGGCGAGCGCAAGGTAGAGTAGCGCCGCCGCGACGAGCAGCCAGCCTTGAGAGGTCGTTTTACCGTGCATGAGCAAGCGTATCCCGTTAATCGGCCGTCATTATATGTGGTCGCCACCCCATCGGGAATCTGGCCGACCTGACCCCGCGCGCGCGCGCCGTGCTGGCGGCGGTCGACCTGGTGGCGGCCGAGGATACCCGGGTGACCGGCCAGCTGCTCAAGCTGTGCGGCATCGACACCCGCATGATCTCGCTGCGCGAGCATAACGAGCGCGAGGCGGCGGAGCGGGTGATCGAGCGGCTGCGGGCCGGCGAGGCGGTGGCCCAGGTGTCGGATGCCGGCACCCCGGCGGTCAGCGACCCGGGCGCGCGGCTGGTGGCGGCAGTGCACGCGGCCGGCTTCCCGGTGGTGCCGATCCCCGGCGCCTCGGCCCTGCTGGCGGCGCTGGCCGGCGCCGGCATGCGCTCGCCGCGCTTCTATTTCCACGGCTTCCCCGAATCCAAGCCGGGCGCGCGCCGGCGCGAATTCGAGCAGTTGGCCGGCCTGCCGCACACGGTGGCCTTCTTCGAGGCGCCGCACCGCATCGCCGACAGCGTGGCCGACATGGCCGCGGTGTTCGGCGCCGAGCGCGAGGCGGTGCTGTGCCGCGAGCTGACCAAGACCTTCGAGACCATCCGCCGCGCGCCGCTGGGCGAGCTGGCGGCGTGGGTGGCCAGCGATGCCAACCAGCAGCGCGGCGAACTGGTGGTGCTGGTCGAGGCCGCGCCGGAGCAGGCCGAGGACGACGCGGCGGCGCACGACGCGCTGCTGGCGCCGCTGGTGCGCGAATTGCCGCTGAAGCAGGCGGTGAAGCTGGCGGCCGAGATCGGTGGCGGCAACCGCAACGCGCTGTACCAGCGCGCCTTGCAGCTCAAGGGCGAGGCGGCGGACGAATAGCGGCCGGCGCGGGTTGACCGCCGGCCGACGGCTCGGCCATAATCC
The DNA here is from genome assembly GCF_014353015.1 of Chitinimonas koreensis. Lineage (NCBI taxonomy): Bacteria > Pseudomonadati > Pseudomonadota > Betaproteobacteria > Neisseriales > Chitinibacteraceae > Chitinimonas > Chitinimonas koreensis. The sequence goes on from NZ_CP060704.1 coordinate 1,568,653, forward strand.
GCGACCTCCTCCCGCCCGGGTGGCGAAATGGTAGACGCAGGGGACTCAAAATCCCCGCTGCAAGGCGTGTCGGTTCGAGTCCGACCCCGGGCACCAGATACGAGTCCGAGAGCCCTCTCGGGCAAACAAAAACCGCATCGTGATCTGCGATGCGGTTTTTGTTTGCCCGAAGCCAGGTGCGGGACCGCTCCGATGCAGCGCCCCGAAGCGGCCTGGCCTGTGCAGCAGCTTAGCCCCCACCCGCCAGCAACTTCTCCAGCGTCCCCTCCTGGATCATCGCGTCCAGCGCCTGCTGCAAGCGCGCCGCGTCCGCCTTCGGCATCTTCCGGTTGCAGGCCAGCGAACCCAGGCTGGTGCGGAACACCAGCAATTCCTTCGGCGCCTGCCCGTCCGGCGACTGGCGGCGGAAATGTTCGGCCGACAAGAGGTCGGTCGCCCACAGGTCGAAGCGCCGGGTGAACAGCTTCTGCAGGTTCTGGCCCTGGGTGGTCGCCTCGTCGACCGAATAGCCGAAGCGTTTCAGGTATTCCGCGTCGCCGCTGCCGCGCAGCACGCCGATGGTGTAGCCGCGGGCGTCGCTCAGGCTGTGGATCGGGAGGTTGGCGTCGGGGCGGGCGAACAGGCCCGAGTGGGTGATCAGCACCGGGCTGATCCATTGGTAGTCGGCCTCGATGTCCTGGGCGCGCTGCACCGGGAACACGCACTTGCGCGCCTGGACCTTGGCCAGCTCCAGGCCGCGCACGGCCGGGATCTGCTGCCAGCGGTAGTCGAGCTTCGCCCGCTCGAACAGCCTGGCCACCACGTCCAGCGCCACGCCGCGGTAACGGTTGCCTTCGACGATCACGAACGGCGGGTTGTCGTCGAACATCAGCACGTAGGGCGCCGCCCCGGCCGCCGATGCCCACGTCGCCGCCGAGCACAGCAGCGCGCTACCAAGACTGCTTGAGGCTTTCTTCATAGCTGAGGGTCTCTCCCTTGGGCTTTTCGTCGGCCAGCCTGGGGTAGGGCGCGCCGCCGCGGCCCTGCCATTGCGCCGCGGTACCGAGCGGGTTCAGCCGCGGCGCGCACTTGGCCATGCCGCGGCGCTGCAGCTGCAGCATGATGTCGTCCGCCTGTTGCGCCATGGTGTCCAGCGCCGTCTGCACCGGCACCTCGCCCTTGATGGCGGCGCCGATGTTGCTCCACCAGATCGGTGCCATGTTCGGGTAGTCCGGCACGTTGGTGCCGGTCGGCGTCCAGGCGCGGCGGGCCGGGCTGCGATAGAACTCGACCAGGCCGCCCAGCCTCGGCGCCGCCTCGGTCATGGCCTGCGATTCGATGTCCGATTCGCGGATCGGCGTCAGCCCGACCAGGGTCTTCTTCAGCGACACCGCCTTGGACACGGTGAACTGCGCATACAGCCAGGCCGCCTTCAGGTTGTCCGGCGGGGTGCCCTTGACCAGGGTCCAGGCGCCGGCGTCCTGGTAGCCGAGCTTGGTGCCGGCGCGCCAGTAGCTGCCGTGCGGGGAGGGCGCCATGCGCCACTTGGGCGTGCCGTCGGTGTTGTTCACCGGCAGGCCAGGGCGGGTCATGGCCGCGGTGAAGGCGGTGTACCAGAAGATCTGCTGGGCGATATGGCCCTGGCCCGCCACCGCGCCGGCCTGGTTGAAGTCCATCCGGCGCGCCTCGGGCGGGGCGTACTTGTTCAGCCAGTCGATGAACTTGTTGACCGAGTAGACCGCCGCCGGCCCGTTCATGTCGCCGCCGCGCGCGACCGAGGCGCCGACCGGCGCGCAGCCGTCGACCCGGATGCCCCAGTCGTCGACCGGCTTGCCGTTGGGCAGCCCCTTGTCGCCGGCGCCGGCCATGGAGAACCAGGCGTCGGAGAAGCGCCAGCCGAGCGACGGGTCCATCCGGCCGTAGTCCATGTGGCCGTAGATGCGCTTGCCGTCCAGCTCCTTGACGTGGACGGTGAAGAATTCGGCGATGTCCTCGTAGGCCGACCAGTTGACCGGCACGTCGAGCGCATAGCCGTAGAGCTCCTTGAAGCGCTTCTGCAGATCGGGCCGGTCGAACCAGTCCTTGCGGTACCAGTACAGGTTGGCGAACTGCTGGTCGGGCAGCTGGTACAGCTTGCCGTCGGGCCCGGTGCTGAAGCTGCGGCCGATGAAGTCGTTGAGGTCGAGCGTGGGCGAGGTCACGCTCCTGCCTTCGCGCGCCATGAAGTCGGTCAGGTTCACCACCTTGCCGCTGCGGTAGTGCCAGCCGATCAGGTCGCTGTCGCTGACATAGGCGTCGTACAGGTGCAGGCCGGTGCGCACCTGGGTCTCGATCTTCTTCACCACGTCGTCTTCGCCGGTGATCTCCTGCACCACCTCGATGCCGGTCAGCTCGGTGAAAGCCTTGGCGATCACGTCGGCTTCGTAGACATGGGTGTCGATGGTCTCGGACACCACCATGATCCGCTTGCCCTTGAACGGCCGGGCCGCCTTGCGGAACCACTCGAATTCCCGGCGCTGGGCGTCCCGGCCCAGGGTGGAGGGCGAGAATTCCTTCAACAGCCGCTCCATCACCGCGTCGTCGTCGGCATGCGCCGGGCCGGCCCAGCAGGCCAGCGCCAGCGTGGCGGACAGCGCCAGGGCCTGCTTCAGGTGACCATGCATGGAACCCGCTCCCTTCCCGGTGATCGCCGGCCTGGGCGCCGGCCGATCGGGCCGCGTCGCGCGGCACCGTTTGATTCTAGTCGGCCGCCGGCCGGCCCGTGCCGGGCTTTCCGCCGTGCGGCCACCGCGCGACGGCCGGCCACGGTGGAGGCCGGCCGCGGCATCCGGTCCGCCGCGGCACGCATCTTGCCTCGCCTGCGCTAGCTGTCGTCTGCCCTGTCCGCGCCATCCGCCGTCGCTTCGCCTGCGGCGAGGGGCGCCGGCCGGGCGGGCTACCGAGGAGGAGGACGATGCGAAGGAGTCTTCCGAGCGTTGATGCCGCCGCCGTGCCGGCATCGGCGGCGTCGCTGCCGGCGGCGGCCGCCGTCGACGATCCGCAGCCGGCCGCCGCCGCGCCGGCCCGCGACTGAAGATCGCGCTCGAACGCGAGGCGCTGCTGGGCGACAACGCGGTGCAGATCCGCGTCGCCCAGGGCCTCGCGCCCGATCCCCGATCAACCGTGCCCTTGCTTGCCGCGCGGGCTGGTCGCCTGCGCAGATGATCCGCCGGCTTCGCTTCCGGCGGCGGCTGCGGCGCCGCGCCGGCCGCCGTGGCTGTTCTCGCCGCCCTTGCGGCCGATCTCGGCCATGTGGGCACGGTCCCCGCTGACCGCCTCGCCGCCCTTGCGGCCGGCTGCGCGCGCCTCGGCCGAATCGAATTCGTGCGCGGTGCCGCGCTCGTGGGCGGCCTGGCCGCCCTTGCTGGCGATCTCGCGCTGCCGTTCCGGGTCCATCGAGGCGAAGCCGCGGCGGCTCCTGTTGTCGTCACCTGGTTTGCGGGTGGCCATCGTCAATCCTTTCGGGTTTGGTGCTGAGCGCCGTGAACAGGCGCTGGAGACGAGCCTCGGCACGGCGTTCGGATACCTCCAGCCCCCGTCTCGCCCGCAAGCGCCGTTCCCGCCGCGCCGGCTCGCCGCTGGTCGCCGCACCGGGCGGCCCCCCGCGCCGCCAAACCGTTCGCCGCCGCGGCCCGGCGCGGTTTCCGCCCGCCGCGGCGCAGCGTGGCGGCACTGCGGCGGGCCGCCGCGGCACGGGGCAGTTTTTACCGCACCGGCGCGTCAACATTTCAACGGCCTCAGCCGTGCCGCCACGCCTGGGCCCGCATGGCCGCCGCAGCGGCCAAGGCACGGCATTTGCGGCGTCCTGGCCTCGATCCCCGCCGCGGCCGTCGCGGCGGAGCCAACCGCGACGAGGAGCACCCATGCCGCGCGCATTGTGGAAAGGCGCCATCAGCTTCGGCTTGATCCATATCCCGGTCGAGCTGTTCCCGGCCGAGAAACGCAGCGAGCTCGACCTCGACCTGCTCGACAAGCGCGACTTCGCGCCGGTCGGCTACCGCCGCGTCAACAAGCGCACCGGCAAGGAGGTGGGCTGGGACGACCTGGTCAAGGGCTACCAGTACGAGGAGGGCGAGTACGTGGCGCTGACCGAGCAGGAGCTGAAGCAGGCCAACCCGGCGGCGACCCAGACGCTGGACCTGCTGGCCTTCGTGCCGGCCGCCGACATCGACCCGCTCTACTACGAGCAGCCCTACTACCTGGCGCCGATCCGCCGCGGCGAGAAGGTCTATGCGCTGCTGCGCGAGACGCTGCGCCGCAGCGGCCAGGTCGGCATCGGCCAGGTGGTGATCCGCACCCGCCAGCACCTGGCGGTGCTGCGCGCGATGGACGAGGTCTTGCTGCTGCAGACGCTGCGCTACGCCGACGAGATCCGCGACCGCGGCGACCTCGACCTGCCGGCCGCCGACGCCAAGGCGGCCGGCCTGACCGCGCGCGAGCTGCAGATGGCCCAGGCGCTGGTCGAGGACATGAGCAGCGACTGGCGGCCCGAGCAGTACCGCGACCGCTACCGCGACGACGTGCTGGCGCTGGTCGAGCGCAAGATCGCCGCCGACGAGACCCACCTGGTGGCGAGCGAGGAGACCGGGGGCGAGCCGGCGCCGGCCGGCGACAACGTGATCGACCTGGTGGCGCTGCTCAAGCGCAGCCTGGGCGGTAAGGACAAGGGCAAGGCCGGCGCCGGGGAGGAAAGCCGCCGCAAGCCGGCCGCGCCGCGCAAGCGGGCCGCCGCCAAGCCTGCGGCGACGGCCGCGCGCAAGCGCACCACCGCGGCTGCGCGGACCGAGCCGGCGGCCGCGCGCAAGACCGCCAAGTCGGCCTAGGGCCAGCGCCATGGGACTGGAGAAATACCGCCGCAAGCGCGATTTCGCCCGCACGCCCGAACCCGAGGGCGAAGAACGGCCGTCCGGCCCGCGGCTGGCCTACGTGATCCAGCAGCACGCCGCCCGCAAGCTGCACTACGACTTCCGGCTCGAACTCGACGGCACGCTGAAGAGCTGGGCGGTGCCGCGCGGGCCGAGCCTGGACCCGGCGCAGAAGCGGCTGGCGGTCGAGGTCGAGGACCATCCGCTCGACTACGGCGGCTTCGAGGGCGTGATCCCGGCGCGTCAGTACGGCGCCGGCACGGTGATGCTGTGGGACCGCGGCGAATGGCTGCCCGACGGCGACCCGGCCGAGGGCTACCGGCGCGGCCGGCTCGAATTCCGGCTGCGCGGCGAGAAGCTGGCCGGCGGCTGGACGCTGGTGCGCATCAAGGCGAAGGACGAGGAGCGGCAGACGCCCTGGCTGCTGATCAAGCGGGCCGATGCCGAGGCGCGCGAGGGGCCGGAAGCCGAGATCACCGAACGGCTGACCCGCAGCGTGCTGAGCCGGCGCAGCCTGGCCCAGATCGCCGCGCGCAGCGAGGCGGAGCCGCCGGCCGAAGCGCCGGCCGGGTCATCGGCCATGCCTGCCTGCCGTGCGCCGATGCCCGACTTCATCGAGCCGCAGCTGGCCAGCCTGGTCGAGCGCGCGCCGCACGGCGGCGACTGGCTGGCCGAGCTCAAGTACGACGGCTACCGCATCCTGGCGCGCGTCGACCGCGGCGAAGTGCAGATCCGGACGCGCAACCGCAAGGACTGGACCGCGCGCATGCCGGAGCTGGCGCGCGCGCTGGGCGGGCTCGGCGACGTCTCGGCCTGGCTCGACGGCGAGGTGGTGGCGCTCGACGCGCGCGGCGAGATCAGCTTCCAGGCGCTGCAGCAGGCGTTTCCCAAGCCCGGCGAGCGCAGCCGGCCGGCGCGGCTGGTCTACCTGCCGTTCGACCTGCCCTGGCTCGACGGCGAGGACCTGCGCGGCCTGCCGCAGCGCGAGCGCAAGCGGCGGCTCGAAGCGCTGCTGGCCGCCTTGCCGGCCGACGCCCCGGTGCGCTACAGCGCCCACCTCGACGAAGCGGTCGAGGCGGCCTTCCGCCATGCCTGCCTGCACGGCCAGGAAGGGCTGATCCTCAAGCGCGCCGACGCGCCCTATGCGGCCGGCCGTTCGAGCCACTGGCTCAAGCTCAAGTGCGGCCGGCGGCAGGAATTCGTGATCGGCGGCTACACCGATCCGAAGGGCAGCCGGATCGGCTTCGGCGCGCTGCTGGTCGGCTACTACGCGCACGGCCGGCTGCGCTATGCCGGGCGGGTCGGCACCGGTTTCGACCACGGTTTGCTGACGCAGCTGACGGCGCGCTTGCAGGCCTTACGCCGCGCCGATTCGCCGTTCGACGGCGGCCCGGCCGAACGCGGCCCGACCGAACGCGGTCCGACCGAACGCGGTCCGGATGGATTCCACTGGGTCGAACCCGAGTGCGTCGCCGAAGTCCGCTTCGCCGGCTGGACCGAGGCCGGCCTGCTGCGCCAGGCGGCTTTCGTCGGCCTGCGCGAGGACAAGCCGGCGCGCGCCGTGACGGACGAGGTGGCCGTGGCGCCGCCGGAAGCCGATGCGGCGGACCGGCCGGTGAAGGGCATGGCGGCGAAGGGCGCCGCCGCGGCGGCCGCTGCCGCGCCCGACCAGGTGGCCGGCGTCGCCATCAGCCATCCCGACCGCGTGCTGTTCGCCGACGTCGGCCTCGGCAAGATCGGCCTGGCGCGCTACTACGCCGCGGTGGCCGAACGGCTGCTGCCGCAATTGCACGACCGGCCGCTGAGCCTGGTGCGCTGCCCGCGCGGGCCGGCGCAGCCCTGCTTCTTCCAGAAGCATTTCGGCGAGGCCTTCCCCGCTACGCTGCTGGCGGTCGAGGTGGAGGAGGGAAGCGGCGAATCGGCCCGCTACATGGTGGCCAACGACCTGGCCGCGGTGATCGGCCTGGTGCAGATGGGCGTGCTCGAATTCCACACCTGGGGCGCCCGGCGCGACCGGCTCGATCGGCCCGACCGCATGATCTTCGATCTCGACCCGGCGCCGGACCTGCCGTGGCAGCGGGTGGTCGAGGCGGCCGGCCTGGTGCGCGCGCTGCTGGAAGAGCTGGGCCTGGCCTGCTTCCTCAAGACCACCGGCGGCAAGGGTCTGCACGTCGAGACGCCGCTGACGCGCCACCACGACTGGGACACGGTCAAGGGCCTGTCGCAGCGCATCGCCCGCCACCTGGCAGTGCTGATGCCGGACCGCTTCGTCGCCACGGCCGCCAAGCAGCGGCGCACCGGCCGCATCTTCATCGACTGGCTGCGCAATGCCGAGGGCGCCACCGCGGTGGCCGCCTACTCGGTGCGGGCGCGGCCGGGCGCGCCGGTGGCGGTGCCGATCGAATGGGACGAGCTGGCCGACGGCGTGCGCGCCGACCGGTTCGACGTGCGCGCCACGCTCGAACGGCTACGCCGGCAGCGGCAAGACCCGTGGGCCGGCTACGAGGCGGCGCGCCGGCGCATCACGGCGGAGATGACGGCCCGGCTCGATTGAGCCGGCCGCGGATCGGCGGGAACGGTGCTCGCCGGCCAAGACCTTGCCGGCGCTGCCCCGCGCCAAGCCCAGGCCGAAGGCGGCATAGACCGCGGCCATCGAGCGGCGCTCCGGGTGCCGCTCGAAGCCGGGCCGGAAGCGCGGCGGCGTGGGCAGGGAATCGACCGCGCAGGCCGGCGCCGCGGCCTGCCCCCGCCCGCAGGCTGGCGGCAGCGCCGTCGTCGGCGCGGCTGCGCCAGCTCAGCGCCAGGGTCGACGGCAGCGAGGCCTGGCTGCCCGAGCGGATCGCCCGGTGCCAGGCCGTTTCGTATTCCGGACCGGGGCGGCCGGCGGATGCGGGCGCTACCGGCCGCCCGCTGCCATCAGCCGTTCTTGTGGCTCTGGCGGCCTGCCTGCGCATGCTGCTCGCTGCTGCCGCCGCGCGTGCGTTCGCCGCTGCCGTCGTCGCGCTCGCCGGCGCTGCGGCTGTTGTCGCTGCTGCCCCGATTGCCGTCGCTGGCGCCGCGGCTGTTCTCGCGCTCGCCGTCGCTGCTGCGATTCCTGTCACCGCTGCCGCTGTTGCCGCTGCGGCTGTCGTCGTCGCGGCCGGCGGCGTTGTCGTCGCGGCTGCTGGCGCTGCTGCGGCCGCCCTGGCTGTTCTCGCCGCCCTTGCGGCCGGCTTCGCGCGCCTCTTCCGAATCGAACTCGTGCGCGGTGCCGCGCTCGTGCGCCGCCTGGCCGCCCTGGCTGGCGATCTCGCGCTGCTTGTTGGGGTCCATCGAGGCGAAACCGCGCTGGTCGGTCTTGTTGTCGTCCCGGTCGTCTTGGTTGCGGGTGGTCATCGTCAAATCCTTTCAGGTTCGGTCTTACCGGCCGTTTCGAGGCGCTGAAGTCAGCCTCGGCGCGGTGGGCTTGGGGTGGATTCCTTCAGCGCCGACTCAATCGCAAGCACCGTACCCGGCGGCCCCGCGCCATGCCGGCCGACCGGGCCGCGGCTCGGCGACAGCGGCGTCGCGGCGTGATGGGTAGCGGCGGCCGGCCATCCGTCCGGACCGCACGAGCCCGCTCGGGCGGCGGGCAGTTTTTACCGCTTCGCCTGGACAACATTTCAACGAGCTCGACGCTGGCGCGCTGCTATCGGCACGCAATGCGCGACGACGCAGCGGCACGGTACGAACTGCGCAGGGCGTACTCGCCGCAGCTTTCGCGCGCAGATCCGGTCAGCGGCGGGGCCGGCGAGGCGATCAGCTGGATCGCCAGTATCGGCGGGCAGGAGAACAGCAGCGCCCACGACGGGCCGTAGCCGAACTTGGCGCCGGTCGGGCATCGGTGCCGATGCTGCTCGGATCGTCGTCGGAGGCGCCGGTGACGGGCCGGCGCCGGATTTGCGCAGGGTCTCGCGGGCGGGGAGGAGGGCACAGGGCATGGCGGGGATCCTTGCACGGGGCCCGTGCGCCAACGCGGCGCGGTTATGGAAGAGGGCGGCCGGCGATACGGGGCTCAGTCGACGTGGTCGGGCTTGCCCTTGCGCGGGGTCGACGCCATCTCGTCGAGCTCCTTCTCGCTCATCGAGTCGTACATCGATTTAGAGGCTCCCTTGAGCTCCTTCACCTTGGTCTCGCCGCGCTTGGCGGACAGCGCCGCGCCCGCGGCGCGCTGCTGGGCTTTCGATTTGGCTGGCATGGCCGGCTCCTTTCGCGGGTGGACGGAACAGGCGCGCTGCGCCCGTCCCGCCCGACGAGCAAGCAGCGTGCCGTTCGCACGGCGGCCAGCCGTGGCGAGGCCGGAGTGGGCGGTTGCGGCCGGAGTGCAGGCCCTTGCCCCAGGCATGCCGGCGGCCCGTCGCGCGCCATGCCGGCGAACCCGGACCGGCTCCGCGGCGGCGTGCGGCTGCGGCCGCGCTGTTACGCCGCTGTTACCTGCCTGCCCTGAGCGTGGGCGCGGCGGGCGGACTAGATTGCCAATCAGATTGCCGAGCTTCCTGCCCTCGGTGCGGCCGAGCGCGCCGCCGAAGCGGGAACCGGCCGGAAGACGAAGAGGAGGAAGCCCTGGATCGGTTCGGCACCGGTCCCGATTGCCAGCCCCGGCTTGCCGGGGCTTTTTCTTGGGCGCTCATCCCCAGGCCGTTCGGGCGGCCGAACCCTGCTCCGGCATGCGGAAGCGCGACGGGGCGCCCAGCCGGCGGTCGGCCCGGCGCAAGCCGTCATTGAACTTGCCCGGCCCCCGCCTACAGTGGGAAAGCCGCGTCCTGGCATTTCAGCCAGGCGACGGGGTCGCGCCGGCGCGGCACCCTTGAACGACGACAATCGACAGTGGAGGAACGACATGCTCAAGATCACGGCACTGGCCGTCACGGCCGCATTCGCGCTCGCAGGCTGCGCCACCGCCCCGGCATCGGGTTCGGACCCGGCGGCGCCGGCATCCTGCCGGGCCACCAGCGAGCAGGAGATCGCCGCGCTGTTCGACCGCTGGAACCGCTCGCTGCAGACCGGCGATCCGCACCAGGTGGTCGCCAACTACGCCGAACGCTCGATCCTGCTGCCGACGGTCTCCAACACGCCGCGCTTCACCGCGGCCGAGAAGGAGGACTACTTCCACCACTTTCTGGCCAACAAGCCGTCGGGCCAGATCAACCTGCGCATGATCGAGCTCGGCTGCAACACCGCCTGGGACGCCGGCCTCTACACCTTCACCTTCGGCACCACCGGCCAGGTGGTGAAGGCGCGCTACACCTACACCTACCGCTGGGACGGCAAGCAGTGGCAGATCACCAGCCATCATTCGTCGGCGATGCCGGAGAAGTGAACGATCGAAGGCCGGCGTGGCCGCCGCGACGAAGCGGCTCTGCCGTACCGGGACGATGCGGCCCGCCCGCGCCCTCCGGCAGAGGGGGCTTTCAATGCACGACGCCCGAGTTGAGAACTCGGGCGTTTGTGTTCTTGGCCGCTGGCCTCAATCGCGCAGCAACACCCTTGCATGATGCGCGACATGGTCGCCGATGAAGCTCGCCACGAAGTAATAGCCATGGTCGTAGCCTGCATGCCGCCGCAGCGTCAGCGGCTGGCCGGCCGTGGCGCAGGCGGCCTCGAAGCGTTCGGGCATCAGTTGGGCGGCGAGGAAGCCGTCGGCCAGGCCCTGGTCGATCAGGATGCCGTCGGGGTAGGGCATCGCGCGGGCCGCCATCAGCGCGCTGGCGTCGTGCGCCAGCCAGGCGGCGCGGTCGGCGCCGAGGTAGCCGGCGAAGGCCTTCTCGCCCCAGGGGCTGGCGCTGGCCGCCGCGATCGGCGCCAGCGCCGACAGCGAGCGGAACCGCCCCGGATGGCGCAGCGCCAGCGTCAGCGCGCCGTGACCGCCCATCGAGTGGCCGCACAGGCCGAGCCGGTCGGCGCGGATCGGCAGCTCGGCCGCCAGGAGCGCGGTCAGCTCGTCCAGCAGATAGCTTTCCATGCGGTAGTGGCGGTTCCACGGCGACTCGGTCGCATCGAGGTAGAAACCGGCGCCGACGCCGAAGTCCCAGTGCTCGGCATCGCCCGGCAGGTCGGCGCCGCGCGGGCTGGTATCGGGCGTGACCAGCGCCAGGCCATGCTCGGCCGCGTGGCGCTGGGCGCCGGCCTTGATGGCGAAGGTCTCCTCGCTGCAGGTGAGGCCGGCCAGGTAGATCAGCGCCGGCACCGGGCCGGACCGCGCCGCTGGCGGTAGATAGACGCCGAAGCGCATCGGCAGGCCGATCTCGCGGGAGTCGTGGCGGTAGAAGCGTTGCACGCCGCCGAAGCAGGCGTGCTCGGACAGGAGTTCGAGGGGCATGGTCGCTCCTTGGGTTCGATGTGGAGGTTCGATGTGGAGGGGCGATGCGGCGGCCGTACCGTAGGAGCGGCTTCAGCCGCGATTGGCGGCCAGTGCGCGGGCAGAAACCGCTCCTGCGCCGACGGATCGCAACAGCGGGGCCGGGCTCACGTAGGTCGGGCATAAAGCCCGACCTACGATGGACCAAAGTGCAGGGGCTAGTAGATCACCACCGACCGGATCGACTCGCCGGCCTTCATCAGGTCGAAGCCCTCGTTGATCCGTTCGAGCGGCAGCCGGTGGGTGATCAGCGAATCGATCTCGAGGCGGCCCTCCATATACCAGTCGACGATCTTCGGCACGTCGGTGCGGCCGCGCGCGCCGCCGAAGGCCGAGCCCTTCCACTCGCGGCCGGTGACCAGCTGGAACGGCCGGGTGCTGATCTCGGCGCCGGCCTCGGCCACGCCGATGATGATCGACTTGCCCCAGCCCTTGTGGCAGCACTCGAGCGCCTGCCGCATCACCTTGGTATTGCCGATGCACTCGAAGCTGTAGTCGGCGCCGCCGTCGGTCAGCTGGACGATGGCGTCGACCACGTTGTCGACCTTGGACGGATCGATGAAGTCGGTCATGCCGAACTGGCGCGCCAGTGCCTCGCGGCGCGGGTTGATGTCGACGCCGATGATGCGGCCGGCACCGACCATGCGCGCCCCCTGGATCACGTTGAGGCCGATGCCGCCGAGGCCGAACACCACCACGTTGGCGCCGGCTTCGACGCGGGCGGTGAAGATCACCGCGCCGACGCCGGTGGTGACGCCGCAGCCGATGTAGCAGACCGTGTCGAACGGCGCGTCGCTGCGGATCTTGGCCAGCGCGATCTCGGGCACCACGATATGGTTGGCGAAGGTCGAGGTGCCCATGTAGTGGAACAGCGGCCGGCCGTCGAGCGAGAAGCGCGAGCTGCCGTCGGGCATCAGGCCGCGGCCCTGGGTGGCGCGGATCGCCTGGCACAGGTTGGTCTTGCGCGACAGGCAGAACTTGCACTGGCGGCATTCGGGCGTGTAGAGCGGGATCACGTGGTCGCCGGGCTTGAGCGTGGTCACGCCCGGGCCGGTCTCGAGCACCACGCCGGCGCCCTCGTGGCCGAGGATGGCCGGGAACAGGCCCTCGGGGTCGGCGCCGGACAGCGTGTAGTAGTCGGTGTGGCAGATGCCGGTCGCCTTGATCTCGACCAGCACCTCGCCGGCGCGCGGGCCTTCGAGGTCGACCTCTTCGATGCTGAGCGGGGCGCCGGCCTGCCAGGCCACGGCTGCACGGGTTTTCATTGTTCTTGACTCCTGTGTCGGATCTGCGGCCGATGGCCGCCGGGGTCGCTTGGTGCGGCCTCGCCGCCGAACGTTCAATCCGCTGCGGCCGGCAGCCGCGCTGCGGGCCACGGCACATTTGGCTGCGGGCCGTGACGGCTTTGTCTTAGACTATTTCGCGTCGCCAACCCGAATTCCATCCAGGAATCGTTCCGAACGCCCCCATGCCGAGCAAACAGACTCCACCGGCCGAGCCGTCGCCGCCGGTCTCGCAGCGCATCCGCGACCGCATCCAGGCGGCCGGCGTGCGCTTCCACGCCAACGACAACATCGCCCGCTTCATCGAGGACGGCGAGCTGGCCGAACTGCAGGCCGAGGTGCAGACCCAACTGGTCGGCGTGCTCGAAAGCCTGGTCATCGACACCGCCAGCGACCACAACACCCAGGACACCGCCCGCCGCGTCGCCAAGATGTTCGTGCAGGAAGTGTTCCGCGGCCGCTACCAGCCGATGCCGCCGGTGACCGAGTTCCCCAATATCGAGCGCCTGAACGAGCTGATGATCGTCGGCCCGATCCAGGTGCGCAGCGCCTGCTCGCACCACCTGTGCCCGATCCTGGGCAAGGTGTGGGTCGGCGTGATGCCGAACGAGCACTCCAACCTGATCGGCCTGTCGAAATATGCGCGGCTGATCGACTGGGTGATGAGCCGGCCGCAGATCCAGGAAGAGGCCGTGTCGCAGGTGGCCGACCTGTTGATGGAGATGCTGCAGCCGGACGGGCTGGCCATCGTGATGGAGGCCGACCATTTCTGCATGCACTGGCGCGGGGTGAAGGACATGGACACCAAGATGAGCAACAGCGTGATGCGCGGTTCCTTCCTGCGCGACGCCAATCTGCGGCGCGAATTCCTCGCGCTGATGACCCGGAGATAAGCGCCATGCTGGTACGCCTGATCTACGCGAGCCGCGCCGCGGCGCCGATCGACCACGAGCTGGTCGACCAGATCCTCGAGGTTTCGCGCCGCAACAATACGGCCGGCGGCATCACCGGCGCGCTGTGCTACTGCGGCGACGTGTTCCTGCAGGCGCTCGAGGGCAGCCGCGTCGAGGTCAACCGGCTGTACGGCCGGCTGCAGCGCGATGCGCGCCACGGCGAGCTGACGCTGCTGGAATACGCCGAAATCGACGTGCGCCGCTACCCGGCCTGGAGCATGGGCAAGGTGAAGCTGGACAAGGTCAACCTGTCGCTGCTGCTCAAGTACTCGACGGTGCCGGCGCTCGATCCGTTCTCGGTCAGCGGCAAGGCGACCGCGGCGATGCTGGAGGAGTTGTTGTCGAGCGCTGCCTTCGTGGCGCGCGATTAGACGGCTGAATCGTCGTGGCGGCACCCGGCAAAGCCGGGTGTCTGCAGTCTGCGAGTGCTCGGACACGCACTCTCCCCGGATTCATTCCCACTCCCTCCGTCCTCGCCCGCCGGCGAGGGAGCCTCGCTGGCGCTCGTCAGTGGGGCTTGGTGCCGGCGGGGGCGCTCCTCGCGCATCGCTCGACGTGTCGATGGTGCTGTGGCTGCGTGGCAACTGGGATTGCGTTGCAAGTCCTCGCGCGCCATGTAGGAGCGGCTTCAGCCGCGAATCGCCGACGGTTCAGTGCACCTCGTTCGCGGCTGAAGCCGCTCCTACAAGTTGGGCCGGCTGCGACGGACGGATTGGCTGTGCTGTTGCTAGCTCCCGCCATCCACCACGATCGGTGCCTCGATCCGCAACACCAGCTCCAGCATCCGCCCCAGCTCCGCCTCGAGCAGGCTCTCCGGCCAGGGCGGCGCCAGGTTCATCACCTCGAACTGCAGCCGGTGCACCACCGACAGCACCAGCGAGGCATCGATGCGCGGCTGGGTCGAGCCCATCATCCGCGCCAGCCCGGCGATGCCGCCGACCAGCCCCTCGCGGTAGGCCACCACCCGCGCCCGGATCTCCGGATCGAGCCGGTACAGCGACAGGAAATTCAGCTCCACCGCCAACCCGACCGAATTGTTGGCCGCC